>JBBKWG010000043.1:0-3111 GCA_037968835.1 Paracoccaceae bacterium
AAGTCGGCGTTGAAGGCCGAGCAGACCAGCGGGTGAAGCTGGATCGCCTTGCCTTCGATCAGGATCGGTTCGAACGCCTGGATGCCCAGACGGTGCAGCGTCGGCGCGCGGTTCAGAAGGACCGGATGCTCGCGGATGACCTCGTCGAGAATGTCCCAGACTTCGGGACGCTCTTTCTCGACCAGTTTCTTGGCTTGCTTGACCGTCGAGGACAGCCCTTTCGCTTCAAGCCGCGAGTAGATGAACGGCTTGAACAGCTCCAGCGCCATCTTCTTGGGCAAGCCGCACTGGTGCAGCTTCAGTTCCGGACCCGTCACGATGACGGACCGGCCCGAGAAGTCGACGCGCTTGCCCAGAAGGTTCTGGCGGAAGCGACCCTGCTTGCCTTTCAGCATGTCGGAAAGCGACTTCAGCGGACGCTTGTTGGCACCCGTGATGACGCGACCGCGACGGCCATTGTCGAACAGCGCATCGACCGATTCCTGCAGCATACGCTTCTCGTTGCGCACGATGATATCGGGCGCGCGCAGTTCGATCAGGCGCTTCAGACGGTTGTTGCGGTTGATGACGCGGCGATAGAGGTCGTTCAGGTCCGAGGTTGCGAACCGGCCACCGTCAAGCGGCACCAGCGGGCGCAACTCGGGCGGGATGACCGGGATGACCGTCAGGATCATCCACTCGGGACGGTTGCCCGACTCGATGAAGTTCTCGACGATCTTCAAACGCTTGATGATCTTCTTGGGCTTCAGTTCACCGGTCGCCTCGGCCAGATCGGCGCGCAGTTGTTCGGCCTCCGACTCAAGGTCGATGGCGGCCAGCATTTCGCGGATCGCTTCGGCACCGATGTTGGCTGTGAAGGCGTCCATGCCATAGGCGTCCTGCGCGTCCATGAACTCTTCTTCGTTCATCAACTGACCGTATTGCAGGTCGGTCAGGCCGGGTTCGATCACGACGTAGTTCTCGAAGTAGAGAATCCGCTCGAGATCGCGCAGCGTCATGTCCAGCATGAGGCCGATCCGGGACGGAAGCGACTTCAGGAACCAGATGTGCGCAACGGGTGCGGCCAGCTCGATGTGGCCCATGCGCTCGCGCCGGACCTTTTGCAGCGTGACTTCGACACCGCATTTCTCGCAGACGACGCCGCGATATTTCATCCGTTTGTATTTGCCGCACAGACATTCGTAATCCTTGATCGGGCCAAAGATACGCGCGCAGAACAGGCCGTCACGCTCGGGCTTGAACGTGCGGTAGTTGATGGTCTCGGGCTTCTTGATTTCGCCATACGACCACGACAGAATCCGCTCGGGCGACGCCAGCGAGATCTTGATCTCGTCAAACGTCTTGACCGGTGCGAGCGGGTTGAACGGGTTGTTGATAAGTTCCTGGTTCATCTTGCGTCCTTAAGTTTGAGGGAAATTGAGGAGGGCGTGACCGCCCTCACTCGTCCTCCGCATCCAGGAGTTCCATGTTGAGGCCGAGGCCCCGGACTTCCTTGACCAGAACGTTGAACGACTCGGGCACGCCCGCTTCGAAGTTGTCTTCGCCCTTGACGATCGACTCGTAGACCTTGGTGCGGCCTGCGACGTCGTCCGACTTGACGGTGAGCATCTCCTGAAGCGTGTATGCCGCGCCGTAGGCTTCCAGCGCCCAGACTTCCATTTCCCCGAAACGCTGACCGCCGAACTGGGCTTTACCGCCCAGAGGCTGCTGCGTGACAAGGCTGTAAGGCCCGGTGGAACGCGCGTGGATCTTGTCGTCGACAAGGTGGTGCAGCTTCAGCAGGTACTTGATCCCGACCGTCACCTTGCGCGCGAATTGTTCGCCCGTGCGACCGTCGAACAGATCGGACTGCCCGCTCTGGCTGAACCCGGCGCGCTTCAACGCATCGTTCACGTCGGCTTCCTTGGCACCGTCGAACACCGGCGTCGCGATCGGAACGCCGTTGACGACGTTTCCTGCCGCTTCGACGAGCTGATCGTCGTCCATGCCTTTGATGCCTTCGTTGTAGACATCGTCGCCATAGGCGATTTTCATCGCGTCCTTCACCGGGGTCATGTCGCCCGAGCGCCGGTACTCACCAAGTGCGTCGTCGATCTGGATTCCCAGACCGCGCGCGGCCCAACCCATGTGGGTTTCGAGGATCTGTCCGACGTTCATACGCGACGGCACCCCGAGCGGGTTCAGAACGAAATCGACCGGTGTTCCATCCGCAAGGAACGGCATGTCCTCCATCGGGACCACCTTCGAAATGACGCCCTTGTTGCCGTGACGTCCGGCCATCTTGTCGCCCGGCTGCAGCTTGCGCTTCACCGCGACGAAGACCTTGACCATCTTCATCACACCCGGCGGCAGGTCGTCGCCACGACGGACCTTTTCGACCTTGTCCTCGAAACGGTGATCCAGCGCGCGCTTTTGCGATTCGTACTGGGCGTTCAGCGCTTCGATCTGCTGGGCCTCGTTCTCTTCGCCGATGGCAAGCTGCCACCACTGGCCACGCGACAGCGTTTCCAGCAGTTCCTCGTCGATCTTGGACTTCGGCTTGACGCTTTTCGGCCCTTTCACCGCAACTTTGCCCATCAGCATCGTGCTCAGACGCGAATAGATGTTGCGCTCGAGGATCGCCAACTCGTCGTCCCGGTCGCGTGCCAGACGCTCGACTTCTTCGCGCTCGATCTGAAGCGCGCGTTCGTCCTTGTCGACGCCGTGACGGTTGAAGACGCGGACCTCGACGATCGTGCCGAAGTCACCCGGCGGCAGACGCAAGCTGGTGTCGCGCACGTCCGATGCCTTTTCACCGAAGATGGCGCGGAGGAGTTTTTCCTCCGGCGTCATCGGGCTTTCGCCCTTCGGTGTGATCTTGCCGACAAGAATGTCGCCCGGTCCGACGTCGGCACCGATATAGACGATGCCAGCCTCGTCGAGGTTGCGCAGCGCCTCCTCGCCGACGTTGGGGATGTCGCGCGTGATCTCTTCCGGCCCAAGCTTTGTGTCACGGGCGGCGACTTCGAATTCGTCGATGTGAATCGACGTGAAGACGTCGTCGCGGGTGATCCGCTCGGAAATCAGGATCGAGTCCTCGTAGTTGTAACCGTTCCACGGCATGAACGCGAC
>JBBKWG010000044.1:0-5202 GCA_037968835.1 Paracoccaceae bacterium
CCGTGGCTGGTCGGGTACGCGCGTTTTAAAATGTTGTCCGTCGGAGTCCGGGCCTCTTATTGGTTGTTTTGGTGGGCGGTAAAATGGGTAGCGATAGCGAAATTCAGGAAGAGCGTGAGGACATTCAAAACGCTCTTAAAGCGATGAACTGGGAAGAGCGGCTGGAACAGGCACGTGCCCGTCGCAATGAACTTCTTGCGCAGCGACAGTCAGAGCAGAATGCATCTGGCGAAGTCAAAGCACGGCATATTTTTGCGGGGTTGTCGTCGGAACGCCCTGATGATTCCGGGAAGGAAAGTTCTCAGGCGGTCCTGTTTCCGAGAATGAAAAAGAGCCCGACGGAGGATTCGCCTTCTGCTGTTGCTCCGAATCTTTCTGAGCCAAAAACTCCACCAAAACCCGTTTCGCAAGTAGCGCATCGCAGTGGTTCAAGCATGGTGGCTCTAATTGCCCTTGGATTCGGAATTGGTCTTGGCGTCGGCGTAAGTTTGTACTTTGCGATTACTCTACTTGGCCCAAAGTCGGCGATGCCGATCTTGACAGAAACGCGGACACTGACTGTCGCGCCCTCTTCGATCAAGCCTGACGTCACGACGGCTGATGGAACGGCTTCAGCAGCGTCGCCAATCCAGCCGACTCCAATTCAAACGGACCCGATCGTGGCGTCCGCAGTCGACGTGGATTCCGCACCCGACGTGGATCAGGTAAGTCCCGCGCCGCCATCCAACATCACATTTTTGGCGGCCGAGGTCCGCACACCCGAAGTCCTCGACGTCGAGCATGATCCCGTTCGCGAAGTGGCGCTGCTCAATTCGCCAGGTTCACCAGAATTCATACCGGTGATTCCCGAACCGTCGGACCAGCCCGAACCCAGTATTTTCAGGCCGCAAATCGGGCTGTCGAATGTTGAAGACAGCCCGCGGATGACTCTGGACTCGGAGACCGACGGTCGACCGCTCATTGCGGGCGCTGCGTCCCCTTTCGAGCTATCGTCGATTTCACCTTCGGATCAAACCGTCGACCTAGCCTCGACCTCGCCGCCAGCACGCTTGATGGCAACGATCGACCCATCGATTTCGCCGCGGGGTGCCGTTTCCGATCTGACCTCACTGACAGGAGCTTACGCAGACGAACCGAGTCTGTCGCGCGATCTCGAGACTGAACTGAAAGCGGCTTTGGCGATGCTCGACAGCGAGGAAGCATTACCTGCGCAGCCTGACTTACCCGACCAGCCTGATTTGCGTCTGCCCGGAGCCGATGGATACACGATCCGTCTCAGCGCACCGAGCACCATTCCCGAATCGGAGGTCGAGTCAGTCGTCGCGCGGCTGCGCGAGGCAGGAATTTCGCTTGGCCCGATCCAGCGGGTAAATTTCAAAGTAACTGCAAACCAGGTCCGCTTTTTTCATCCTGAAGACAGTGCAACGGCCAGCATTATCGCCGAGCGCGTCGACGCAGAGGCACGTGATTTCACCAGCTTCCGTCCGTCTCCTGAAGTCGGAACGATGGAAGTCTTCGTTGCAGGTGATGGCGCGCCGGTCGCGCCGAGAAAAGCTTCCAGCGCCAAGAAGCCCTCGGAACTGGATCGCATCGTAAACAAACTGGTCAACAGTCTTCGACGTGGAGACTTCCGGTGACAAAGGAATTGCCTTCCGCGTCATTTCATTCAACTAAAATCACAGACCTTTCAGAGCACATTTTAACATGCCCAGTCCCCGATTGATTGCCGTCGTCACCGCATTGATGGCTGAGCTCAGGATCGGCCGCCTTCGCCGCATACACGCTTGAACAACTTCGCGTCATAGAGGGGCTGATCAATTCGAAAGATTGCGGAGCATTACGCGGCTATGTTTTGTCTAACCCCGGTTTGCTTCAAGGTTCGGACCCGCTGGCGCGTGAACTTCGCATTTTCATCACCGACGTGAATAGCGGTTTGTTCGAGTGTCTCTCTGCTCGCGCTCCAGCAATCAGCCCGGCAATAAATGTCGAGCCGGAACTACTGTATTGACTTGCGTCATTGGATAAAATGCGGAGGTCATGACCGGACACTTGACCCTTGCATACATCATTGACCCTCGGTTCCAGGGGGGGACCTCGGCTGCAGTGGCGCGGGAGTTTCGAGCTCTTCATGATCTTGCACATATACGAGTTCATGCCGTCACATCCCGGATGTTCCGAGGAAAGGAGGTTGCTCCGGTTCTTCAGAATGCGCTCGATGATTTAGGGATTCCTGTTGTTTGGGACGCCCCGCACGTTTCAGCGGATACCGTTGTCCTGCACAATCCTGCCTTTCTGAAATTCGACCCGCCCTTTGCGATGCGCATCTTCGCGCGGAACTTCATCGTGGTCACTCACGAAAACTTCCTTAGGCCCGGCGGATACGAGGCGTTTGATGCCGGCCATTGCTTGAAGCTATTGGATTCCGCGTGCCTCGCGCTTCGCAAAACGCTGGCGCCGGTGTCGTCGCATAACCGAACAACTATTGCTGATTGGCTTGCGACACGTTCTGGTTTTGACAACTGGTCGCTTTTGGACACGGATTGGCACAATATCTGCGACTTCCCGATCCTGACCCCGACGCCCGCGCCTTTGGATCGCCGGGGTCGCCATTCGCGCCCAGGTTTCGAGAAGTTTCCCTCGCTCGAGCAACTCGATGCATGCTTTCCCGAGCATGCGATCGCAAATGTCATCGTCGGCGGCGACGCTTTTCGGCACGAATCCACGCACCGCCTGCATTGGACCTTGGTCCCCTTTCAGAGTATTGAAATTGATAAATATTTCGAGATGATCGATTTCATGGTCTATTTCACCGCCCCGACATGGCGCGAAAGCTTCGGCCGCGTCCTTGCTGAAGGCATTGCGGCCGGCAAGGTCGTGATTTCGGATCCGGATACCGCGTCCGTTTTCGATGGCGCGGTGATCCCGTCCAGACCGGCTGAGGTCACCGCCGTGATAAGTCACTTTATAAATCACCCCAAGCGCTACGCCGAACACGTGCTCGCCGCGCAAGCCAAACTGGCAGTCTTTTCTGCGGACGCGTTTCGCGCGACGCATGGGGCGATGATTGGTGACCTGCCAGAGGCAGCGGCATGATCCTTGTCGAGGCAGGCAGCGACGACGATAGGGGGTTCGACGCCAAAATTGTTTTTTCCGCCCAGCTTGCCGCGCACGGTCACGCCGTGGTTATTGACGAGAACAGCCTGCCCGCAATGCTCCATCGCAATCAAAAGTACGAGGTCGCGCCTTACCTCGCGAACATCGCCGATGTTTCCATATCCCGCGTCCTGTTGATTGGTGCCGAGGATATTTCTGACGCAACGCTGATGCGCCTTCGTGCATGCAATTTAGCGGATGTTGCCGCGATATCGGCGATCGGAGATTTTCCGGATCATCAGTCGCTACTGGGCGCGCGCGCACGTCTGGCTTACGCCTTGGGGCGCGAACCTCAAGTCGTGAACTTGTCCGACTTGCATAAGATTGGCTTACCGAAGGCTTCAATTGCCACTCAGATCCGCATTCCGCCGCCGGAGCGCCCGCCACTACCGACGCTTTTCCTGTTCGTTCCCGGCGAAAGGCTGGACGACCCTGCAACTCTGCCGATACTTGCCGCGATTGACGATGGTTCAGCGTTCCGACTGACAATTCTGACAGACCGTAAAGGCAAGGAGAAGATCAAAGAATCCAGATTTGCCGGCCTTTCCTTGCTTGGCTACGCTGAACTCGGGCCGATGACACTCGCGCGAAGCGCGGATATCGCGGTTTTCTACGGTGAAGACACCCTGAACGAAAGAATGTCCGCCTTTGCGGTGGAACTATTTGCTGCAGGAAAGACGGTTATCGACTGTACGAGCACAAAGTCGCTACTGACGGACGCGCCGGCTCTTCGCGGACCTGACGATCTCGATGCGCTGCCTGACTATCTGAATCGGTCAGTTGTTCCGAACTTGGAAGAACTTGGAATTCACGCACAAAACAGCCGCTGGACTGCGTCAAGATCGATCGAGAGGATTGAGGAAGCGTTCGGAATTCCACAAAGCGGACACCCCGGAACAACTGTTATGGAGACGCGCGACGAAGCGCGCACAATTTTTTTTCCGACAAACGGAAATGGACTGGGCCACGCACAGCGTTGCACGTTGATCGCAGCCGAGATGGACGCAGCCGAGCGCATCGGTTTCGCGGCCTATCCAAGCTGCGTCGGTCTGATCCGCGGAAAGGGGTTTGCCTGCCTTCCACTCGTACCCAAGAGCGTGGATCACTAGGAAGAATTTTCTAACGACATCCTCAATTACATCCGGTTTCGCAGGTTTCTCGGCCAGAACGATCACCTGGTATTTGATGGAGGCTACGTCTTCGACTCTGTGTATCGCTCGATCCAAGAGATCGGGTGCCGTGCCACTTGGGTGCGGCGTGGTCTATGGCGACCGGATCAGATCCGAGAGATGCAAGTCGAACGACAACGTGCTTTCAACACGATCATTATTCCCGAAGAGGCTTTCGAAGAACTGAACACCGACTACTCGTCGTCACCGAACATTCGCCGCGTGGGTCCAATCGTGCAAAGGTTTGACGAGCAACCGTCGGATAACAGTGTGCGAGATCGTATTTCCCGGCTTTTCAACGTTGAATTCAATCAGCTGATCGTAACGATGCTTGGCGGTGGAATCGCTGCTGACCGCACTGCACAGATGCAATACCTCAGCGGGCTTTTTGAGAACCGGCCGCGCTGTTTGCACCTGATCGTCATTTGGCCGAATTCAACCGTTGCGCCGGGTCTTTTCGGTTGGAAGAACACGAAAGTGGTGCAGACGCGGGGGTCGCTGGCGCTGTGCCAGGTCGCAGATCTGGTAGTATCAGCAGTAGGCTACAACTCGTTTCACGAACTCATGTTTCACCGCCTGCCGACCATATTCGTACCTCAGGTTGCGCGGTTTATGGATGATCAGGAACGCCGTGCACGCGCCGCATCTGACCGCGGGTTGGCAGAAACAGTTCTTGCCCATGAATTGTTGCTGCTTGAGCGCGTCGTAACAAGCGTTCTCGATGGCGGCCGAGGTGAGGAGATGCGGTCAGCTCTAAATGAAATCGTTCTACCAAAGCCCGGCAACCGGACAGCCGCAATACTGATCCAAGAAGGGGCTCTTCAATGAAGGCCGACATTTGGCCTGCGGTGCTGTCCCGGATCACGCCGGCAGAACCTGT
>JBBKWG010000045.1:0-7386 GCA_037968835.1 Paracoccaceae bacterium
GGCATCAATTCTCCGGCGGTCAGCTTGATCAGCGTCGATTTCCCGGCCCCGTTCGGCCCGATCAGCGCATGGATCTCACCGGGCCGCAGATCGAGCGTCACATCGTGCGACGCCTGAACAGCGCCAAACGCCTTGGACACGCCGCGAATATCCAGAACCGGCTCAGTCATGCGCCACCTCGCGCCCGGCCAACCCGCCGATCAACCCACCGCGTGCGAACAGCACGACCAGCAGCAGGATCGCGCCAAGGAAGATGTGCCAATAATCCGACAACCCGCCCAGCCAGTGTTCGAGTATGACAAACAGGCACGCGCCGACCACCGGACCGTAAAGCCGCCCGACCCCGCCAAGAACGATGAAAACGATGAATTCGCCCGATAGCTGCCAACTGAACATCGTCGGGCTGATGAACCGGTTGAGATCGGCGAACAGCGCCCCCGCCAGCCCGGTGATCGCTCCCGAAATGACGAAGGCGACCAAACGCAGGCGATAGGGGTCGAGGCCGACGGTGCGCACCCGCGCCTCGTTCTGGCGCGCTGCGGTCAGCGCCAGCCCGAACGGCGATCGCGCGATGCTCCACGACAACGCAAGACAGAGCGCCAGCGCGACGTAACAGATCGCGAAGAACTGGATCGGATCGAGCGTGTTCAGCCCCGGAAAGCCGTTCCTGAGATAGATCGACAGCCCGTCTTCGCCGCCATAAGCGGGCCAGGAAATCGCGAAATAGAAGAACATCTGGCCGAACGCGAGCGTGACCATGATGAAATAGACGCCCGACGTCCTGAGGCTCAGCGCGCCGATACCAAGCGCCGCCAGTCCCGAGGCGATGACAGCGACCAGCCAGATCACCGGCATCGACTTCGTGCCCTGAATGACGAATGGCGTTTCGATCAGCGGCGAAAAGGTCTGCGCGTGGAACGCCAGTATCCCCATCGCATAGCCACCGATCCCGAAGAACACGGCGTGCCCTAGGCTGACCAGCCCGCCAAGCCCCAGCGCGATATTCAGGCCGACGGCCGCCAGCGCCAGAATGGCGGCGCGCGTCGCCAGCGTGATCGTGAAAGTCTCGCCGGTCATCAGCGCCCAAAGCGGCACCGCCAGCAGCAGCGCCATAACCGCCGCGTTAAGCCAGCCCTCGCGCATCATGTCGCGGCTCCGAACAGGCCCGTCGGGCGCACGACCAGAACCGCGGCCATCAGGATATAGATCGCCATCGACGCCAACGCCGACCCAACCGAAGTTGCGGCCGACGGGTCCATGAAAGCGCCGAACGCAATCGGCAGCAGGAACCGCCCCAGCGTGTCGGTCAGCCCGACCAGCAATGCGCCCACGAACGCCCCCCGGATCGAACCGATACCGCCGATCACGATGACCACGAAGGCAAGGATCAGCACCGGCTCGCCCATCCCGACCTGAACCGACTGGATCGCACCGACCATCGCCCCGGCCAGTCCCGCAAGTGCAGCACCAAGCGCGAAGATCAGCGTGTAAAGCTTTGATATATCGACACCAAGTGCGCCGATCATCTCGCGGTCCGCCTCGCCCGCGCGGATTCTTATACCGATGCGGGTCTTTGCGATAAGCGCGAAAAGTCCCGCCGCAACGGCAAGACCGACAACTATGATCGCAAGACGGTAGAGCGGATACTGGATGCCGAGCGGCAAGGTGACGGGACCTGACAGCCAGTCCGGCACGTCCAGAAACAGCGGAAACGACCCGAACAGCCACCGGGTGCCTTCGGAAAATATCAGGATCAGCGCGAACGTTGCCAGCACCTGGTCAAGATGATCGCGGGCATAAAGGCGTCGGATCACGGTCATTTCGACAATCGCGCCCGCCGCCGCCGCTGCCGTCAGCGCCCCGACCAGCCCCAGCAGGAACGATCCCGTCGCCCCGGCCACCGCTGCAGCGGCGAACGCGCCGATCATGTAAAGCGAGCCGTGCGCGAGATTGATAAGCCCCATCACACCAAAGATCAGCGTAAGCCCCGCCGACATCAAAAACAGCATGACGCCGAACTGAAGGCCATTCAGGACCTGTTCTATGAAAAGGACGGGGCTCATCTGGTCAGATTAAATCGCTGCTTCGCGACTGCGGGCCCATCGAAACAGGCCCGCGCCACGAAAGCTGCAGCGTTCCTACATCTTGCAATCGGCGGCGTAAGCGTCCGCGTGATCTTCAAGCGCGGTGCCGATGATCTTGTTGGTGTAGACATCGCCTTCCTTGATGACTTCGCGAACGTAGATGTCCTGGATCGGGTGGTGGTTCGGACCGAATTTGAAATCGCCCCGCGTCGAAGCGAAATCAGCCGCCACCAGTGCTTCGCGGAAGGCGTCCATGTCGCCGATGTCGGCCTTGTCCATCGCCGAGATCAGCAGGTTCGCTGTATCGAAACCCTGGCTGGCGTAAAGCGACGGCAGACGTCCGTATTCGGCCTGGAAGGTCTCGACGAACGCCTTGTTGGCCTCGTTGTCGATATCCTTGGACCATTGCGACGTGTTCTTGACGCCAAGCGCGGCATCGCCGACCGCCTGGAGAATGCCCTGATCGAAGCTGAACGCCGGACCAACGACTGGCAGATCGACGCCCGAATCCGCGTATTGCTTCAGGAACGAAATCCCCATGCCGCCGGGCAGGAAGAAGAACACGCTGTCGGCACCGCTGGCGCGGATTTGCGCGATTTCAGCGGCGTAGTCGGTTTGGCCAAGCTGGGTGTAAAGCTCGCCCGCCAGATCGCCCTCGTAGAACCGTTTGTAACCGGTCAAAGCGTCCTGACCCGCCGGATAATTCGGGGCCAGAATGAACGAGTTCTTGAACCCGGCATCGTTGGCGTAAGCGCCCGCCGCTTCGTGCAGGTTGTCGTTCTGCCATGCGACGTTGAAATAGTTCTTGTGGCAACCCTGCCCGGCCAAAGCCGATGGTCCGGCGTTCGGCGACAGATAGAAGATGTCCTGATTGACCGCGCTTGGCACGACGGCCATCGCGAGGTTCGACCAGATGATGCCGGTCAGGACGTTTACATTCTCGGACTGAATCATCTTGTCGGCCAGCTGAACCGCGATATCGGGCTTTTGCTGGTCGTCCTCGATCACGACCTCGATATCGTCGCGGCCCGACTGGTTGACCGCCAGCATGAAGCCGTCGCGAACGTCGATGCCAAGCCCGGCACCTCCGCCCGAAAGCGTGGTGATCATGCCGACCTTCACCTCGGCGAGTGCGCCGGTTGCAAGCGCGCCAAGTGCCGCGCCGATCATGAGTGATTTGAGTTTCATATACTTTCTCCCTTTGGAACTTTTATATCGTTATGGGTAACGTCTGTCGGTCTGCTTGCCAGCCCCAATTCTCTGGCCACCCGTCATTTCGCCCCGCTCTCCTTGAGGCGGAATCGCTGGATCTTGCCGGTCTGGGTCTTTGGCAAAGCCGCGCAAAAAACCACCGAGCGCGGGTATTTGTAGGGCGCAATGGCCGCTTTCACGAACTCTTGCAGCGCCTTCATCATCGCTGCGTCCGACGCATGACCCTCAACCAGAACCACATGCGCTTCGACAATCTCGCCGCGCGCCTCGTCGGGTCGTCCGATCACCGCGCATTCGGCGACGGCGGCATGGGCCAGCAGCGCGGCCTCGACCTCGGGACCGGCGATGTTGTAGCCCGACGACACGATCATGTCGTCGTTGCGCGCCGCGAAATGGTAATAGCCGTCGGCGTCGCGAATGAAGCTGTCGCCGGTGATGTTCCAGCCGTCCACCACATAATCGCGCTGGCGTTCGTCCGCGAGATAGCGGCATCCGGTCGGCCCGCGCACCGCCAGCCGTCCGACCTCGCCATCGGGAACCTCGTGCCCATCCGCGCCGATCACCTTCGCCGCGTAACCCGTCACCGGCTTGCCGGTGCAGGCGGGGCGGTGATCGTCGAAACGATTGGTGATGAAGATGTGCAGCATCTCGGTCGCGCCGATTCCGTCCAGCATCGGCTTGCCGGTCTTGGCGATCCAGTCGTCGTAGACCGGCTTGGGCAACGTCTCGCCCGCCGAAACGGCGGCCCGCAACGACGACAGGTCCGCGCCGTCCGCCATCGCGCCCAGCATGAAGCGATAGGCGGTCGGGGCGGTAAAGCAGACGGTCGCCTTATACTTCTCGATGATCTCGATCATGTTAGGCGGCGAGGCGTTTTCCAGCAACGTCGCCGCCGCCCCGAAGCGCAGCGGAAAGATCGCCAGTCCGCCCAGTCCGAACGTGAATGCGAGCGGCGGCGATCCGACGAAAATGTCATCGGGCGTTACCCCCAGAACCTCTTTCGCATAGCCATCGGCAATGATCAGCAGATCGCGGTGAAAATGCATCGTGGCCTTGGGGTTACCCGTCGTTCCTGATGTGAACCCCAGCAGCGCTACATCGTCGCGACCCGTCGCAACCGCGCTGAATTGCACCGGCTTTTCCAGCGCCAGCCTGTCCAGTTCGGCATCATGGTTCGAGGTCCCGTCAAACCCCACCACCGTCGTCAGAAACCGCGAGCCCTTGGCCGCGATTGCCAACTCGTCCATCAGCCGGGTGTCGCACAGCGCATGGCTGACCTCGGCCTTGTCGATGATCTTGGAAAGCTCGCCTGCACGCAGCATCGGCATCGTGTTGACGACCACCGCGCCCGCCTTTGTCGCCGCCAGCCAGGCCGCGACCATCGCCGGGTTGTTGGCCGAGCGGATCAGCACCCGGTTGCCGGGGCGCACCTTCAGATCGTCGATCAGCGCATGCGCCAGACGGTTGGTCCAGTCCGCAAGCTCCTTATAGGTGCGCCGCCGCCCGTTCCCGATCAGCGCCGTGCGGTCGCCGTGCCCCTGCTCGACCATCCGGTCGGTCAATTCAACCGCGGCGTTCAGGCGCTCGGGATATTCGAACCCGTCCAGCAGAAATTCCGGCCACTGATCCATTGGCGGCAGGTTGTCGCGGGCGAAGGTGTCGGTGTGTGCGCTTGGTCCCAGCATCCTCAAAGCTCCGTCCTGACGTGCCAGAGTTCGGGGAACAACTCGACCTCCAGCATATGTTTCAGATAGCTGACGCCGCCGGTGCCGCGCTTGAAGCCGATCACCCGTTCGACAGTCGTGACGTGATTGAAGCGCCAGCGGCGGAAATAATCCTCGAGATCGACCAGCTTTTCGGCCAGTTCATAAAGCGGCCAGTGGGCATCGGTGTCGTGATAGACCTTCGCCCACATCGCCTTGACCCCATCGTCGGCGTCGTGCGGCGTGTCGTCCGGTCTCGCAATGACCGCTTCCGGCACATCCATGCCTTGCCGGGCCGCGAACGCCAGAACCTCTTGATACAAACTGAGACGACCAAGCTCCTCGCTCAGCGCCGCCGTCGCACCCTCGACATGCGCATGCGGTTTCAGCATCGCGCGGTTGCGGTTGCCCAGCGTGAATTCGATCAGCCGGTATTGCAGCGACTGGAACCCCGACGACTTGCCCAAAGCCGAGCGAAAACGCGTGTAATCGCTTGGCGTCATTGTCCGCAGCACATCCCAGGCATTGTTCAACTGCTCCATGATCCGGCTCACCCGCGCCAGCCCCTTCATCGCCGACGGCAGGGTATCGGAGGCAATCGCGGCGCGGGCCAGTCGCAATTCGTGCAGCATCAGCTTCATCCACAGTTCCGAGGTCTGGTGCTGGATGATGAAAAGCATCTCGTCGGGTGCATCGCTCAGCGGCGTCTGCGCATCGAGGATGCGTTCCAGATGCAGATAATCGCCATACGACATCGTTTGCGCGAAGTCGGTCTCGGCACCCTCGCCGGTCGGATCGTAGCCGCCGCTCATCCCATCACCTGCCTTGCGATCACCACCCGCTGAACGTCCGACGCACCTTCGTAGATGCGCAACGCCCGGATTTCGCGGTAAAGCCGCTCGACCACCGCGCCCGATCGCACACCTTCGCCGCCGTGCAACTGGACTGCGCGGTCGATCACTTTCTGCGCCGCCTCGGTCGCGTACAGCTTGGCCATCGCCGCTTCGCGCGTCACCCGTTCGGCGCCCGAATCCTTGGTCCAGGCCGCGCGATAGACCAGCAAGGCGGCGGCGTCGATTTCCAGCGCCATATCCGCGATGTGCCCCTGCACCATCTGCAATTCGCCAAGCGGCGCACCCTGGATGTGCCGCGTCCGGACCCGTTCCAGCGTCTCGTCCAGCGCCCGCCGTGCAAACCCAAGCGCCGCCGCCGCGACGGTCGAACGGAACACGTCGAGCACCGACATCGCGATCCGAAAACCCTGGCCCGGCGCGCCGACCATCGCGTCCTTCGACACTCGCACATTGTCGAATTTCAAGCGCGCCAGCGGATGCGGCGCGATCGTTTCCAGCCGCTCGGCGACGGAGAATCCGGCGATGTCGGGCGTCACCAGAAAACACGACAAACCCTTCGCCCCCGGCGCACCGCCCGTGCGCGCGAACACGCAGTAAAGATCGGCGATGCCACCGTTCGAGATCCAGGTCTTTTCGCCATCAAGAACGTAATCGCCGCCGTCCTCGGTCGCCCTCATCGCCGTCGCCGCCACATCTGACCCCGCCTCGGGTTCGGTGAGGGCAAAGGCGGCAATCGCGCGACCCGACCGGGTTTCGGGCAACCAGCGGTCCTTCTGTGCCTCCGTGCCGAACAGCGAAATCGCCCCGGTCCCAAGCCCCTGCATCGCGAACGCGAAATCGGCCAGCCCGTCGTGGCGCGCCAGAATCTCGCGGCAAAGACACAACGACCGCACGTCCAGCACCTCGTCTTTCGCGGCACCTGTCAAAGTGAGAACGCCGGCTTCACCCAATTCGGCGACCAGCGCCCGGCACGTCGCATCGACGTCGCTGTGATCGCTGGCAAGAGCGGACGCAACAACCTCGATCCGCGCCGCCAGCGCGCGGTGCTGGGGCGCAAAAAACGGCCAGTCGAGATAGCTCCGGTCCACCATGCTAATCGCCCTGAAACTCCGGTTTTTCCTTTGCCGCGAATGCCTTGTAGGCACGTTCGAAATCCGCAGTCTGCATACAGATCGCTTGAGCCTGAGCCTCGGCCTCGATCGCCTGATCGAGACTCATCGACCATTCCTGCGCCAGCATCGTCTTCGTCATCATGTGCGCAAAGTTCGGCCCGGCCGCGATCCGCAATGCCATCTCGCGGGCCTCATCCTCAAGCGCATCGGCTGTGACGATCCGGTTGAAGAAGCCCCACCGCTCGCCTTCGTCCGCCGACATCGACCGACCGGTATACAGCAATTCCGCCGCGCGTCCCTGACCGATGATCCGGGGCAGGATCGCACACGCGCCCATGTCGCAGCCCGCCAGTCCGACGCGGGTGAACAGGAACGCGGTCTTGGTCTCGGGTGTCGCAATCCGCAGGTCCGACGCCATCGC
>JBBKWG010000046.1:0-31528 GCA_037968835.1 Paracoccaceae bacterium
GCGCTTTATCGCTGGGGACCGTCGCGGCGCGATGCCAAATGGCGCTGGCTTTCACCTGGCACCGCGGTGGCCGGGTTCCTGTGGTTCATCGGATCGTACGGATTCGAACTTTATGTAGCGAATTTCGGCAATTACAACGAGACGTTCGGAAGCCTTGGCGGCGTCATCATCCTGTTGACTTGGCTCTGGCTGTCGGCGTTCATCGTCTTGTTCGGAGCTTTGCTTGATGCCGAAATCGAGGCGCAGACAAGCTGCGATTCCACCGTCGGACCCGATCGCCCGATGGGCAAGAGGGGCGCGGTAAAGGCCGACAATCTGGGGAAATCCTTCGGCTGAGGCGGTTTCGCCGGGGTTCGACCGTTTTGAATGTGAAGCGTTTGACGAACCCGACTGATCGGGGGCCGTTCACTGAAACTGCGGTGATGCTTCCGGCTGTGCTGCCGTTTGCCGATCAAGATCACCCGCGCCTTGCCCGACCTCAGGTCGTGCGACATTGGACGCCAGGTTCCATAAATACGCCCTCAGCACCCGAGAATTGCAGGGAAGCTCCTCACTTCAGGTATTTATCTCTGACCCATGCCTCGTTAGTGTCCGCCGCACTTGTAATGATCCGCTCGCTTAAGCGGGCAGTCTGATTTGGGAGAAAGAAACCACATGGATCGTCGTTCTTTTCTGAAAAACACGGCTCTTGGCGGCTCGGCTGCTGCGGCAACCGCACTTGCGGCACCAGCATACGCGCAGGGCAACCGCACGCTCACAATGGTAACAACCTGGCCGCGCGGCTTCGCTGGCGTGCATGATGCTGCCCAGCATGTCGCCGATTCAATTACCGCGATGTCGGACGGTCAACTCACTGTCGACCTGAAAGCGGCCGGCGAACTGGTTGGCGCTTTCGAGGTGTTCGACGCTGTGACCTCCGGTCAGGCCGATATGTACCACGGCGCTGACTATTATTTCATCGGACAGCATCCGGGTTATGGTTTCTACGCGTCGGTGCCGTTCGGCATGACTGCACCAGAGCTGATGGCATGGTACTATCACGGCGGCGGTCAGGAGTTTCACGACGAACTGGGCCAGATTTTCGGTCTCAAATCCTTCCTGGCTGGCAACACGGGTGCGCAGGCTGGTGGCTGGTTCAACAAGGAAATCACCTCGGTTGCCGATCTTCAGGGGCTTAAATTCCGAATGCCCGGTCAGGGTGGCCAGGCGCTCGGCAAGCTCGGCGTTTCGGTTCAGAACCTGCCCGGCGGCGAAATCTATCAGGCGCTGTCTTCGGGTGCCATCGACGGAACCGAGTGGATCGGTCCTTGGGCGGATCAGTCGGCCGGCTTCCAGGAAATCACGAAGATCTACTACACCGCCGGTTTCCACGAGGCGGGCCCCGGTCTTTCGCTGGCCACCAACCGCGAGGTGTTCGAGAGCCTGACCCCGGCGCAGCAGAAGATCGTCGAAATAGCGGCGGGCGAAGCGCATCAGAACAACTATGCGCTGTTCCTGAACAACAACTCGCGTGCGCTTCAGCAGCTACAGTCGAGTGGCGTTCGCACCTACGAATTCCCCGACGATGTATGGCAGGCGTTCGGCGATGCGACGAAGGAAGTCCTTGATGAATACAAGGGCGACGAATTGTTCAGCCGGATTTATGACAGTTACATCGACTCGATGAATTCCACGTCGCAGTGGATTGCGAAGTCCGAGGGTGTCTACACCACCCAGCGAGCGCGCGTTTACGGCTGATCCGAGTTAACGTGAAATGCGGAGGAGCCCCAACCGGGGCTCTTTCTCGCCATCGGGAGGGAGCATATGTTCGACGCCATTCTCTGGTTCTTCAAGAACATCGCGCTGGCATTCTATAATTTCTTCTACGCCGTGACGCATCCCGGTCTCTGGCTGGACTGGTCCAACCCCGAAGCCATCATGCGCTTTATCTATTACGGCGGGTCGGTCGAGTTCTTTTTTGTCATCTTCACCGCATTCCTGATCCTGACCGCTGTAGGCATTTGGCGGAATTCGATCATGTGGGGCGTCGTCCGCTTCCTTGAAGCGATTGGCAACACCATTGGCCGCATCGCCGCCTGGGCCGGTCTCATCATGGTGCTGCAACAGATCATTATCGTTTTCGTTCAGCGCATCTTCTCGAGTGCCGAAATCTCGATCGGGATGGGGCTGCCGTTCACCAAGGATATCTCGTGGTGGACCGAAGAATTGAAGCTCTATAACGCGATCGTCGTCGCGCTTTGTGTGTCCTACACCTTTGTTCAGGGCGGGCACGTGCGCGTCGATCTGCTCTATTCGGCAGTCTCGTTCCGCGCCAAGCGTGTCATCGACATGCTGGGATCGCTGATCTTCATGATGCCCGCAACGGTGCTGACGTGGATGTATGGCTGGTATTTCCTGTGGCGCCACCTTGTCGTGCCGAAACCCTCGGCGTCCGAAAGCCTTGACCGGCTGTTGATGAAATCCCGCGCGTTCCGCTGGAACGTCGAGACCATCGGGTTCTCGCCAAACGGCTTCAACGGCTATTTCCTGTTCAAGATACTTCTTGTCGCGTTCACTGCGCTCGTCTTCATCCAGGCTATCGCCTTCTTTTTCCGCTCGTATCTGGAGTGGAAAGATGGTCCGACAAGCGAGGGCCGTTACCTTGACCGTGACATCCTTGAAGCAGACGAAGTCGCGATGGCCGCGCCTGAACGTCTTGCGCGCAACTGACCTGACCCTAAAGAGACAGGAATAACACGACATGCTTTTCGGACTTGATGGCGTCGAAATCGGTCTTCTGATCGTCTTTCTCTGTCTTTTCGGCGGTATTCTTTCGGGGTTTCCGGTGGCTTTCGCCATTGGCGGCGCAGCCATAATCTCGTTCGGCATAATCGCCGGTCTCGATAGCGCCGGCTGGCTGATCCATCAGGCCATCGACACGGGGACCAACGAATACAATGCGTTGATCCGCGAAGGCGTGAGATCCGACGCGATCTCGATCTTCCGATATCCCGAGTTGCCGCGCGTCGGTGTGCCGGTTTTCCCGCAGGGCTGGGAAATCGCGATGGATCGCAACGTGTCGTTCATCGTGAACAGGATGAACGAGCGGGTGCTTGCGGGCCAATCCATCGAAACTTTGCTTGCCGTTTTGATGTTCGTGCTCATGGGGATCATGCTGGAACGCTCGCGGATCGCCAACGATCTGCTGCTGACAATGGCGCGGGTGTTCGGACCGCTTCCGGGCGGTCTTGCAGTCTCGATCGTCGTCGTCGGCGCGTTCCTTGCCGCCTCGACCGGGATCGTCGGCGCGACGGTTGTTACCATGGGTCTGCTGGCCCTGCCGACGATGCTCAGGAACAACTATTCGCCCGAGCTTGCGACCGGCGTTATCGCCGCGTCGGGAACGCTTGGTCAGATCATTCCGCCTTCAATCGTGATCGTGCTTTTGGGCACGCTCGCAGGCGATCTGTATTCCGCCGCGCAGGAACAACGCGCCAGTTCCGTCGGATGTTCGGACGCGCTGACGTATCTTGGCGAACCTGCCGTCGTTTCGGTCGGCACGCTGTTTCAGGCCGCACTTCTGCCGGGCATCCTTCTGGCGGTGCTTTATGCGCTCTATGCCTTTGGATATGCGCTGTTCAATCCCTCCAAGGCGCCCGCCGTCCAGCTTGGCCCGACCAACAGCGAAGTCATTACCCGCGGTGAGTCGCTGACGTGGTTTCTGGCGGTTCCGATCGGCCTTATTGGCGGTCTGTTCCTGCTGATGAGCGTCAACATCATCGGCACTCAGGACATCAGCGTCGCGCGCTTCAGCGCGGCGGGCGAGGGCGCATCGCTCAGAACCAACGTATCACCCGATTGTCAGGCCGCCATGATCGAACTGCATGGGCAAGAGGCGTGGGACAGAGCGAAAACCGAACAGCAGACCATCAATGATGCAGGTGGTGTCGTTCAGGCCGAAAGACTGACCGACGACCAGCGCGCAGATCGCAGGGTCGTCAACGTTTCGAGTGCCGCACCCATCGGCACCGGCATCGCGATCGGGCTTTTGCTACTGACGCTGACGCTTACAACCGCCATCGGTATCTCGCCCACGTCTGACCCGCTACCGATCTGGATCGGGCTTGGCGGCGTCGTCGCGGCACTTGCAGTCGACGCACTGTTCATTTCGCCGCTCGCATCACCGGGTGCCACGTTTCTTTGGCTGCTCCTGCCTCTCGCGGTGATCCTGTGGGCATGCAGTCACGCCGTCGAAAGGCTTGGCCGCAACGAATTGTTGCGCGTGGTCTTCCCGCCGCTCGTTCTGATCGTCGCGGTGCTTGGTTCGATCCTTGGCGGCATCACCAACCCCACGCCAGCTGCCGCACTTGGCGCGGGCGGGGCGATCATGTTGGCGGCCTACCGCAAGCTGAAGGAGCAGCATCGCTCCGGTCGGATCATCGTCATGGCCACCTTCGCCATCGTCATCATGATCCTTGTCGGCGTGAACTTCGATTTGCGCATCAGCCAGCCCGGTATCGGATTTGAAAACTGGGTGGCGTTCATCGTCGCCAAGGCAGCCTATCTCTTTGCGATTTTCGGCCTGCTTTTCGGTTGCTGGGTGTTGTTCCGGGCCGGTGTTCTAGGCCCGGTCGTGCGCGAAACCGCCAAAGTCACGTCGATGGTTTTCACCATCCTGATCGGATCACAGCTTTTGAACCTCGTCGTGATCTCGTTTGGCGGCGAGCATTATATTCAGGACTTCCTGAAAAGCTTCGATGATGAATTCAAGGTTTTCCTGATCGTCATGCTGGTGCTTTTCATATTGGGCTTCGTGCTCGATTTCCTCGAGATCATCTACATCGTCATCCCGATTGTCGGGCCGGTCATCTATGGCGGCACGTTCGATCCGAAATGGGTGACGATCATGATCGCGGTGAACCTGCAGACCTCGTTCCTGACGCCGCCGTTCGGATTTGCGTTGTTCTATCTGCGCGGGGTGGCACCGCCACAGGTCACGACCCGGCACATATATCGAGGAATCGTGCCGTTCGTGCTTATTCAGGTGTTTGGATTGGCGCTCTTGTGGTGGTTCCCGTGGGTCGTCACCATCATACCGGATCTTATCCCCAACTGACGCGTCCGATTTTGAACGCCGATGCTCAGCTTCGAGTGGGACGCGAGTCCGGCAGATGGATTCGCGCCACCTGTTCGGCAATCGGATCAGTCGAGAGCGGGTGCATGTCCGCCGAGTAACGCTCGGGGTCTCCGATATCGCGCCACTCGCCGCCGAAATAAATCTCAAGCGCCGAGAATTTCGCCTTGTAACCCATCTTCGCCGATCCGGGCACCCAATAGCCGAGATAGACATAGGGAAGCCCCGCTTCCCGGGCGATATTGACGTGATCAAGGATCGCATGGGTGCCGAGGCTCGCGCCGGCAAGGTCGGGATCGTAGAAACTGTAGACCATGCTCAGACCGTCATCGAGCACATCCGTCAGACAAACTGCCGCCAGCGCCTTGCCGCGTCCACGGGTCTTGCGGGTGTATTCGATGACCCGGCTGCGAATCGGAGTTTCCTCGATCATCGCCGCGAATTCGAAGATATCCATGTCCGCCATGCCGCCGTCGGCGTGTCGACTGTCCAGATAGGCGCGAAAGAGCGCGTATTGCTCCTCGGTCGCCCAAGGCGAGGTCGCCTCGCGCGTCAGGTCCAGATTGCGCTTCCACGTTCGCTTCTGGCTGCGCGACGGTTCGAAATCGGCAACCCGGATTCTGGCCGAGAGGCACGCCGAGCATTCCGAACACGACGGACGGTAAAGCACGTTCTGCGAGCGACGGAACCCTTGTTTGGACAAAGTATCGTTAAGCTTTTCGGCATATTCACCCTGCAATGCCGTGAACAGCTTTCTTTCCATCCTGCCTTCCAGATAGGGGCAGGGCTGCGGGGCCGTTACATAAAACTGCGGCGCAATTGGAAGCGTGTGACGCATTGGTAGCCCGGTGGGTGACTTTGCAGCTTGACCCACAGGTTAACAAGCCGCAAGCCACCCGCCAATCCCCAATTATAGCGAATGTCAGGCTGCGCTGCGGTTCAGCGCGGCCGTGTTCATCACCATGTCGGTCAGACCCTGCCGTTTCTCGCTCATAAGCATCAGCGCCACGGACACAAGTTGGGCCGGGAAAATCGCGACCGATACGAAGTAGCCGAGCGTGTGCATAAAGGCCGTCGTACCATCGAACCGCGCGCCATCGCCGCGTTGCATCTCAAGCGACACGACCCGCATACCAATGGTGGCGGAATGGCGCGATAGGCCGACCCAGCGATACAGAAAACTGACCGTCGCATAGACCACCGGCAGGATGAACAACGCGGTGAACAGGCTGAACACGGTCAGAACGGCCGTGATCAGCGAAATGATGATCACATCCACGATCCATGCGATCAGACGCTTCGTCGGCACATCCTCGTAGTATTCGGGATGAACCGCGGGATCGGGCAGGTTTGACAGGGGAGGATAGGTGTCGATCATGCTCATATCTTTTGTTCCTTGGATCACGTGCAGCGGCCCGGGGGGACGAGGCCGCTGCATTTAGACACATCAGGCTTCCGAAACGGTGCCGTCTGTGTCGTCTTTCTTACGGGCGCGGTCGGCCATGAACTGGTCGAACTCGGCCTTGTCTTTGGCGTCGCGCAGGCGGTTCATGAACTTTTCGAACGCATCCTGTTCGTCCTGAAGGCGGCGCAGCGTTTCGGCCTTGTAGGCGTCGAAGGCATTGTTGCCAGATGACGTGAAGGCGGTTCGTGCGCCATGAACGCGCCGGCTTGCGCAATTTCCGTTTAACATGCGTTTGCTCCAGATCATGTAAGCCAGAAGGGCAAGCCCGATGGGCCAGAAAACGATGAACCCAACGATCATTGCGGCGATCCAGGCACCCTTGCCACGCGCATCCAGCCAGCTTTCGCTACGGCCAAGCCATGTGTCACGGGCGACTGAGGGCGCTTCGAGAGAGGCAGTGGTCATTCAGTTGCTCCAATCCGTGTTTCAGTTAATGTGAATGTCGTTCACATCACCGATATCGGGAGGAACCGGGCGAACTTCAAGCCCTTATGTGAATGAAATTTACATTTATTGACTAATCGAAATGAAATCAGCGGGTTGCGCGCCGGAAATTCGGACGAGATCGGCGGGGTTGATGGAGAAAATGTGCCGTGGCGTGCCGGCTGCAGCGTAAATAACCGCGAAATCGCAAAGGCGCCGGTCGAAATAACTTCGCGCTATCGCCTTGTGGCCGACAGGCGCGACGCCGCCAATGGCGAAGCCCGTGAAGTCGCGCACAAAGCCTGCATCTGCACGTCCAAGCACTTCGCCCGCAACCAGCGCGGCTTTTTCGGGATCGACCTGATTGCCCCCGGCGGTGATGAACAGAACGACACTTCCCGAGGTCTCGCCGCGAAAGATGATCGACTTGGCGATCTGGTCGATTTCGCATCCCGCCTCGCGCGCCGCATCAGCCGCCGTGCGCGTTTCGCCCGGCATTTCCAGCACTTCGCAGTCAAGCCCGGCTTCTGCCAGCGCGGCGATCACTCGTTTCAGGCTCTTGCTCATTCGCGTTCCCCTGTTAGCGTCGGTCCTGAATTGGCATGGACGACGGTATGGCACAAGACTTGCAAGGACAGCCGCTGGACGTTTCCGGCGCGACCAGGATTGCGCTCGGAACGCGGCGCAACGCATGAGTTTTGCCGCGCGACTGACCCGCACACCGATACCGTTCGACCGGGACCGGGGGCAGGATGCCGTCAACGCCATCGGCGCTCGGCCGGGGGAGTTGGCAGAACTGATCGCGGGAACTGCCGGATCATCGCCGTATCTCGAGGGATTGATCCACCGCGAAACGGAATGGCTGATTGACGCGCTGGCGACGGGGCCCGAGGCCTCCGTTGATACCCTGCTGAAGGCGCTCGACTCGTCGCCCGATGACGCCCTCGCTGTCGACCTGCGCGTCGCCAAGGGGCGCATCGCACTTATCGTCGCACTTGCTGACCTCGGCGGTGTCTGGTCGCTGGAAGAGGTCACGGTAGCCCTGACACGGTTCGCCGATCTTGCCGTAAGTCGCGCCCTTGGTGCTGCTATCGCGATAGAAATTCGGCGCGAAAAGCTGCCGGGGCAAAGCGAGGATGACATCGCCACGGCAGGCGGACTTACTGTGCTGGCGATGGGTAAGATGGGCGCGGGCGAACTGAATTACAGCTCCGACATCGACCTGATCTGCCTCTACGACGAAACGCGGTTCGACGCCGACGAATATGCAGAGGCACGGGCAGCCTTCGTGCGTGCAGTGCGCAAGATGACGCGCACGATCAGTGACCGGACCGCCGAGGGGTATGTGTTTCGCACCGACCTCAGACTGCGCCCGGATGCCTCGGTTACGCCGGTCGCGATCTCGATGGAGGCGGCCGAGCGGTATTACGAAAGTTTCGGGCGCACCTGGGAACGCGCGGCTTATATCAAGGCGCGTCCATGCGCAGGTGATCTGGCGGCAGGCGCGCGATTTCTGGAAACACTGCGCCCATTCATCTGGCGCCGCCATCTGGACTTCGCCGCGATTCAGGACGCCCACGACATGCGCCTGCGCATCCGCGAGCACAAGGGACTGCACAGAGCCGTTTCGCATCTCGGCCACGATCTGAAGCTGGGGCAGGGCGGGATCCGAGAGATCGAGTTTTTCACCCAGACGCGTCAAATCATCGCCGGCGGGCGCGATGCCGATCTGCGCGCGTCTGGAACCGTCGAAGGGCTGGCGCGGCTGGCCGAAAAGGGATGGGTCGAGCCGGATGACGCCACCACACTCACCGACGACTACCGCGCGCATCGCGAAGCCGAACACCGGGTTCAGATGATCGCCGATCAGCAAACCCACGTGCTGCCCGCGACCAAAGCCGACTTCCAGCGGCTGGCATGTCTGGCGGGACGCGATGCAAGCGAATACGGCGCGGAAATCCGCGAGCGTCTGGCCCGCGTGGCACGGATGACCGAAGGCTTTTTCGCGCCAAGCCACTCCGGCGCGCAGGAAAAGCCGTCGCTCTCAGAACAGGCGCGGGACATCGTCGCGCGCTGGCCCGGCTATCCGGCGCTGCGCAGCCGTCGCGCCGTCGAAATCTTCGACCGAGTCCGACCCGAACTGCTGGCGCGGCTCGACCGCACTGCACGACCAGAAGAGGCGCTGGTTCATCTCGACGGTTTTCTCGCAGGACTGCCTGCCGGAGTGCAATTGTTCTCACTGTTCGAGGCCAATCCGCAGCTTCTCGATCTGGTTGTCGATGTCGTCGACACCGCGCCTCTGCTCGGTGCCTATCTGTCGCGCAATGCGGGCGTCTTCGATGCCGTGATTGGTGGCGATTTCTTTTCGCCCTGGCCCGGGACCGACGCACTCCGCGCGATGTTGAGCGTCCAGCTTGACGCCGCCGACGATTATGAAGCCGAATTGAACCGCGCCCGGATCTGGACCCGAGAGTGGCACTTTCGGATTGGCGTGCATCACCTGCGCGGTCTCATCAACGCCGAGGAGGCCGGGACGCAATATGCCGACCTTGCAGATGCCGTTGTCGCGTCGCTCTGGCCCTCGGTCGTGGCTGATTTTGCAGCCAAACACGGTGATCCGCCGGGGCAGGGCGCAACAGTTCTGGGCATGGGGTCGCTTGGCGCCGGCCGCCTGAATGCATCCTCCGATCTCGATCTGATCGTGATCTACGACGGCGACGAGGTCGAGGCTTCCGAAGGTCGACGTCCGCTCGCGACGCGCCCCTATTATGCGCGTCTGACGCAAGCTTTAGTCACCGCGCTTTCGGCCCCGACGGCCGAGGGGCGTCTTTACGAAGTCGACATGCGGCTCAGACCCTCGGGTCGTCAGGGGCCGGTCGCCACGTCGCGAGCTTCTTTCGAGACCTATCAGGTCGAGGAGGCGTGGACGTGGGAGCATCTGGCATTGACACGCGCCCGCCCGGTTGCCGGTGACCCGAAACTTGGCGCGGCAGTCGAGAATTTCCGCCGCACGTTGCTGGCCCGACCGCGCGACGCCGAAAAGACGCTGGCGGATGTCGCGGATATGCGCGCGCGTCTTTCGGCCGCCAAACCCGGCAAAGGCGCACTTGACCCGAAGTCGGGGCCGGGGCGGTTACAGGATATCGAACTGCTGGCGGAAACAGGTGCATTGCTCGCTGGATCGCCGATCCGGAGCCTGCCCGCGCAGATCGCTCTGGCCTGCGATCATTTTGGGCTGCCAGTCGGCGATTGTGACAGCCTGCAACAGGCGAACGCGCTTTTCTGGCAGGTTCAGGCAGCCGAGCGGTTGATCTCGGAAGGCCCGCTCACGTTTCAATCCACCGGTGCCGGAGCGGGCGCGTTCCTGATGCGCGAAACCGGTGCGGGTTCCATCGAAGAACTCGCGGGTCGGCTTGATGCCGCAGCCGCCACGGTGGCGGACCTGATCGACAAGCATATTGGCACGCCCATCCCGAAGGATTAAGGATTCGGGAGTCCGCCGGGGAGAAACCGCAAAATGCCCAGACATGACAGCGAGATAGACCCGAAGGGGTTGATCCACGAAAGTTACCGGATCGACGGCATCGGCGAACCCGAATGTCGTTCGATTTTTCTGGACTGGGCGATTGGTGTGCCGATCGGAAAAGACAGCACAGAACAGGTGCGTGAACTCTTGAAAACCTACGCGCCTGAATTTCCCGATCATCCTATGACGGATGTGTTGCGCGCCGCCCTCGACGGTCCCAGCCGCACCGGTCGACGCGGTGGTGCCGCGGGCCGGGCGCGCGCCACTGACTGACGAGATCTAGGAATCGTTGCCGAGCGCCGCCGCTTGGCGCGCAAGCGCCTCGATCCCCGCCCAGTCCCCCGCTGCGACCTTGTCCTTGGGCGCAACCCACGAGCCACCGACACAAAGCGTGTTGGAGAGCGCAAGATAGTCGCGCGCATTAGCAAGGCTGACACCACCGGTCGGACAGAACCGCACCTGCGGGATTGGTCCCCCGATGGCTTTCAGCGCCGCAACGCCGCCGGACACTTCGGCGGGAAAGAATTTTTGCACGGTATACCCCCGCTCCAGAAGCCGCATCGCCTCGCTGGCGGTCGCGGCACCCGGCAATAGTGGCAGGTCGGCGTCTTCGGCTGCGTCCAGAAGACGGTCGGTCGCTCCGGGCGAGACACCGAACAGAGCCCCCGCTTCCTTGGCGGCGGCCACGTCGGCGGGCGTCAGCAGAGTGCCGGCACCGACGACGCCCCCCGGAACCTTCGCCATCTCGCGGATCGCCTCCAGCGCAGCGGGCGTCCGCAACGTGATCTCCAGCGCCGGCAGGCCACCGGCGACGAGCGCCTCGGCCAGATCGTGGGCGGTTTCCGCATCGTCAATGACCAGGACCGGGATGACCGGCGCCAGTTGGCACAAATCGGCAGTTTGCTGGCTGGCTTCTTCGGGGGTCATGGTTGCTTCCTCTTCGATGTCGCCGTCCGGATTGTTCTCGCCTCCGGCGGAGGTATTTTCAACAGGGTGAAATCAGACGACGGTCGCGGCTCCGTCCGAGGCCAGACCGCAATGGCTGCGGAAGGCGGCAAACAGTTCGCGTCCCAGTCCGACTTCGTTGGCCGACAGATCGACGACGACGGGCGTTCTTTCGACAAAGCCGTCTTCGAGGACTTCGATGGTTCCCGATGCCGCATCAACGCGGATCAGATCGCCGTCGCGCACCTTCGCGATCGGCCCGCCATCGGCAGCCTCGGGCGACAGATGGATCGCGGCCGGCACTTTTCCCGACGCGCCCGACATCCGACCGTCCGTCACCAGCGCGACGCGCAATCCACGATCCAGCAAGACAGCCAGGGTCGGTGTCAGCGAGTGCAATTCGGGCATCCCGTTGGCTTTCGGCCCCTGAAATCGGACCACGACAACCGTGTCTTCGGTGAATTCTCCGGCACGGAAAGCGACTTTCACGTCGTTCTGATCGTGAAAGACGCGCGCGCGGGCCTCGATCACATGGTTCTCGGGCTTCACCGCCGACACTTTCATGACAGAGCGGCCAAGATTGCCTTTGAGTTCGCGCAACCCCCCCGACTTCTGGAACGGGTCGGCGGCGGGGCGAAGGATCTTGTCGTTCAGGCTTTCGACGGGCCGGTCTTCCCAAATGATCGCGCCGTCTTTCAACTTCGGCTCGCTGGCATAATGCTTCAGCCCGTCACCCGCCACTGTCTTAGTGTCGGGATGGAGGAGCCCGGCATCCAGCAAATCGCCGATCATGTAGGCCAGCCCACCGGCGGCGTGGAAATGGTTCACGTCGGCCAGCCCGTTCGGATAGACCCGCGCCATCAGGGGAACCGCGTCCGAGAGATCGTTGAAATCCTCGATATCGAGGATCACGCCTGCGGCACGCGCCATCGCGGGCAGGTGGATCACCAGGTTCGTTGAACCGCCGGTCGCCATCAGACCGACGATCCCGTTCACGAACGCCTTTTCGTCCAGAATGGTCGACACCGGACGATACTCGTTACCCTGCGCGGTGATCGCCACGGCGCGGCGTGCGGCTTCGTCCGTGAACGCATCGCGCAACGGCGTGCCGGGGTTGACGAAACTTGCGCCCGGCATGTGCAGGCCCATGAATTCCATCAGCATCTGGTTGGAATTGGCGGTGCCGTAAAAGGTGCAGGTGCCGGGTCCGTGGTAGGACGCCATCTCGGCCTCCATCAGCTTGTCGCGACCGACTTCCCCTGCGGCGAACTGCTGGCGGACCTTCGATTTCTCGTCGTTGGGCAGACCGCTCGTCATTGGTCCCGCCGGAACGAAAATGCCGGGGATATGGCCGAACGTCGCGGCGGCGATCACCAGACCCGGCACGATCTTGTCGCAAACCCCAAGGTAAAGCGCTGCGTCGAATGTGTTGTGGCTGAGCGAGACAGCCGCCGCCAAGGCAATGACATCGCGCGAAAAAAGCGACAGTTCCATTCCGGTCTGGCCCTGCGTGACCCCGTCGCACATCGCTGGTACGCCGCCGGCCACTTGAGCGGTTGCACCGACAGCTCGGGCCGCCGCCTTGATCCGGTCGGGGTAGTCCTTGAACGGCTGATGCGCCGAAAGCATGTCGTTATATGCGGTTACTATTCCCAGATTTGGCGCGCGGTCTCCTACCAGCGTGTCCTTGTCACCCTCCATCGCGGCATAGGCGTGGGCCTGATTGCCGCACGACAGGTGCGCGCGCTTCACACCGGCGTCGGCTGCACGCGTTGTCTTGTCGAGATACGCGGTGCGCGCAGGGCGGGAGCGTTCGATGATCCGTTCGGTAACGCGGTGGACGGTCTCGTTCAGAGCCATGACGGATGTTCCATTCTGTTCAGCCTGTTTCTAGCACGCCCTGTTACCGCTAACAATCCGCCATGTCGTCGCGACTTCAGGGTCTGATGCCAGCGCATAGCGGGTTTGTCGAAACGGCGGTGTTAAGGGCATGGCGGCGGGCATATCTGTCTGCCAACGACAAAAACTAAACCAATAGAAAGACTTGTTATGACCCGCCAATCCAAAGTCAACGCCATCAACGTATTCGATCTCGAACACCGTGCGCGCCGTGCCCGTGCCGAATGGATCGCTTCGCTTTTTTCGAGCCGCAAGGCCCGCGCATCTCTCTGAGCGCTTTCACCGGATTGCACAAAGGGATAGGAGGGCGCCATGAGCGATCCCACCTATCCCACCGTCCGGCTCCGTCCGAAAACCGACCCGCGCCGATTGAGGCGGGGATTCCCGTGGATATATGCCAACGAACTGGTGACGGACCGGCGTACCAAGTCGCTGGAACCCGGCAGCATCGCGCGGCTTGAAGATGCCGAGCGACGTCCGCTTGGGACGGTCGCCGTTACCCCCGATTCCAAGATCATCGCGCGTATGCTCGATCCCGATCCCGACGCGAGGATTGACGGCGATTGGATTGCCGGTCGATTGACGCGGGCGCTTGCGCTTCGGGAAATGCTTTACGACGCCCCGTTTTATCGTCTCATCCACGCCGAAGCCGACTGTTTGCCCGGTGTTGTCATCGACAGGTTCGGCGACGTTGCTGCGATCCAGCCAAACGCGGCTTGGGCCGACAGAATGATCAACCCGCTGGCAGATGCCCTGAATCGGGTCACGGGTATCGGCACGATCGTCAAGAACGCCTCGGGGCGTACGCGCGCGCTGGAGGGCCTTCACGACGAAAGTGTTGTGATGATGGGCAAGATCGACGGCCCGGTGCCGGTTTCGATGAACGGTGCCACCTATATGGCGGATCTTCTGGGTGGGCAGAAAACCGGCCTGTTCTTCGACCAGAGACCCAATCACGCCTTTGTCGCCCGGCTTGCCCGGGGAACCGAGGTGCTGGACGTGTTTTCGCATGTCGGCGGTTTCGCCCTGGCCGCGCTGGCCGCCGGCGCGACCCACGCGCTTGCCATCGACGGATCACTGCCCGCACTCGATCTGGCGCGTGCCGGTGCCGAGGCGTCGGGAGTTTCAGCGAATTTCGAGACGCGCCAAGGCGACGCCTTCGACGCGCTGACGGCACTTGGCGACGAGGGCGCAAAATTCGGCACTGTCATTTGCGACCCACCTGCCTTTGCCCCGGCGAAACCCGCGCTCGAAGCTGGCCTGCGCGCCTATGAAAAGGTCGCCCGGCTGTCGGCTCATCTCGTCGGTCCGGGCGGCACGCTGACGCTTTGCTCGTGTTCGCACGCCGCCGACCTCTCGCAATTCCGCTTCGCATGCATTCGCGGGATCGGACGGGCAGGGCGAAGCGCGCAGATTTTGCGCACCGGATTCGCCGGTCCCGACCACCCGCTGCACCCCGATCTGGCGGAAAGCGGATACCTCAAGGTCCTGACTTTCAGGCTCGACTGATGAAGGTCGTGATCGACGCCTGCGTGCTTTACCCAACGGTCCTGCGCGAAATCGTTCTCGGTGTCGCAAAGGCGGGTGCCTTCACCCCGCTCTGGTCGACTCGCTTGCTTGAAGAATGGCGGCGCGCCGCTGGCCGGACCGGACCCGCAGACAACGAAATCGCCGAGTCGGAAATCGCATTGGCAAAGGCTGCGTTTCCAGATGCGATGGTTGAAGTTTCGCCCGAAACCCAAAGCAGGCTTTCGCTTCCCGATCCAGATGACACGCATGTTCTGGCCGCCGCGATTGATGGCGGGGCAGACGAACTCATGACGCTGAACCTCAGGGACTTCCCGACGCGAATCCTGTCGCAGCACGGTGTTGTGCGGCGCGATCCCGATGGGTTTCTTCTGGAACTGAGCCAGCAGTCGCCCGATCAGGTACGCGCGGTCGTATCGGAAGTTCTGGAACGCGCCGGAGCCCATGGCATCGACATTTCGAACCCACGTGCTTTGCTGAAAAAAGCCCGCCTGCCGAGGCTCGCCAAGGCGCTTTATCAGGCTTGAGGGGCCAGCGACCAGCGCGCTTCAAGCGCCTCGATCGCAGCCACGCGCTCGTCCGTCTTGGGGTGGCTCAAAAGCCAAGCGGGCGCAGCCCCGCCATTGGATTTGGTAAGGGCCTCCAGCTTGCCGAACAGCGATTTCTGACCGGTCGTCCCGATCCCGGATTTCACCAGTAGCGCCGAGGCATAGGCATCCGCCTCGTACTCGTCCGAGCGGCTGAGGCGGGCGGCAAGCAGGGACGTCAGGAAATGCGCGACCACGACACCGACCCCCGGCAGAAACCGCGACAGGACCAGCGCCAGAGCGGTGCGGATGGCGTTCTGACCAGAAAAGTCGATCATGCGCCGACGCGAGTGGCCAAGCGCGACATGGCCAAGCTCGTGCGCGATGACACTTGCCAGTTCTTCTGCCGTCACTTCGCCCTGTCGATACTTGTTGTAGAATCCGCGCGTCAGGAAAATCCGCCCGTCAGGCGCGGCAAGTCCGTTGACGGGTTCTATTTCGTAAAGATGAACCTTGATGCGCGACAGCTCCAGCGCCGCCGCCATCCGGTCGGTCAGCCGCTTCAGCACTGGATCGGCCAGTTCGGTCGATCGCGCGTCAAGCTCTCGTCCCGTGCGCCAAACCGAAAACCGGTACATGACGAGGGCGTAGAGGATGGCAAGAAGAATGGGCGTGAATTTCAACATGCTCTCAATATGGGGCTCCGGAGCCGGTTCGGCAAATCAATCAAATTGTTTCCGGAATAGACGCAAATGACACGATTTATGCTCCATTTTTGACGGTTCCGCAAAATATGGAGAAAGATGGAACCTATTGCGCTAAAGCCGGGTTGGGCGGTCGAGGAGCTTGGCCAATGTACTATCGAAAAGAACAGCATGCCTGGCGAACGGACGAGCAATTGATTGACGAGATGCTCTGTCGCGCCTTCCGGGAAACTCCGGCCGAGGACGACAGATTTACTTCGTTGCTCAAAAAAATTAGCGCTGCATCCGGGCGACAGGACCAAAAGAGCATTCAGTAACGCAGTCGGCGGTCTCTGACCGTCGAGGCGTTGCCGGTGCTTACCCCAAAACCCGCATCCCACGGATCAATCCCTCGAGCGTCAGCGGAACCATCCGCGCTTCACCGACGATGTCCCGGATCATGGCGGTGGACTGGCTGTAGCGCCAATGCGTTTGCTGCACGGGGTTTATCCAAAGAAAATCAGACCAGTGCGTCACGGCCCGTCGCAACCATATCTCACCGGATTCGGCGTTCCAGTGTTCATTCGCCCCACCCGGATAGGCGACCTCGTAAGGCGACATCGCTGCATCGCCGACGAAAATGCATTTGTATCCCGGTCCAAACTTGTTCAGCACATCCCACGTCGGCGTCTGCGCATTCCAGCGCCGCGCATTGTCGCGCCAGACACCTTCGTAAAGGCAGTTGTGGAAGTAGAAATGTTCAAGGTGCTTGAATTCGGTGCGCGCTGCCGAGAACAATTCCTCGACGATGCGAACGTGGCTATCCATCGACCCGCCGACATCGAAAAACAACAGCACGCGGACCGCGTTGCGCCTCTCGGGCCGCGTCTTCACGTCGAGGTAACCATGCTCCGCTGTCGCCCGGATCGTTCCGTCAAGGTCCAGTTCGTCGGCCGCGCCTTCACGGGCCCACTGGCGCAAACGCTTCAGCGCGACCTTGATTGTCCGCGTTCCGATTTCGACGTTGTCGTCAAGATCGCGAAAGGCGCGCTTGTCCCAGACCTTTACGGCGCGCTGGTGGCGTGAGCGGTCCTGACCGATCCGCACGCCTTCGGGGTTGTAGCCATAGGCCCCGAACGGCGACGTTCCCGCGGTGCCGATCCACTTCGAGCCACCCTGATGGCGAGCCTGCTGTTTCTTCAGGCGTTCGCGAAGCGTGTCCATCAACCTATCGAACCCGCCAAGCGCCTCGATTTCTGCCTTTTCCGCATCCGACAGATGTTTCTCGGCCAGCTTGCGCAGCCATTCCTCGGGCAGATCGAGCGCGTCGAGGACCGCTTCTGCCGGAATCGCCTCGATACCGCGAAACGCCTCGGCAAACGCACGGTCGAACCGGTCGAGATGCGCCTCGTTCTTCACCATCGTTGTGCGGGCGAGATAGTAGAATTCATCCACGTCATAGGTCGCCATGCCGGCATCCAGCGCTTCCAGAAACGACAGGAATTCGCGCAGCGAGACAGGAATGCCCGCACCTCGCAACGTCTCGAAGAAGGGCAGGAACATCAGACTCGTGCCTCAGATGACCATGCGTTCGACCAGCAACGTCACGAACAACCCGATAATCGCGAATGCGATGCCATAACCGGCGCCGTATTGCGCCATGTCGAGCCGGTTGCCATCTCGACGCTTTGCCGACAGCACGCCAAGAACGATGCCGATGATTGCGGCTGCGATGACGATCATGCCGGTCCCCTTCGCGCGCGCGGGCTGATTGCAAGTATCTCGGCCGCCCGGTCGCGGACCTCGGATTCCGCACCAAAGCCGTAACGCGCCCACGCCAGCGCCTCGCGCTGCACCGCTGCGGCCTCGGAGGGTTCATTCAGAACCTCCAGCGCCTCGGCCTTCACCATCAGCAAAAGCGAAAGCAGCGCCGCGTGCTCGGATTGCGAAACCACCGGCAGGTTCTGATCGACAAGGTTGATCGCAACGCGCGGTCGTCCCGCCGACAATTGAAATGCGGCCAGTTGCATCGCGACATGGGCTTCCTGGACGGCGGTATCCGGGCGGCTCTGGTATATGCGGCCAGCCGCCAGAAACGCGCCAAGTGCCTTGTCGGGGTTCTCGGATAGCGAAAGCCGCCCAAGCACGTAATACGAAAATGCCAGACGGTTGTCGTTGAGACCCGCCGCGCCAGCCAGCGAAACGGCCCGCTCTGCCGCCGCACGGCGCTTCGTCCGCGACCCCCGCGGCGTCGTAGCAGTGTCGATAGCCTGCTTCCAGCCGTCAAGAGGGGACTCCTCACTGGCAATGCTGGCGCTGCGTCCGCTGGGATTGAGGCGATTGAGGATACCGGGAAGACGCACCGCCACTTCTGACTCCGACATGCCGGTTCGCAGCGTTCCTTCGTAATGCGCGCGCAGGATCAGCATGTCGTAACCGGTCAGAACCGTGTGGAAATTGTCGTCGTTGAAGATCGACTCGCTCAGCCGATAGAGATCGTTCACCGGCCCCAGCGCCTGCGCGATCTCTTCGTGAAGGCAATCGCGGATTTCCTGTGGGCTGACGTCGCTTGGAAGAAAGACTGCCATCTGACGCCGCTCTGTCAGCCGGTTCCAGAACGTCACCGGATCATTCCGGCGTGCACGGTATTCTTCCCAGCTGCCAACGTTGGGGCGCACAAAACAGGCGGCCGACGGGGCGACGCGCTGAATCTGCGCCCGTGTCACCGGCTGCACGGTGATCGACGCGGACTGGGTTGCCGGAACCCGTGTAATCGAGATCCCGGCCTCACGCCGTAGGCGAGTCAAAAGCCGGGTCAGATCAGGCGACAGGCTGGGCGGAGCGTTGCCAAGAACCCTGAGCGTGATCGGACCCTCAAAGCGCGAGAATACCGGCATCTTCGCGCCGTTTTCGAGTGTGAAGACCAGATCCAAGAAATCGCGCGCAAGAATCGCATTCGACAGGCGCGGTGTCATCGGCGTGACCTGCGCGAACATCTTCATCGGCGGCAAAGCGGCCTGCGTGTCGGCGCGCCGTGATGTCTCGGGTGACGAGCAGGCCGCAAGCGCGACGATAAACGGTGCGATAATCCAGGTCCGCATCATTGCCTCGAATATTTGATGAAGGGAGTAAGCACGCCGATCCGGTCGTATAGTTTTCGCGCCTCCGCGTTGAAATCCTGCGTCAGCCAATAAACGGACGGAGCGCCTTTGCTGTCGGCGGCGGCATAGACCGCCTCGATCAGCGCCCGCCCGACACCTTGCCCGCGAACGTCAGGATCGGCATAGAGATCCTGAAGGTAGCAGGTATTTTCGACTTTCCAGCCATGACGATGAAAAAGATAATGCACCAGTCCGACCGCGCGCCCATCAACTTCAGCAATCAAGCCATTGAAATCCTGACGATCATTTCCTAAAAGTCTCTCGAAATAGGCATCGTAGATTTCATCGGGAAGTTCTGTCTCGTAGAACGCGAGATAGGCCCGCCACATCCGTCGCCACTCCGGATCGTCATCGCGCCGCAGAGGGCGAATTGTGGTTTTGCCGCCGTCGCTCATCGCTGGCTCCGCGCTATGAATGCCAACCGCTCGAACAGTTGAACGTCCTGTTCGTTCTTCAACAGCGCCCCGTAAAGTTTTGGTAACGCATCGGTTCCTTTGCGCTGAAGATCTTCAGGCGCCAAGTCTTCAGAAAGGATCAGCTTGAGCCAGTCCAGCACTTCCGACGTGGACGGCCGCTTCTTCAATCCCAGAGTCTCGCGGATATCGAAAAACTGTGTGAGAGCAGTGGTTAACAGGCGGTCCTTGATGTCTGGAAAATGAACTTCGACGATGGATTTTAGCACCTCCACGTCGGGAAACCGGATATAGTGGAAAAAGCACCGCCTGAGGAACGCGTCCGGAAGCTCTTTTTCGTTGTTCGACGTGATGATCACGACTGGACGATGACGCGCACACACCGTTTCGCCGGTCTCGTAGACGTGAAATTCCATTCGATCCAATTCCTGCAAAAGATCGTTCGGGAACTCGATGTCGGCCTTGTCGATCTCGTCGATCAGAAGCACGACGCGTTCGGGGGCCGCGAAGGCGTCCCACAGCTTTCCTCGCCGGATATATGCCCCGATATCGTTGACTTTTCCGTCGCCGAGTTGGCTGTCGCGCAGTCGGCTTACGGCGTCGTATTCGTAAAGACCCTGCTGGGCGCGTGTCGTCGATTTGACGTGCCATTCAATGATCGGCATCCCAAGCGCGCTGGCCACCTGCCGGGCAAGCTCGGTCTTTCCGGTGCCGGGCTCACCCTTCACCAGAAGCGGGCGCTCCAGCGTGATTGCTGCGTTCACGGCCACCGCCAGATCGTCCGAGGCGATATAAGCCTCGGTGCCTTGAAATTTGGTGGCCACTGCTCGTCCTTTTCGCTTCTTTCGACGACAAAGCCTAGCCCGCAGCAATAGGGCCTTCAAGGGCAGCATTCGTGTAGTGACAAGGTCTTGCCGATACGTTATCAGCCCGCCCATGAGGAGCCGGTTGGCACAGAGCGTAACAGTGAACCCACCGTTCGGGGTACTCAAAAAATGATAAAAAAGGGGAACGACATGAAAGCGGAAGTTTTTCTCCCGGATGATTATCGCCCTGCTGAGGACGAACCATTCATGAATGAGCGCCAACTTGAATATTTCCGGCGCAAACTATTGACTTGGAAAGCGGATTTGATGGACGAGAGCAAGCTCACCATCGAAGGTCTGCAGCACACGACCCGCAACATTCCCGATATCGCGGACCGTGCCAGCGAAGAGACCGACCGGGCGCTGGAATTGCGCACCCGTGATCGCCAGCGCAAGCTGGTCTCCAAGATTGACTCTGCGCTGCGCCGCATCGAAGAGGGCGAGTATGGCTATTGCGAAGAGACCGGCGATCCGATCTCGCTCAAGCGCCTAGACGCCCGTCCGATCGCGACGCTGAGCCTTGAAGCGCAGGAGCGCCATGAGCGGCGCGAAAAAGTGCATCGCGACGACTGAAACGCGCCCGATGTCTGAAAATTACGCCCGGATTGACGCCGTTCAGTTCGGGCGTTTTCGTGTCCGCCCGTGAGCGATCCCCTGAAGATTACTGTCGCCGGCGCTGGAATTGGCGGTCTCGCAGCAGGCGCAGCCCTTGCGCAGGCGGGGCACAAAGTTCGGATCGCCGAACGGGCATCCGAAATCGGGGAAGTCGGGGCAGGCATCCAGATCAGTCCCAACGGTATGGCCGTGCTCCGGTATTTCGGCCTTGGCGATGCCTTGAAAGCTGTGTCGACGCGCGCCATCGCCGTGCGTCTGATCGACGGTCTGACCGACCGACAGGTCCTGACGCTCGATCTTGCCCGACACGCGCCTGAACTTGATTGGCGCTTTGTCCATCGCGCCCGACTGATCGAGGTGCTGAAAGGCGGGGCGCTGGCCGCAGGCGCTGTCATTGAAACCGGTCAGGCGATTGAACCACCTAGCACCGGGGGTGCGCTTTCCGGCGACGACCTGCTTGTTGGCGCCGACGGGCTGCAATCGAGAGTGCGGAGCATCGTTGCTGGCGACACAGCCGCCACTTTCACCGGCCAGGTCGCCTGGCGCGCGATTATCGGCGACAACGCACCACCCGTCGCCGAGGTTCACATGGGACCGGGGCGGCATTTGGTGACATATCCTCTGCCCGGCGGTCTCAGAAACATCGTTGCCGTCGAGGAACGCGCAGAATGGGCTGACGAGGGCTGGAACCACCGCGACGACCCCGAGGCATTGCGCGCCGCGTTCTCCGGGTTTTCGGGCCGGGTAAAGGAATGGCTCGCGCGGGTCGAGACCGTGCACCTCTGGGGCCTGTTCCGCCATCCCGTCGCGAAACACTGGCATAAAGGGCAGCAGGTGCTGCTCGGCGATGCCGCGCACCCGACTTTGCCGTTTCTGGCGCAAGGTGCGAACCTCGCGCTGGAAGACGCGGCAACACTTGCGCGCTGTCTTGCCGAACAGCCGCTGGAACTCGCTCTGGTGCGCTATCAGGGCCTTCGCCGCCCGCGTGTTTCGCGCGTGATCGAAGCGGCCAACGCCAACGCCCGCAACTACCACCTGGGCGTGCCGCCGGTCCGCTTTGCCGCACACACACTGCTGCGAATTGGGGGTGTGCTGGCACCCTCTGCGGCGCTCCGACGCTTTGACTGGCTCTATCGCCATGACGCCACCAAAGACTGAGCGCGCCGCACTCTTCCCTTTCTGCGGCCGCTGTGGTTTTCCCGCCGGATGAGCCGCGTATCTTCAGAATTCCAACGCCAGGTTGATGCCGGGACCCTCAATCCCGACCCCGCCCAGCAGGGCGTCCTGTCCGAACTGGACCGCATCGCCGACGCGCTGGCCGAGCAACCGTTGCGCAACGGTCTGGGCGGATTGTTTGCGAAGAAACCCGAACCGATTCGCGGCCTGTACCTTTGGGGGGGCGTCGGGCGTGGCAAATCCATGCTGATGGATCTCTTTCACGATGTCGCGGGCGATGCAAAAAGTCGTCGCATCCATTTCCATGCCTTCATGCAAGAGGTCCAGACTGCCCTCCACGCTGCGCGTCAAACCGGGGTGGACGATGCGATCAAGCCAGTCGCAGAAGATCTGACCGATGGCCTGCGACTGCTTTGCCTTGACGAGATGCAGATCACCGACATTGCGGATGCGATGATCGTCGGGCGGCTGTTCGAACGGATGTTTGCCGCCGGTGTCACGATTGTCACGACATCGAACCGCGAACCCGACGCGCTTTACAAGGACGGGCTGAACCGCGCGCTGTTCGTGCCGTTCATCGAACTCATCAAATCGCGGATGGTGGTCCACGAACTTTCCTCGCCTCGCGACTATCGGCAGGACCAGTTGAAAGGCGAGCAGGTCTATTTCCATCCAGCCGACGCCACCGCCCGCGCCGCGATCGAAGCGATCTGGCAAAATCTGAGCGGCGGCAAATCCGAAGCACTGATTCTGCGGGTCAAGGGGCGCGATGTTCGGCTGCCGCATTTCGCGAATGGAGTTGCGCGGGCACGCTTCTATGATCTGTGCGGGCAGCCGCTGGGTCCGGCGGACTATCTGGCCGTGGCAGATGCCGTCCGGATCCTGATCCTTGAAGACATCCCGCGGCTTTCCAGCGAAAACTACAATCAGGCACGCCGTTTCGTGACCCTGATCGACGCGCTTTACGAAGCCCGCGTGCGCCTCATCGCTACCGCGGCCGACGTGCCCGAGCATCTTTATATCGAAGGCGAGGGGAGCTTTGAATTCGAGCGCACCGCCAGCCGCCTGCGCGAGATGCAGGCCGACGGCTGGGGCAAATAGGACGCGTCAGGCGGTTTCGAGTGCCGTGATGATACCGCCGAAATCGGTGGCCTTCAGCGACGCACCACCGACCAAGGCACCGTCGACGTTTGATACCGCGAAAATCTCCGCCGCATTCGAGGGCTTTACCGAGCCACCGTAGAGAAGCCGGATGTCCTCGGCGTCCGAACCGAACCGGTCGACAAGCCGCGCTCGGATGTCGTCGTGGACCGCGCCGATTTCATCCAGCGTCGGCACTTTCCCGGTCCCGATCGCCCAGACCGGCTCATAGGCAACGACCGTATTGTCGGCGCTGGCCCCGTCGGGAACCGACCCGGCTAGCTGGCCCGCGACCACGTCAATCGTGCGACCAGCCTCGCGTTCGTCCAGCGTTTCACCGACGCAGACAACGGCGATCAATCCCGCGTCCCATGCAGCGCGGGTCTTGGCACTGACAAACTCGTCGGTTTCGCCGTGATCGGCGCGACGTTCGGAATGGCCGAGAATGACATAAGCACCGCCGGCATCTGCGATCATGGCTGCCGAAATGTCGCCGGTATGCGCGCCCGAGGCGGAAGTATGGCAATCCTGCCCACCGGTAGCGATTCCCGCCTCGCGCGTTCGCCAGCTCATCTGCGCCAGAAGCGTGGCGGGAGGGCAGATCAGGATATCGCATACCGGAGCGGGAAAGGCGGCGGCGAGTGCGTCGATTTCGGTCAGGCTTTCGCCGGTTCCGTTCATCTTCCAGTTTCCGGCAGCAAGTTTACGCATTTCAATCCTCCGCTTCCCTCAGGGCTCGTCTTGCCCAATCGCAAGCGATACCGGGATCGTCAAGGGCGGCGTCGGGCAACGTCCGGTAACCAATACGCCCGAATTGCTCGGCTCCACTGGCGAGAAGGTCGTCGGCAAGCGCACCTTTGACACGCAGATAAACGCGCCCATCGCGATCCAGCAGTGCAAAAAGGGCCTCATCGGCATCAAGACACAGACCGCCCATCATCTTGCGGGTCGAAATAGTGCCAAGGGTTTGAAATAATTCGGTTTCGAACGCGATATCACCGTCCGAAACGTTCACCCGCCCGACTGCGCCCCGCGCTCGGCGGACAATTCGTCGACATCTTTGAACTTGATCGACTCGCCGCATCCGCAGGCGTCCTCGACGTTCGGATTGCGAAACTTGAACCCGGATTCCAGTAGCGAAGTTTCATAGTCGATTTCTGTGCCGAACAGAAACATCTGCGCCATCGGCGCGATCATGACCCGGGCACCTTCCAGTTCGACGACCTCGTCCATCGGATCGACGGCATTGGCGAAATCCATAGTGTATTCCATGCCCGCACAGCCGCCTTTCTTGACGCCGATGCGCAATCCCTGATGCCCGTCACGCGACATCAGCCGCGCGATGCGTGCTATCGCGGCGGGGGTCATCGTCACAGCCTGCTTTCCGGGTATGCCGAACATGCGATCAGTCCTTTGCGTGTCACCCAAGATCTAGGAAGTAGGGCCCGCAGCCGCAAGCCCCTTGGCGGATTACATAAATCCAAGCTCAAGCCGCGCTTCGTCGGACATCATGTCCATGCCCCACGGCGGCTCCCATGTAAGTTGAACGTCAACGGTCTTGACGCCCGGCAGAGGTTCGATTGCTTCGGCCACCCAACCGGGCATTTCGCCAGCTACCGGACACCCCGGAGCCGTGAGTGTCATGGTCAACGTGACATCTCTTTCGTCATTGATTTCAACCGTATAGATCAACCCAAGGTCATAGATATTCACCGGGATCTCGGGGTCGAAGACCGTGCGACATGCCTCGACGATCTGCTCGTAAAGCGGATGATCGGTGCTTGATGGCTTGATCAGCGGCGTGCCTTCCAGCGTCTCTGTGCTTTCGATGCTCATGCGCGGTCCTCATATTTGTTGACCTTTTATATAAGGAATAGACCCAAGCACGTAAAGAGAGGCGAAGTCGTGACGTTTCGTCGGGATCTTCGGCCCGAAGTGAGCTTGGTTTTTTTTGCGAATAGGCTAACTAGGGCGCTTCATCCGGGTCGCAACGCAGTGAATGAGCAATGACTGACCGCTTTTCTTTCCGATTGACCGCGACCGACGGGACCGCCCGGACCGGCGTAATAAGGACTGCGCGCGGAGATATCCGGACCCCCGCGTTCATGCCTGTCGGAACTGCGGCCACGGTCAAGGCCATGCTGCCCGAAAGCGTAGCGGCGACAGGTGCGGATATTCTACTCGGCAATACCTATCATCTGATGCTGCGCCCGACGGCAGAGCGCATCGCGGCTCTGGGTGGTTTGCACAAGTTCATGAATTGGTCAAAGCCAATCCTGACCGATTCCGGTGGATTTCAGGTCATGAGCCTTGCCGAATTGCGCAAACTGACCGAGGAGGGCGTCAGTTTCCGCAGCCATATCGACGGCTCGAAACATATGCTGACACCCGAGCGGTCGATGGAGATCCAGCGGCTTTTAGGCTCGGATATCGTGATGTGCTTCGATGAATGTCCGGCACTTCCCGCCGATGACAAGCGAGTAGCGGAAAGCATGCGGCTATCGATGAGGTGGGCCAGGCGGTCGAAGGATGCGTTCGGCGATCGTCCGGGGCACGCGCTTTTCGGGATTCAGCAGGGCGGCGTGACGCGCGAATTGCGCGAAGAAAGTGCCGCGGCCCTGATCGACATCGGCTTTGATGGCTACGCCGTTGGCGGTCTGGCGGTCGGCGAGGGACAAGAGGCGATGTTCGGCGTTCTCGATCATGCGCCCGGGATGCTGCCGCACGACAAGCCGCGCTATCTGATGGGGGTCGGCAAGCCGGACGATATCGTCGGCGCGGTAAAGCGGGGCATCGACATGATGGATTGTGTTCTGCCGTCCCGCTCGGGGCGAACGGGTCAGGCGTTCACGCGGCACGGTGTGGTCAATATCAAGAACGCCCGGCACGCCGACGATCCCCGACCGCTTGACGAGGAATGCACTTGCCCCGCGTGCAGCGATTATTCGCGGGCCTACTTGCACCACGTCTTCCGCGCGGGCGAGATGATTTCAGGGATGCTGTTAACCTGGCACAATCTCCACTATTTTCAGGAACTCATGTCAGAGATGCGTAATGCCATAGCCGAGCGGCGCTTCGAGGTGTGGGAGAAAACCTTTCACGATGCTCGCGCACAGGGAGACATTTCGCCGCTCTGACGTTTAGAGAGCCATAGCGAGTTGCCGGGCGTGAGGATCGAATGGTCAGGCAGCTATCGGCGCGCGACCGTCGACCCAGCCAACAAATTTGTGCTGCAAGGGCGTCGCTTCCAGACGAACCGGCTGTTGACGCATGGCGCGGCGGTTGCGGAATGCCAGGCGCCAGTTTTTGGCCTTCTCGCGAAGAATACGCCCGTGCATGACACGCGACAAGAGAGCACCGCTTGAAACGACGATAACAGCAGTCAGCAACGGGTTCATCAAAATAATTTGGCCGATTTCGGGAACGAAAAATACAACTACTGCCAAGAACAATCGTGAGACAGCGACTGCATCGATCATAAATCTCAGCGATGGAAGCAAAGCACAGATCAACAGGGTAACCAGTCCGATGATCAACGCGTACACAGCGCCAGTAAGGATTCCGACCTGAAATCCGCCAATATAAAGATCGTAGCGGGCGTAAAACAGAAATCCGGCGAGGAACGCGAGAGAGGTTACAAACAGGAGGCGCCGCCGTTCGCGGTAGACCAACCCTTTCAACCTTCTCAGCATCGCGTGACCTCCGGCAATCCTTGGCTTTGCACCCGAATATTCGCCAACTCTGACAAAAATGGGGCGGATGGGTTAATATTTCATTAGAGGAAACAATAATGTCAGCACTATTGTTCCGTTTGTGATCTGAAAAATAAGGCCGCAACACGCTGGCGACCCTGATTTCCGTTAAGTTATGGCATTGAACACTTGCTGCCTGCGCCCACCATAGGCAGAGTGAGCATAAACGAGCAAGTGGTTGAAGACCGGTTAACGGCTACCACATATAGAGGCCATGAACGGAGAGAGGCAAAGGCTGCCGAAATCGGGGTCGCGCTCTCTTGCACAGACTAAGGACACTCAATGAACGAGCCATTCGCAAACTCTTTTCCAGTGCTCCCGCTGCGCGATATTGTGGTTTTCCCCCACATGATCGTGCCGTTGTTCGTTGGCCGCGAAAAGTCGGTCCGCGCGTTGGAAGAAGTCATGCAGGACGACAAGCAAATCCTGTTGTCGTCCCAGATCGACCCTTCGATCGATGATCCGACCGACGAGGGAATATTCCGCGTCGGCGTGCTTGCCAACGTGCTTCAGCTTCTAAAATTGCCTGACGGCACCGTGAAGGTGTTGGTCGAAGGCCGCTCGCGCGTGAAGATCAACACCTTCATCGAAAACGAGTCCTATTTCGAGGCGGAAGCCGAACCGCTGAGCGAGGAACTTGGCGATTCCGAATCGGTCGACGCCCTGGTGCGTTCGGTCGCCGAGGAATTCGAACGCTATGCCAAGGTTAAGAAAAATATCCCCGAGGAGGCGCTCGCCGCCGTTTCGGAAACCCGAGAGCCAGCCAAACTTGCCGACCTGGTTTCGGGCCATCTTGGCGTTGAAGTCGACCAGAAGCAAAAGCTGCTGGAAACCCTGTCCATCGCCGAGCGGCTGGAAGCCGTCTACGGCCTGATGCAGGGCGAAATGTCGGTGCTTCAGGTCGAAAAGAAGATCAAGACCCGCGTGAAGTCGCAAATGGAGCGGACCCAGCGCGAATATTATCTGAATGAGCAGATGAAGGCCATTCAGAAGGAACTTGGCGACGGAGAAGAAGGTGCCAACGAAGTCGCTGAACTTGAAGCGAAAATCGCCGAGACCAAGCTGTCGAAAGAAGCGCGCGAAAAGGCTGATGCCGAACTGAAGAAGCTCAAGAACATGAGCCCGATGTCGGCCGAAGCGACGGTCGTGCGCAACTATCTGGACTGGATGCTGTCGATCCCGTGGGGCACGAAGTCCCGCGTCAAAAGGGATCTGACCCGCGCGCAAAAAGTGCTCGACGACGACCACTTCGGTCTTGAGAAAGTCAAGGAGCGCATCGTCGAATACCTTGCCGTGCAGCAACGTAGCAAAAAGCTGAAGGGGCCGATCTTGTGCCTCGTCGGGCCCCCGGGCGTGGGTAAGACATCGCTGGGCAAATCGGTCGCTCGGGCAACCGGGCGCGAATTCATCCGCATTTCGCTTGGCGGCGTGCGCGACGAATCCGAGATTCGCGGTCACAGACGGACCTATATCGGCTCGATGCCCGGCAAGATTATCCAGGCGCTGAAGAAGGCTAAGACGACGAACCCGCTGATCCTGCTCGACGAAATCGACAAGATGGGCCAGGACTTCCGGGGCGACCCGGCGTCGGCGATGCTGGAAGTGCTAGATCCCGAGCAGAACAGCACGTTCATGGATCACTATCTGGAGGTTGAATACGACCTTTCGAACGTGATGTTCCTGACCACGGCGAACACCTACAACATGCCGGGCCCGCTTATGGACCGGATGGAGATCATTCCGCTTGCGGGCTATACCGAGGATGAAAAAAGCGAAATCGCCAAGCAGCACCTGATCGCCAAACAGATCAGGAACCACGGTCTGAAAGCGCGTGAGTTCGAGCTGACAGACGAGGCGCTGACCGAGATCATCCGCACCTACACACGCGAGGCCGGCGTGCGGAACCTTGAGCGTGAGATTGCCAAGCTTTGCCGTAAGGCGGTCACGCGGATCGTGCGCAAGCAGGATGTGAAAGTCGTCATAACGCCCGACAAACTCGAAGAATATCTTGGGGTGAAGCGGTTCCGTTACGGGTTGGCCGAGAAGGAGGATCAGATCGGTGTCGTGACCGGACTGGCTTGGACCAGCGTCGGTGGCGATCTGTTGCAGATCGAAGCGCTGCGCCTTCCGGGCAAAGGTCGGATGAAGACGACCGGCAAGCTGGGCGACGTGATGAAGGAAAGCATCGAGGCGGCATCAAGCTATGTCCGCTCCATTGCGCCGCAGATCGGGGTCAGACCGCCGAAGTTCGACACGCTCGACATCCACGTGCACGTCCCGGATGGCGCAACCCCCAAGGACGGTCCGTCGGCAGGTCTTGCGATGGTAACGTCGATCGTCTCGGTCCTGACGCAGATTCCGATCCACAAAGACATCGCGATGACGGGCGAGGTTTCGCTGCGCGGAAATGCGATGCCGATTGGGGGTCTGAAAGAAAAGCTGCTGGCGGCATTGCGGGGCGGAATCAAGACGGTTCTGATCCCGGAAGAGAACGAAAAGGATCTTTCCGAGATCCCTGACAACGTGAAGAACGGGCTGAAGATCATTCCGGTCACACACGTGTCGGAGGTTCTGAAGCTGGCCCTTGTGCGCGATCCCGTGCCCATTGAGTGGGACGAGGCGGCTGAAGAAGCGGCAGCGGCCCAGCGGGCGGCATCCGCAGTCACCGAGGCAGCCAGCGCGATCACGCATTAGCCTTCGATGGCCGAGCGCTGAAATTGAAAAAGCGCGCCTCAGGGCGCGCTTTTTACATCTGGTACCGACAAAAAAATCGGCGCAGCCGAGAGGCCGCGCCGATTTTGGACTTCGGAAGATTCCGAAAATTAGTCGCCTGCAGCAACCGCTGCAATAACAGCGAGCAGGATCAGCGGAAGCACGATGCCGCCCGACGAACCTGTCGACTCTTCAACTACGATTTCCGGCTCCATCATCGGCTCGACTGGCTCAAGACCACCGGCGAAAGCCGTGGTGGCGGTGAAGCCGGTGATTGCAGCGATGGTAAGAATTGTATTGCGCATTTTGGCAGTCCTTTCAGTTCATTGCCTCTGAACCCATTCCACGCGGTCCATGAAACGTCAATTAGCCACGGTATCAAAGGGTTCCAAAAAAAGAGCGAGCGGCGCAGGAATGTAACACGTTAGCATCACTATTAGCGCGATCCGAACCTTTTGGCTCACTTGCACGGATCTGCACCACCCGCTAAGACGAGGCCCGGCGGGTGATTAGCTCAGTGGTAGAGCGCTTCGTTCACATCGAAGATGTCAGGAGTTCGAATCTCTTATCACCCACCACTCTCGAGGCAGTCGCTTCGCCGGCGCATTTGGTCGACGTCAATTCGTTCGCTCGATATTGACCCTGGAAGCGGGCCGATCGCACCCGCAATCAAGTCCGACATCGCTCATCAGATGCCGCGTCCGCGCAAGGTCTTCGATCTGCTGGGCATGACACAACGACCCGACTTCGTCGGCAACCTCGGCGCGAAGGCGGTCGGTAAAGGTAAATAGGCGTTTCAGCATAACTGCATTCCTTGATTCGCTGATGATGTTGTGGGACGCTACGACCTCAAGTCAACTTGAGGTCAAGAGCCATGAAGAAGCCACAGCCCAACGACCTCAGCGTCGGCGCGTTTGCCGCACGGGCAGGGGTTCCGGTCTCGACCGTCCACTACTACGAGGCAGAAGGCCTGATCAAAAGTTGGCGAACCGATGCCAATCACCGCCGCTACGACCGCCGTGAATTGCGACGTCTTGCGATTGTGCGGATCGCTCAATCAGTCGGCGTTCCCTTGTCGGAAGTCAAAGCAGTGCTCGACCGGTTGCCGCGCGAACGTGCGATTAGCGCGGCGGAATGGTCTGATGCGGCGCGCCCGTGGAGCGACCTTCTGGACGAGCGCATCGAACTTCTTCGCCGTCTGCGCGATCAGATGGGCTTTTGCATCGGCTGCGGCTGCCTGTCGCTCGAGACCTGTCCCCTATACAATCCGGACGATCAAATGGGCAAAAACGGCCCCGGTGCGCGTCGCTGGATCGGCAAGAAGAAAGAGCGTGCAAACCTTGGATAACCCGGCAGGGTGTGCGAGACGATCTACGCGTAAAACCGACGCGTGCAAGGGGCGCAAATGAAAGACACATCGTCCGCGCCGGTCTGGCAGTGCGTCATGGTGCTTTGGGGAACCAAGTATCCGGCAACGCTGGTCAACCATCAGGTTGCGCAAATCCGTATGCTATCCTCGCGGCCCGTCAGGTTTCTTCTGATCACCGACCGGCAGCGCGATGACCTTCATCCACAGGTCTCGCAA
>JBBKWG010000047.1:0-3732 GCA_037968835.1 Paracoccaceae bacterium
CGCATCCAGTCGGCTTTGCGCTTCTCGAAAAACGCCGCGGTGCCTTCCCGGGATTCGTCGCTTTCCCAACGGGTTACCAGCGCGTCAATCGTATGAGCGATGGCCGCTTCGTCGATCACAGGGCCCAACGACCTGACAAGCGCTTTCGCTTCGGCGACGGCACCTGTTGCGCAGGCCATGTAAGGCTCGATCTCGGCCTCGACCGCATTGTCGAGTTCATCAGCCGAAACGATCCGAGCGACCAGTCCCATCTGGCAAGCCTCAGTGACCCCGAACAGCCGCGACGAGAAGAACACCCGGCGTGCCATCGCCTCACCCATGCGCGCCACGACATAGGGACCGATTGTCGCCGGGATCAGACCTAGCCGGGTCTCGGTCAATCCGAACGTCAGGTTTTCCGCCGCGACGACGACATCGCACACCGACATGAGGCCGACACCCCCGCCAAACGCGTTACCGTGCACGCGACCGATAAGGGGTTTGGGAAGTTCGTTGAGCGCCTTCAACATCATCGCCAGTTTCGTGGCTTCCGCCCTCCGCGTCGCCGCATCCGCCGCCATTTGCTGTTGCATCCAGCCAAGATCGCCACCGGCACAGAACACGGGTCCCTCGGCGGCAAGTACGACGCACCGGACCGCGTCATCCTCGGCAAGACGTTCAGCGGCCTGGCTCAACTCGTCGATCATGGTCGCCGACATGGCGTTCCGCTTCTCGGGCCGTGTCAGCCACAGATGCGCGACGCCGCGTGTATCGGTTTCAATGCGTACAGTCTCCATCATCGCTCCTTGCGCATATCGCGGGCCATACCTGCCGCCGTGCTCAGAACCGCCACGTCGAGGCCATGCGCAAAGGCGTGCGCCCCAAGGTATTCCGCCACGGCCTCGGTCGCGACATTTCCAGCCGCACCGGGCGCATAGGGGCATCCGCCCAATCCGCCGACCGCAGCGTCGAAAATCCTGACCCCACGTTCCAGCGCGACGCCGATATTCTCCAGCGCCAGACCCGACGTGTCGTGGAAATGGCCCGCGAGTTGGCGGGGCTCGGCCACGTCAAGAACAGCCGAAAGCATTGTGTCGACCTTGTCGGGTGTCCCGCGACCGATGGTGTCGCCAAGCGAAATCTCGAAGCATCCCATCTCCAGAAGGGCACGCGCGACGCGGATGACCGCGCCAGGATCGACGGGACCGTTGAACGGACAATCCGTAACACAAGAGACGTAGCCGCGAACCCGCGTCCCTCGTTCGCCAGCCAACGCCACGACCGGCTTGAAGCGTTCGAGGCTGTCTGCGATGGAAGCGTTGATATTGGCCCGGCTGAACCTCTCGGACGCCGACGCGAAGACCGCCACTTCGTCGACCTTCGCGGCCAGTGCGTCCTCAAGTCCGCGCAAATTGGGTGTGAGTGCGCAATATCTCACGCCCTTAACGCGTTTGATCGCTGCCATGACCTCGCTGGAACCCGCCATCTGAGGCACCCATTTCGGGCTGACGAAACTGGCAACTTCAATCCGACGGAAACCAGCGGTGGACAACAGGTCTATGAGCGTGACTTTCTCGGCCACAGGAATCGCGCGCGGTTCGTTCTGAAGACCGTCACGCGGGCCGACTTCGACGATCTCGACAAAGTCACCCATGGCGACCTCTGCCAATTCGCCTAAGCATCCCAGGCCTCGTAGAAATCCTGCGAATACAGCAACTCGGCGGCGGGCGGCGGCAGCGAATCCTTGAATGCCGGTCGAGACGTGATCCGCTGGTACCAATACGACAACTCCGGCCACCGATCCAGCCGCACGAAGTGCGAGGCCATATACGTCGCCTGCCCGACCGCGATGTCCGCAGCAGAGAAGCCACTGGTCAGCAGGTTGTCGCGATTTTCCAGCGGTGTGGACAGGCGCGCCTCGATCGCATCGAAGCACTTACCGATGCGCGCGGCCTCCAGCTTCATGACGATTCCCGATCGCATGGAATCTTCGTAGAGCACGATATGCTGCTGGGTCAGCGCCGCGGTGTGTTGGCTGATGGTTTCGCCGAAGTGCAGCCACATCAGCCAATCCGGCCAGTCAGGATCGTCCGGCGTCCGCCCGAACCCCGGTTCGGGATATTTCGCGCAAAGGTATTGCAGGATCGCGCCGGATTCAAAAAGCGTCTCGCCAGCGATCTCCAATGCCGGCACGCGACCAGCAGGCGAACGGCTCAGGTATTCGGGCTCTCTCAGCGATTTGTCGAATGAACGCACCTTGAGTTCGAATTCAAGCCCAAGCTCGTGCAGCAACCACAGAACGCGCATGGATCGCGTCTGGTGGCAGTGATGAAGGACGATCATGTTTCGTCCTCCGCCATGCGCACCAGCGGAACCCCCGCCTCGACCTGATCGCCGGGTGCTGCGAGGACTTCGGCAACAACACCGTCGCGCGGGGCCACAAGGGTGTGTTCCATCTTCATGGCTTCCAGGATCACCAACCGCTGTCCTTTGATTACCACATCTCCGGGCGCGACATTGACCACCGTGACCTTGCCCGGCATCGGCGCGAGAATCGCGCCTCCGGTGGTTTCTGCCCCGGCGCGGTCGAGCGCGTCGGCAATCGCAAAACGACCGCCACCCGGTCCGAACACATGGACGGCGTTGGGCAAGCGCACCGGGTTGAGGTCAACCTTGCGCCCGTCGACGCGCCAGGCCCCGCTTGCGTGTTCAACGGAAACGTCGGCGTCATCAATCGAAGCTACCGCCCCTTCCGGCGTGGGGGACACAAAGAGAACCCGTTCGTCCAGCACCACGCGGTGACGCAGCGGTGCCCAGAGAGTGAACCCGCGACACGGACCCTCATCGAGACTGAGAGCCGCGACGGCAGCCACGGCAAGCGCATTATTGGAAGCAACAGCCGGCGAAATCAGGTCGTCAAGGTTTCGCTCGATTATGCCCGTGTCCAGATCGCCCGCGACGAAATCCGGTTGGCGCATCAGGCGAACCAGAAACGCGAGATTGGTGACAGTTCCGCCGATTTCGGTCGTAGCAAGCGCGCGGTCCATCGCACGAAGTGCTGCCGCCCGATCGGCGGCATGGACAGTGATCTTTGCGATCATCGGATCGTAGAACGGCGTGATTGCATCGCCCTGCCTGACGCCAGTGTCGATCCGCGCGGTCTGAGGAAAACGCAAATGGCGAAGCTGGCCAGTTGCCGGCAGGAAGCCAGCGGCGGCGTCTTCGGCATAAAGGCGCGCTTCGATGGCATGGCCCCTGATCGAAAGCTCATCCTGTTCCATCGGCAGCGGCTCGCCCATGGCAACGCGGAGCTGCCATTCGACCAGATCGACGCCGGTAATCGCCTCGGTTACCGGATGTTCGACCTGAAGGCGGGTATTCATCTCCATGAACCAGAACCGGTCGGAGCGCAGACCGTCGGATGCATCGACGATGAACTCGACAGTTCCGGCCCCCGAATAGCCGACAGCCAGCGCGGCGCGCACGCCCGCCGCACCCATTTCAGCGCGCATTTCCTCGGTCATGCCCGGTGCCGGAGCTTCCTCGATCACTTTCTGGTGGCGGCGCTGAAGCGAGCAATCGCGTTCGAACAGATGGACGACATTGCCGTGGCTGTCGCCAAATATTTGTACCTCGATATGGCGCGGGCTCTCGATCCATTTTTCGATTAACACGATATCATTTCCGAACGATGCTTTGGCTTCGCGCTGGCAGCTGGCGAGCGCATCAGCAAAATCGCCCGCGCTCTCCACC
>JBBKWG010000048.1:0-9349 GCA_037968835.1 Paracoccaceae bacterium
TGGACAGCGCCGACCCGGCGGTCATCGCCGAACAACAGATGGCGCGCGACAGCCACCGCTTCGTCGTCTTCGCCGGCAAGGCCACGACGTCGGCGCAGATTTCACCCCGTCCCTTGCGCCTGACGCGCCTCGACGCGGACGCGCGCTATCGCGTGACGCTGCTCAATCGCGCCGATGCCCCGAAACTGTCGCGGGGAAATGTTCCCCTGAAAGACGGCGCCCTCGACCTGTCGGGCCGCTACCTGATGAGCCAGGGATTGACCCTGCCGTGGTCGTTCCCGGAGAGCATGTGGGTGATCGAAGGCAACCGCTTATGATTACCGACGCTTTACCGACGTGATACCGACACTTTGCCGATACGGAGTTTGACCATGCCCAAAGCCACTTTTCCCGATCTCAAGGATGCCTCCGTTTTCATCACCGGCGGCGGTTCCGGCATCGGCGCATACCTCACCGAAGGCTTCCTTGAACAGGGTGCCAGGGTCGCATTCGTGCAGCGGTCAGACGCCTCCGAATTTGCCGCCGAGATGGGCGAAAAGCATGGCAACGCGCCGCTGTTCCTGCAATGCGACATCACCGATATCGCGCGGCTGAAAGCCTGCATCGCCGAAGCGTCCGACGCCCACGGACCGGTCACGGTGCTGGTCAACAACGCCGCCAATGACCAACGTCACAAGACGCTGGACGTCGACGAGGCGTTCTGGGACTGGAGCCAGGCGATCAATTTCAAAGCCTATTTCTTCGCCTGCCAGTCCGTGATCGAAGGCATGCAAAATGCCGGTGGCGGGTCGATCATCAACTTCACCTCGATCAGCTACATGATGGGCAACGCAGGCTATCCCGCCTACACCTCGGCCAATTCCGGGATCAATGGCCTGACCCGATCGCTCGCCCGAGAATTCGGCGGCGACAAAATCCGCGTCAACGCGCTCGCCCCCGGCTGGGTGCTGACCGAAAAGCAGCTCGAGAAGTGGGCCAGCCCCCAGGACCTCGCCGCGCATATGGACCGTATGTGCTTGAAAGAACACCTGAAACCAGAAGACATCGTGGCGCCGACATTGTTCCTCGCGTCGAATGCGTCAGCCGCCATGACCGGACAAGCCCTGGTGGTCGATGGTGGAGTCGTGGTGACAGGGTGATGTCGGGAGAAGCCAAATACGCCGACTGGATCGCCGTCGACTGGGGCACATCGCATCTCCGCGCCTGGGCCATGCGGGGCGACAATGCCGTGGCCGAAGCAACGTCGGACAAGGGCATGGGGACGCTCGACAAATCCGGTTTCGAGCCAGCCCTGATCGAACTGATCGACCCCTGGCTCGGGCAATCGAAAATCCCCATCATCGCCTGCGGCATGGTCGGATCGCGGCAAGGCTGGGTCGAAGCTCCCTATGCCAGCGTTCCCTGCCGTCCGTTGTCGCATCGACTGGCAACGCCCGAGGTGCGCGACAGCCGCCTCGACGTCCGCGTCATCCCGGGTCTGAAACAGATGTCACCAGCCGACGTAATGCGCGGAGAAGAAACACAGATCGCCGGACATCTGGCAAAATTTCCGGCGTTCGATGGCGTGCTATGCCTTCCCGGCACCCACACCAAATGGGCCTACATTTCCGCCGGTGAGGTCGTCAGTTTTCGAACCTTCATGACCGGCGAATTGTTCGCACTTCTCGGCCAACATTCCGTTCTGCGCCACACCATCGGCGAGGGTTGGGACGACGACGCATTTCTTGGCGCGGTTGCGGATGCGATGGCAAAACCAGAGGCATTGGCGGCGCGACTGTTCTCACTTCGCGCGGAAGGCTTGCTGGCAGGGCTCACAGGGGCAGTTGCACGGGCAAAAATCTCCGGCTTCCTCATCGGAGCCGAACTTGCCGCCGCCAAGCCTTATTGGCTCGGACAAGAGATCGTCCTTGTCGGCGATCCGACATTATGCGGAAACTACGCCAAGGCGCTCGCCCCACAAGGCGTTGTGCCGACAATTGCCGACGGGACCGCAACCACGCTGGCGGGTCTTGCCGCCGCCCGCGCGCTGCTGAAGGAGACAAAGTCATGAGCCGCCCCCTGATCGCGATCCTGCGCGGAATCGAACCCCGCGAGGCGGTTGAAACCGCCGCCGCCCTGATCGACGCCGGGATCGACCAGATCGAGGTGCCGCTGAATTCGCCCGACGCGCTCAAATCCATAGAATTGATGGTCGAGGCGCACGGCGAACAGGCACTTATCGGCGCTGGAACCGTTCTGACTTCCGAACAGGTCGCGCATGTCTATCGCGTCGGCGGGCGGATGGTCGTGTCGCCCAACTGCTTCAAGTCGGTGATCCTTGCGACTAAGACGCTGGGAATGAAAAGCTTTCCCGGCGTCTTGACCCCGACCGAATGTTTCGAGGCACTCCGCTATGGCGCCACCGGGCTGAAGGTCTTTCCGGCGTTCCAGATGGGGACCGAAGGCTTGAAAGCCATCCGCGCCGTCCTGCCGCATGAAACCCAGATATTCATGGTCGGCGGCGTCGGACCCGAGAATTTCGCGGAATGGCTGAAGGCCGGAGCGAACGGGTTCGGCATCGGTTCGTCGCTGTACCGCCCCGGAGACAGCGTTGCAGATATCACCTTCAAGGCAACGGAACTGGTGGCAGCTTGGGACGCGCTTGCGGCATGACACCGGTCTACGACGACACGATTTGCGCGCTTGGCGAGGGCCCGCTCTGGCACCCCGGACGCGCGCAACTTTACTGGTTCGACATCATCAAGCACCGGCTGTTGACCCGCGAAAGTGGCAAGACGCGGATCGTTCAGTTTGACGAACACGTCTCGGCGGCGGGCTGGGTCGATGACACGTCTCTGCTGATCGCCTCCGAGAGCCGGCTTTTTCTCTTCGATCTGGAACTGGAAACATCGCGCGACATTGCGTCACTCGAAGCCGATAACCGCGCGACCCGGTCCAATGACGGGCGCGCTGATCCGTGGGGCGGGTTCTGGATCGGCACGATGGGCAAGGTTGCGGAACAGGGCGCGGGCGCGATCTATCGGTTTTACCGGGGCGAATTGCGCAAGCTTTACCCGAACATTTCGATCAGCAATGCCATCTGTTTTTCCCCCGACCGGCGTTTCGCCTATTGGACCGACACGCGCGTGGCAGCGATCATGCGGCAGCCCCTGAGTGCGGCTGACGGATGGCCCGATGGCGACGCCGTGGCATGGCTCGACCTATCGGGCGAAGGGTTATCCCCCGACGGTGCGGTCGTCGCCGCCGAGGGGACGCTCTGGAATGCGCAATGGGGCGCGTGGCGCGTGGCGGCCTATTCGCCCGACGGCAAGTTTCTGAGGGCCATCAACGTAAATGCGGCGCATACTTCGTGCCCTGCGTTCGGCGGACAAGAACTTACGACATTGTTCTGCACAACCGCAGCGAACGGCGTCAGCGCGTCGGATACGGCGCGGTCCGCACAACACGGAATGACTTTCGCGTTTGACGGCATCGCGCAGGGCCAGGCGGAACATCGGGTGATCCTGTGACCCCCGCTCTTGGCGTTTGCTATTATCCCGAACACTGGCCCGAAGAGATCTGGGCCGACGACGCGCGCCGCATGGCCGCGACCGGGCTGACATGGGTGCGGATAGGCGAGTTCGCCTGGTCGCGGCTGGAACCTGCGCCCGGCGACCTCCACTTCGGCTGGCTCGACCGCGCAATCGACACGCTTGGCGAGGCCGGGTTGAAGGTTGTCCTTGGCACCCCAACCGCGACGCCGCCGCGCTGGATGCTGACACGTCATCCCGACATGCTGCCGGTCGACGCCAATGGCCATCCGCGCGGTTTCGGATCGCGCCGCCATTATTGCTTCAGCCACGAAGGCTACCGCACGGAATGTCGCCGCATCGCGCAGCTTCTGGGCGAGCGTTACGGCAAGCACCCCCACGTCCACGCCTGGCAGATCGACAACGAATACGGCTGCCACGAAACCACGCTCAGCTATTCATCCAACGCCCGGACAGGGTTTCGCAACTGGTTGGCACAGAAATATCAGTCGCCGGCTGCCCTGAACGCGGCCTGGGGCAATGTGTTCTGGGCGATGGAGTATGACGATTTCGACGAGATCGAGCTGCCGAACCTTACGGTGACCGAACCGAATCCCGCGCATGTGCTTGATTTCCGGCGCTATTCCTCGGATCAGGTCGTTGCGTTCAATCGGGTGCAGACGGACGTGCTGCATCGCCTGACGTACGCCCCGCTCATTCATAATTACATGGGTCGCGAACTGGCGTTCGATCATTTCGACGTCGGCGCGGATCTGGATATCGCGAGTTGGGACAGCTACCCGATCGGCTTTCTGTCCGACCGGTTGGAGGCCAGCGACGAAGACAAGGCACGTTATCTGCGGCAGGGCGATCCGGACAATCAGGCGTTCCACCACGATCTGTACCGTGCCGTTGGCAAGGGTCGATGGTGGGTGATGGAACAACAGCCCGGACCGGTGAACTGGGCACCGTGGAACCCTGCCCCGCTGCCCGGCATGGCGCGGCTCTGGGCGTGGGAGGCGATTGCGCACGGGGCCGAAGCGGTCTGTTATTTCCGCTGGCGACAGGCACCGTTCGCGCAAGAACAGCACCATGCGGGATTGTTGCGGCCCGATAACGAGCCGGCTCCGGCGCTGGAAGAAGCCAAGCGGGTCGCTGACGAAATCGCCTCAATGGGCGAGATCACTTGTGCCACGGCGTCGGTGGCGTTAATCTTCGATTATACGGCGTCGTGGGTGTTCGAAACCCAGCCACAGGGTGCCGATTTCAGCTATTTCCGACTGGTGCTCGATGCATATCGCGCGCTACGGCGAGCGGGCTTGTCCATCGACATCGTTCCAGCGAGCAGCGATCTGGACGGCTACAAACTGGTTCTTGCGCCCGGTCTTGCGATCCTGTCAGACGACCTGACAGCCCGGATGGGGTCGCATCGCGGGTGCGTCGTCGTCGGGCCGCGCTCTGGCGCGAAAACGCGCGAAGGCGCGATTCCGGTGCCGCTTCCGCCCGCGCTTCCGGGCCTGGATACCACTGTTTCACTGGTCGAAAGCCTGCCGCCCGGAGCGGAGGTTCCGTTGGACGGGGGCGGCGCATTTGTTCACTGGTTCGAGCATCTCGAGGGCAAAGCGCAGGAAGTGATAGCGACCGAGGATGGTCGCCCGGCTTTCGTTGCCAAGGGCGGATTGCATTATCTGGCCGGGTGGCCGGATCGGACCGGATGGGACCGCATCCTCGCAGGCGCGTGCGACACGGCCGGGATCGAGCGTGCGATGCTGCCCGACGGGTTGCGGCTTCGCGATACCGCGAGCCATCGCTTTGCCTTCAACTACAGCCCTGTGACCGTCGAGTGGAACGATCTGGAGATCGCACCGGGCGGCGTTGCCTGGTGGGCGATCTAAGGGCGCAAGAAACGCGGCACCGTGAACTGGAATTCCTCGCTTGGGTCACGGGCGACGATCTCGTCGGGGATCCCCTCCGGACCGGCGAGAAACACGTTCGTTCCAAAGTGCGACAGCATCCGCGACAGCTTTTCCATGCGCGGACTGGTTATAGCCCGAAAAAGTTCAGCGTGATCGGCATCGGCCTTTAGCGTAGTGATCCGCGTTCGGTGCCAGTCGATTGCTACCTGATGGGCAGCGGCCACACCCGGCAACGCCATCAACTCGGCCCGCGCGATTTCTACAGCGTCGTCCATGCGTCGGATCGAGCCGTCCTCGACGGCGTTGTGGTTCATGCGAAACCAATAGGCCAGTCCCTGATCGCGGTCGGTGTGGTTGACGCGCCCACGGTCGCGTTTGACCAGAAAGCTCTCAGCACTGCGGACGGCATAGTGGTTGATCGAAACCAACTCGTAGCCCCAGTTTCCCGTACCCATCCGCCAGGCAGAACGCCACATCGTTGGCGGCATCGGCTGCCCCGAACCGTTGACCCAGCGGATATCCTGCGCTGCAGCCGCATTCATGCCTTTGGGTCGATGTACGCTCAATCGTCGGAAAAGACCGGCGTTGCGGTAAAGCGTCTTGAACCCCCACGCCTGATGCGGCTTGGGACAGAACGCCGGTGCGCACAGTGGAAACTGCCGGACCACCGGTGCCGCGTCGAAATCGTGGCGATCTGCATTGCCGAACAGTCGCCAGGGCATGGAAATCATGGTGGCGTCGGGCACCGCGTCGAACAGATCGTCGATACGCCCGTGGCCTGCGTGAATGTTGATGTACTCGTCCACGTCGAGAGTCAGTAACCAGTCTGCGCCGGTAACTATCTCTTCCTTCTCGGCGGCACGGAACGCGGCATGTTGAGGCACACCACCGGTTTCACGGAACGGATTCTGGCGGTGCTCCAGGATTTCTTCGTCCGCGAGCATGTTCAGAAGCGTGTCTGTCCCGTCGGCGCAATCGTTTGAAAAGACGAGAAATTGCTTGATCCCGAGCGCGCGGTGATGGGCCAGCCAGTCGATCAGGAACGCTCCCTCGTTTTTCATCGCGGTCACGATGCATACCTGCCGCTGATCTTGGTGCGAAACCACCGCAGTTGCGCGTTTCGGCATCCGGATCGGGTCTGCGGCAAACACGTCGCGTATCAGCGACAGGGCCGTCGCATCCTCGACAAGCTCCGACTTGGCGACGATCTGGCCAATGGGTGCGCCCGGAAACGCCACGCCCATTGCGCGCAGAAAATGTGCCGGCGCTCCGCTCGCCGTTGTCGCGCCGCCAACGCGGATCATGCGCCAGAACGTTTCGCCGTCGACGTCGGTGGGCGCAACGCACCACCGCGGCACCCAGCGCTGTTCGCCAAGCCGCGAGCAAATGTGGTCGCTAAAATGCGCGGGGGCATTCTGGCGCAGCCGCCAGGGATAGATCTCGCGTCCCAGCAATTGCACGACCCGGCCCGGCGCAGTCGCCGCGCGGTCGAACGGCGTTCCTTCGGCGTCGGGCAGCATCAGGTCGGCGATATCAAGAAATGCTACCGCACGCGCCGCCATCAGGAAGCGCCGTCGCAAGGTTTCCAAAAGGATGGTTTCGCCGAACGGCGCCGTCCATGCGTCGGGCTCCGGCGGTGCCGCACGCACGCGTTCCGGCGCTCCGGGGGCCATTGCGGGGTGATGCGCTGGCGGCATATCGGACGCCCCGAGCGGCGCGTCGATCCGGACTAGGACGACCGGCGGATCGTAGGGCGTGACTCCTGCGCGCAAATCTGTCGTGAAATCGTCGGCCACTTCAGGTCGTGATCGGTCGAGGATCAACGCGCCGTTGGTGCCGAACCGGTCGCGATGATAGCGCAGCCAGTCGATCACCAGCGCCGCTGGTTCGCCGTTGCGGATCGCCAGCAGGACGTTGCGGCCTGACATGAGATTCGGCTCGAAAGGCTCTGTTTCAAGGGACGTTTCTGGCGAAAGTACCGCCAGAAGTCCGCCGCCGATCTGTTTCAGGGACAGGCAATCTTGCCCGAACTCAGCGGCAACCGCCGCCGGGTCGGCCCCGCTCAGAAACGTCACCCAGACCCTATCCGCCGTCCGGGTTGCCGCCACCAACTTCGCGCCCGCGAATATCCGAGTTCGCATCAATCGCGTTTCGACGCTGCCGCCAGTCACAGCACCTGAACCCGATCCATGACCTCGATTCCGCGCAAGTCCTCGCGAAAGCGCTGTTCGATCAACGTTGTGGTCAGTGTGTCCATGCCAAGCTTTTCCTGAACGACAGCGGGTTCTGGCACGACAGGAAATGCCGCCAACAGCTCTTCGACTCGCTCCGGCCCGACGGGACCGACGGTCAGCAGGTTATCCAACGCCGCTTGCCCGGTCAGCGTCAGACAAATACGCGCCAATGCCCAAGGGTCTTCGAGGGTGTTTGCCGCAGGGCCAAAAAGCGAAGTCAGGACGTCCGGCGACTGCACCGCCGCGGCGTGGGGTGTCAGAACAAGCACCTTGCAACCGGGCAGGGCCGCGACGATTTCAGTTAGTAGATCTGCCCAGCTTAGCTCGTATAGCACTTCCCACGCCGTTCCGCTGACCCGCCGCTGAAGCGCCTCGGACGCGGCGTCGAGAAAGAAGCGGTGCACCGCATCGAGCGTGACGACCAAGCGCGGTGAACTGCCCGCAACGAGTTCAGCCATTCCCAAAAGCAATGCCTCAACATCGGGGAAAAGCTCGGCTTTCTGGAAAGCCGATGTCGGCGCGCCGAAATAATTCACCGCTGACAGGAATACAGGCGGACCGATTGGAGCGATGGCGGCCTGAAACGCTGTTCGGCGTTCAGCGATGGGATCCGTGCCTTTGACGCCCTCTCGCAACAGCCGCGTGGCAATCCGGTTCGGCCATGCGGTCAGACCGTGCTCGGCAAACGATGCGCGCTCTGTTCGCACCAGTGAATTCAGCGTCAGACCCAGTTCGGTTTGCGGCCCGAGGAGTATGGTCAGGGGTGGCAGTTCAGCCATGTCAATGTGCCCAAATGCAAGTCGACGTCACGGGCGAAAAACACTGTCGAATTCAGAGCGTGCCGCTTCAAGATCGTCGATCCGACCGATATCGCGCCAGTAATCGCCGAGCGGGAAGACAGCGACTTTCTTGCCTCGCTCAGTCATACGGGTAAGAAGCGTCGGCATATCAAGCGCTTGTCCCGCCTCGATCTGATCCAGCGCGTCCGGCGACAATACGTATATCCCACCATTCACGAAATAGCGCTCGACCGGTTTTTCCTCGATCGCCGTCATCAGATCTCCCTCGGAGCGCACGACGCCGTAGGGCACCTGATGGGAATATTCGCGCACGACCATAGTCCCGGACGCGCCCATCTCGCGGTGGAAATTCAGCAGGCTTTCAAAGCGCAACGACACCAGCAGATCGCCGTTCATTACGATAAAGGGACGTTCGGGGCGTTCGCGCAGAAGCGACAGCGCCCCAGCGGTGCCCATCGCCTGATCCTCGACGATATACTCGATATCGACACCGAATTTCTCACCGTCGCCGAAGTAGTCCTGCACCATCTCCCGGCGGTAGTTCACCGAGATCGAAATCTGCGAAAACCCCTGTTCGGCGAAGACCGCGATGATCTGTTCCAGCAACGGCTTGCCCCCGATAGTCAGCATCGGTTTCGGCACCGTTTCGGTAAGTGGTCTGAGCCGTTTGCCAAGACCGCCCGCCATCAGAACGACGCGGGTGTCGCGGGGCGTGACGCCGAACAAATCCTCGACCGTGGCCAGATCGACCAGTCGCCCCTCGCTGTCGATAACCGGGACATGATGCAGCTTGCGTTGGCGGATAAGTCGGCGGACGGCTTCGTCGGGATCGCCCTTTGTGACAGTCGTCGGCGTGGTGTGCATGACCTGCGACACCGGCCCGTTCAGAT
>JBBKWG010000049.1:0-5287 GCA_037968835.1 Paracoccaceae bacterium
GGGATGATGCCACATCCCGGGACTCGGCATGTCCCAAACATCCTTGGCGACATAGGCGATCTGGGTCATGTCGGAAAAGATCATCACATCCGGCGGAACCGCCTGTCGCAGCGCATCGCAGACCGGCACGATGCCGGGATACATCGCCGCGACCTCGGCTTTCCAGCGCGACCGGGCGGCGGCGATTTCGTCGGCGCTCCACCCATCGGCCCGCGCCACGCCGCCTTGGTCGAGCAATGACATGATCGCGCGAACGAAGCGTTCCGCATCCATCAGCACGGTGCGTTTGGCCAGATGCCCGTCGACCAGCGATTGCGGGTCGATATCGACCCGGATCAGGCGCACGCCCTCGGCCAGATGGTCGCGCAGCAGGTCGACATCGGCCAGTTCGGTGCCGATGGCGATCACCAGATCCGACGAGGCGATGACGTCGGCGCTGCCGGGACGCGTGAGGTTCGATCCGAAATAGCGCGGGGTGTCAGGCGGAACGATTCCCGTCCCGGCGTAAGTCGTGAAACTGGCGGCCCCGGTGGCGGCAAGCAACTCGCCGACCTGCGCCCCTTTCGCACCGCCACCGAAGATGAAAACCGGACGGTTCGCGTGGTCCAGATCGGACGCAATGTCGCTCAGGCCGTCGGCAGCAATCGCCGGCCTCTTCGGGGTGGCGGGGCGCGGACAGCACGCCTCGCTGTCGCTGCCCAGCACTCCAATCGGGATCTGCACATGCTTTGGTCGCGCCCGCTCGGTGCGAAACTCGGCCATGGCGCGGTCGACAAGCACGAAGGCTGCTTCAGCCGTCCGCGCCGTCTCGGACCAGTCGCACACCGTCCGCGCGGCCCCCTCCTGATCGCGCATCTGATGGAGTTGCCCGCGTTTCGCCGCTGTCTCGTCGAGACAGCTTGAAATCACCAGCATCGGGACCGAATCCGAATACGCCTGCCCCATCGGGGTCATGATATTGGTCAGCCCCGGTCCGGTGATGACAAAGGCGACCCCCGGCTTGCCCGACGCACGGGCATAGCCATCGGCCATGAAGCCCGCGCCCTGTTCGTGACGCGCCAGGATGTGGGTCAGTCCCGCTTCTTCGATCCCGCGATACATCTCGATATTGTGGACGCCGGGAATGCCGAAGATCGTATCCACGCCCCGGTCGGCCAGCAGGGCCGCCAATTCAACTCCCAAGGGTCGCATCAATACCTCCAGAATTTCAAAGTGAAGATGACGAAGACCGCCATCAACTCAAGCCGCCCGACCAGCATCCCGAACGCAAGCAACCACTTCGCGGTGTCGTTCAGCGTCGAGAAGTTACCCGAGGGTCCGATCGTGTCACCCAGGCCCGGTCCGACATTCGCAATCGCCGTCGCCGCTCCGGAGACCGAGGTGATGAAATCGAGTCCCGTCGCCGCCAGAAGCACGCTCAGAATCCCGAGCGAGACGTAAAACAGCACGAAGAACGCCATCACCGAAGACACGACGTCCAGTGTCACCGCGCGGCCCTCGTATTTCGGCTGGAAGATGCCGTGGGGCGAGTGGATTCGGCGGATCTGGGTCGCAATGGCCGACACCAGAAGCTGATACCGGAATATCTTGACCGAACAGCACGTCGACCCCGCGCACCCTCCGATCAGCCCGAGAAAGAAGAATACCACGACGGGAAAAGCACCCCAAAGCTGATAGTCGACGCTGGCGTAACCGGTGCCGGTTATGATCGACGTGACGTTGAACAAGCCTTCGCGAAGGCTATGCTCCAGATGGTCGCCGTTCACCAAGATGCGAAACACCATGATGATGACGACCAGAACCGCAATAACCCCCAGAAACGCCCGGATCTGACTGTCGACCCAGATCGGTCTGGCGGTTCCGGCCAGAAGCTGCACGTAGCGCACGAACGGCAGGCTGGCGAGCACCATGAAAACCGAGGCGACGTATTCCGCGGGCCCCTGATAGACGCCGAACGACGCATCATGGGTCGAGAATCCGCCGGTCGAAACGCTGGTCAGCGCATGGTTCACGGCGTCGAAAGGGGTCATGCCAACGGCGAGATAGGACAGGATGCACGCCAACGTCAGCGCGGCATAGACGACCGAAATCCGGGACGCGATCTCGGCCGCGCGCGGCAGGACTTTTCCCGCCGTATCAAAGGCTTCGGACCGGAATATCTGCATGCCGCCGACGCGCAGTTCCGGCAGGAACACCATCGCGACCACGATTATACCGATACCGCCGAACCATTGCAGCATCGAACGCCACAACAGCAGGCCCTGGGGCAGCGCATCAAGTCCGGTGAATACGGTAGAACCCGTCGTCGTCAGCCCCGACATCGCCTCGAAATAAGCGTCAACGGCGCGCGCGTCGGTTGCGCCTTGCATGAATGGAATGGCGCCGAAAACCGGCAGCACGGCCCACACACCGGTGGTCAGAAGGAAGATCTGCTGGATCGTCATGCGATCGCCGACGCTGTTTGCGCAGGCAAGCGCCAGCAATCCGCCCGTCAGCGTCGTCATTATCGAGGATTCGAGGAACACCCCCGCGTGTCCGTTGCCGACGTAGACATCCATCATCAGCGGAATGAGCATGGTCAGGCCCAAGGCGGCGACCAAAAGGCCGATGACATACCCGACGGGCCGCAAATCCATCAGCGCGCTGGCCTTGGCCGTAGGGACACGTCCGCTCAACGGCTTGCATCGCGCGAATAGGCGCGTGTTCGTTCGGTGTCCGACAGACGCTTCGGTGACGCGACCGGCTTGCCGTCGCGGGCAAAGAACGGCGTCGTCTTGTGCCGCCCCGACAGCCTTGTTGCCAGCACCCGATAGGCGAACCCTCCGACAAGCCGCAGCACACTGCCGGATTGCTCCGAGACAGGTCGCAGCGCGCTTTTGCGGTTCAGTCGGGCGACGACCGGGCCCGCCTTGTCGGCATCATCGAAGCCGGGAACCGTCATGCTGGCGAACGGAAGGCTCATGGTCCCGGCCGTGTTCGCCATCGGCGTCTTGCAGCAATCGGTGAACCAGCGAAGCGGCCCCTTGTCGGACAATCGAAGGCAGGCGAGGTGTTCGCGGCCTTTGCTCACGTCGATCTTGTCGGGCGTTGTCTGATAAAGGTCGCTGCCCCCGGCGTCGTCCAGCAGGTCCGGATGTCCGAGGTGGCGCGCGAACGCCTGGCAATCCACACAATAGCAAACCGCGCGGGTGCCGGAATCGGGCGTGATCGTCGCCGCGACGGCCCCGCACTTGCACGTCCAGCGTATGGAATCGGTCATGGGTCGTCTCCGGCGCTCTGAACTCAAGGCTATGTCACATCGGCTGGGGAAGAAAAGCCCGCTTGCGGCCATCCACCCCCGCCCGAGCAGCGTGGATCACCCGTAGCGGGCGACAAAGCGGCGCAGGATCTCGGCGGGGACCGTCACGTCGGCGGCAAGGCATTTGGCCGTCAGCGCCGCCGCTTCGGCAGGCTCGAAATAGCCGCGATCCTTGTAGATGCGGATGCGGTCGGCAAACACGCTGCCGTCGGCTTCGGGGTGGAACTGCGTGGCATAGACGTTTTGCCCGTAACGGATCATCTGATACGGACAGGGATCGGACGCCATCAGGTGAACGGCCCCGGCCGGCAGGTCCTGAACTGCCTCCTTGTGACCGACGAAGGTGTTGAAAACCTGCGGCAAACCTTCCAGCAGGGGATCGATCTGACCCGCCTCCGTTACCCGGCACGCAACTGGCCCGACCGCCTCGCCATAGCGCGCCTTGGACACCACCGCGCCCATGTGGTGAGCCAGGATGCCGATGCCATAACAGCACCCCATGAACGGAATGTCGCGCGCGGTGATTTCGGGCATCAGCGACAGGATCGAGGCTTCGATGCGCGCCTCGGTCGGGTCCTTGGTTGCCGGATCGTCGCTGACGCAGCCCGGTCCGCCGCCGACGATCACCCCGGCGTAGTCGTCCAGCGACAGACCCTCGGGAAGCCTCTCCTGATCCAGCCGGATCCGATGCGCCTGCGCGTCGTCAAGCCCGCCCTTGTCGAGGATCGCGGCGTATTCGCCGTCCGACGCATCGCGCTCGGGCCGCAGTTGCAAGATCAGGAACGGCTTCACGCGACCTCCAATGCCTGTCGGATGTCGTCGATCAGGTCCTCCGGGTCTTCGATGCCGACGCTTAGACGCACCAGCCCCGGCGTGATCCCCAGTGTCGCGCGCTGCGCATCGCTGAGGCGCTGGTGGGTCGTCGTCGCCGGATGTGTGATGATCGACTTGGCATCGCCCAGGTTGTTGGAAATGATCACGATTTCCAGCGCGTTGAGGAACCGGAACGCCGCCGCCTGCCCGCCCGCCAGATCCAGCGTCACCACCGTCCCGCCCGCTTCCATCTGCCCGGTCGCTACCTGGTGCTGGGGGTGCGACGGCAGATGCGGAAAGATCACCCGCGCCAGCTTGGGATCGCCTTCAAACGTCGTCGCGATCTGCATCGCGCCCTCGGCTTGCGCGCGCACCCGCAGGTCGATCGTCTCCAGACCTTTGAGCAGGATCCACGCCGTAAACGGGCTCATAGCCCCGCCGGTGTGCTTGAGGTAGGGCTCGATCGTCTTGCGGATGAATTCCTTGGTGCCAAGAACGACACCGCCCAGAACCCGCCCCTGCCCGTCGATGTGCTTGGTCGCGGAATAGACCACGACATCGGCGCCAAGTTCCAACGCGCGGCTGAACACCGGGGTCGCGAAAACATTGTCGACGATGACGACAGCGCCGACCGTATGGGCGATCTCCGACACCGCCTTGAGGTCGATGACCTCCAGCGTCGGGTTCGAGATGGTTTCGAGGAATACTGCCTTGGTGTCGGGTCTCAGGGCGGCGCGCCACTGGTCCAGATCGGTGCCGTCTACGAACGTGACTTCGACGCCAAAGCGGCTCAGAACGTCCTCCAGGATATAAAGACACGACCCGAACAATGCGCGCGACGAGACCACGTGATCGCCCGACTTCAGCATCGCGGTCAGCGCCGCGTTCACGGCCGCCATGCCGCTTGCGGTGGCAAAGGCGTCCTCGGCGCCTTCAAGCGAGGCGATGCGTTCCTCGAACATCCGCACGGTCGGGTTGCCGTAGCGGGCATAGATGAATTCGTCCTCGCCCGCCTTCTCGAACCGTTGCGCGGCTTGTTCGGCGGTATCGTAAACGAAGCCCTGGGTCAGAAAGATCGGTTCCGCGACCTCGCCATACTGGCTGCGCCTGACCCCGTCGTGGACCAGTTTGGTCCGGGGTTTCCACGTCTTTGGCATGGGGACGCCTCCTTTCGCA
>JBBKWG010000050.1:0-9463 GCA_037968835.1 Paracoccaceae bacterium
AACGCGAATGTCCATTCCTCTGGATGCTTTCGAATTAGCCTTTCCAGTTCGTCGACCCAGCACTGGGTCGTCTCTAGCAGATCTTGGCTGGGTTTGATGCTGGCTCCCAGGCAGAGCGAGATAGTGTTTTCGGTTTGCACAATGGTTGCAGGTATTATGGGTACATCGGCCTTTAGTGCAAACCTTGCCGGCCAACCGGTGATCCCGACCGGTTGGCTAAACGCCGAGACCCGCACTGTATCGCTTGCTGTATGTATGGGCGTCTCTAACGGAGGTGCTTTTCTAATGCGATCGGCAGTGCCAACGACGAGGCGCATGTCATTCAGTGCTGACAACACTTTTCGGGCTATCACTGTTGGCTTCTCGGTCCGAATATCCAAAAACTCGCAGCCGAGATTTTCGTAAATTTCTAATTCAGAGGCTGCTCGTTGTTCAATACCTCCTGAGCGCACCAGAGCCAGTATGGGGAAACGTCTTGCCAATCCCCGCCCCATTGGAAGTGAGGCGTGAGTATGCGGGATTACCAATATTGCGCCGCCTTTTGCCATGAGATCTTCAAGTCTTCGTTCATCCGGGATGCGTAGCATTGCATCAATTGTGTCGGTGTGACCGTGACGGACCTGTTCAATCCTGTTTATCCCGCGACAAAAACCACGTGCGAAATCTGCAAACAGCGGTCTGGTTCTTTTTGCATCCATTTGTCTCGACAAGGCAACAAAGGTTGGGCGCACCAAGTTGCCCGGCAATAAGAAAGCAATCCAAAGCGCAAGCCCGAAGGTACCATAACCAACTCTCCGAACCGGCATGGGTTGGCGCGCCAACCACCTTGCGAAGACGTTATAGGCGATCCAAACTCGATCTTTGGTTTTCGAGAAGCTCATCACCTTGTCTCCTTCGAAATAGATACATCCATTTTTTACGGAAAAGATAGCCGAGACACCAATATCTTCGGTCGAGTAGCAATCGTTGATCGGAGTCAGGGTGTCGCTGTTCGTTGCGTCCGCCGCTCACCCGCAAACCTATCTAATTTCGTGTTCTCACACATCGCAGCAATTTATGTTTTGGGCTCAGAACCGAGTTCGGATGCTGCGCAGCTTCCGCAGCTTCACCCGATCCGTCGGGCGTCACTCAGGCTTTGTGCGTTTGCTGCGGTTCAGGAAGGATTTTCGCAAGTATGCGAAGGTTCCAAGGCTGTCATTTGGTCGCCGAAATGCTGAGCGTAACACACACGACCGAATTGAAACGATGCACCGTGGTAAGCCAAATCGTTCATCAAGGTCGGCTCTGGGCGATTGCTTCCATCCCAAGGATGAAAATCTGCGCGCCGGTTGTGTCCTTGCCGATATCCCCCTTCACCGAAAAACCCAATGAAATAACAACGTATAGGCGAAGCGGGCGTTGTTTAGTGGTAAATTCGCGGCCTTCCAAGCATGAGCTCAAAACCTGCCGATCCATTCCAGAATTCAGTTACAAGTCGTCCAAACAGTAGAAGAAGGTTTCGGACAAATTGCCTGCAAAAGCGGGATTCCGACGCTGAGACAATCTCTTTCACTTCGCAAAATTTAGGCCCTGTGGATGGCCCCGAAATTTTGAAATTTCAGAATTAGACTTTTAAAACACCAGCTTACTGAGATTATTGGCGGAGAGACAGGGATTCGAACCCTGGGTTCCCTTGCGAGAACAACGGTTTTCGAGACCGCCCCGATCGACCACTCCGGCACCTCTCCGCTGGTAGACACGCGGCGATGTATGGCAAGCCTGAACACCATGCAACCCATATTCGTCAAAAGCCGATCTTGTCCCTTTAAAGCGCGCGACCGCGCTATTAACCTTGGGTGAACAGGAGAACATCCCATGACTCTGATCCGTAGCCAGATCCTTGCTGCCGCCGCCGTCGCTCTGCTGGCCTTGCCCGCCAGCGCCGCTAACAAAGCTGAACTCGACCGACTGTTCGAGGCACTTGGGACGGCGGAATTGCTGGATATCATGCGCACCGAAGGACTGGTGCAGGCGGACGAGCTTCAAACCGAGATGTTTCCGGGGCGGGGTGGTCGCAGCTGGCATGGGCTGGCGAGCGCAATCTACGACACCGGTGACATGGCGGCGACATTTCGGGTGCGCTTTGACGAGGAACTGGCGGAAACCGATGTGACGCCTTTGCTGGAATACTTCGATTCCGACGCGGGTTCACGGATCATCGAACTAGAACTCAGCGGCCGTCGTGCGCTTGTCGATTCCGATCTGGAGGAGGCGGCCAGAGAGGCATACGCGGATCTCTCGCAATCCGGCGACCCGCGCGTTGACCAGATACAGTCGTTCGTCGATGCCAACGATCTGATCGAGCTGAACGTCATGGGGGCGATGAACGCCAGCCTCGCCTTTTACCGAGGCCTTTCCGATGGTGGCGGATTTGACATGGGCGAGGAGCAGATGCTGACCGAAGTCTGGTCGCAGGAGCCGTCAATTCGCGATGACACCTCGACGTGGTTGTACGCATATCTAGCGTTGGCGTATCGGCCCGTCAGCGATGCGGCTCTCGACACCTATGTGGAAGTGACTTCGTCGCCCGCTGGCCGCGACCTCAATCGGGCGCTGTTCGCCGGATTTGACGACGTCTTTCGCGATGTGTCCTACGGGCTGGGGCGGGCAGCATCGCGGTTCATGACGAGCGAGGAACTGTGAGCGCTACCGACTCGACGCAGAAGCAACAGGCTCTCGCCAGGTTAAGACGCGCAGCGGAATTCGCCGGTGCCGATCCGGCGCAATGGACACGCTATGTCTCCGCACTTCTGGATGCCGGACAAAAGGGTCGCGCGCGCAAAGTCGCGAAATCGGCACCACTAGCAGGGGCGGCGCGCAATGCGCTTGTCGCTATGGCCGAAAACGCACCCGGCGCAGCGTCAGGCCCCCCACTTGCGGATCTGGTGTCGCTTGTGCGGACTGGAAGAACCTCCGACGCCCGGCGTCTGGGCGGTGAGCTTTTGAAACGATTTCCCGCCGACGCCAAGCTTTTGAACGTGCTTGGTGTCATGGCGCTGAGTGCCGACGATCCGTTGGACGCGGAGGCATATCTGCGCCGCGCGCTTGTCGCCGACCCTGCTTCCGACGATGCCCGCGCCAACCTTGGCCTTGCAATTGTCCGCCAGGGGCGTGGCGGCGCGGCCGTCGAAATACTTCAGCCATTGGCGCAGAGATCGAACGCTCCGATTGCCGCCCGCGTCAATCTGGTCAGCGCATTTCTTCGTGCGGACCGTCCGCGGGATGCGCTGGATCTGAGTGTCGAGATCCTGAAAGACACGCCCGGAGATCCCGAAACCATGGCACTGCGCGCACAGGCGCATCTTGCGCTGGGGCAGGGAGCAGCGGCGCTCGAAACCCTTGCACCGCTTAGGGACGACGCCACGTTCGACCTTCACGATCTGGTCGCCGATGCGATCGAGCGCACCGAGGGTCGGGCGACCGCCATGCTTTACGTTGACGGGCTTGGCGACCTTCCGCGCGCCACTGCGCGGCGTCTTGCGGCCTTACTTGCGGAATGGGGCGAATTGGACTCCGCGGCGCGACTGTCACGGCCACTTGCAGAGACCGACCCGAGCGATCCTTCGCCTTTCCGGCTGATCGGACTTTGCGAAAAATGGAACACCGAAGACCCGCTAATCGACGCCATGAAACGCGGATTGAACAACGACGCTCTGTCGCCGGCACAACGCGGCAGCTTCGGACTATCGCTGGCCAAGTCGCATATTGATGCGCGCCGCGACGAGGCCGCGTTCGACGCGTTGCTCGCCGGAAACGAGCAGCTTCGCAAAACCGTCAGATACGATGTCGAGACGGATCTCGGGCGCTTCCAGGCGATAGCCGACACGTGGAACAGCGAGGCGTTTGCGTCCGCGCAGGACGGGCAGGGTCCTGACATTGCGCCGATTTTCATCGTCGGCCTGCCGCGTAGCGGGTCGACACTGATCGAAACCGTGCTGTCGCGTCATCCGTCCGTCACGCCGCTCGGCGAGACTCCGTATGTCCACTCAGCCGTGCGCGACGCCGGTAACAAGCCGGATCACCGGGCAATCCGCGCGATACGCGACGCGGCAACGGAATTCCTCATTCCACCAACGCGCGGCGGCGTGACGACGGACAAGCTGCTCAGCAATTTCACCTACCTCGGTGCGCTCGCGGCGGCGTTTCCGAATGCGCGTTTCATCGAGGCCAAGCGTGATCTTCGGGCAGTCTGCCTGTCGATCTTCCAGGCTGAACTGACGCCGGTGGGACACCCCTACGCCATGAACCTTGAGGAACTGGCCAGATACGCCGTTGGCTACAGTCGCCTGATGAACCACTGGGAAGAGGTGTTGGGTTCCCGACTTTACCGCGCTTCATATGAACTGTTGGTGTCGGATCCGGTGATGCGAATTCCCGAACTGGTGGGCGGTGCGGGACTTGCATGGAACGGCGCTTGCCTTGGCACGACACCACCTGAGCGACGGATCAATACCTTTAGCGTCGCACAGGCGAGGCAGCCGATCACGACGGCCTCGGTTGCCCGCTGGACACGATACGAAAAAGGGCTGCAGCCTCTCATCGACATTCTAGAAGATGAGGGTGTGCTCGCCTCCCAAACCACTTGACTTGAAGCACCACCCGGTGAATAAGCCGGACTTCGGCGGGCATGTCCCGCCTTTCATGTTTGACGATCGCCCCTGCAGGGCGCGCTGTCTGAGGCGGCAAGATGCCAAAACGCCCGGTGATCCGGGGGCCATAGGACGCGGAAAGAAAAGGAATATCAGATGTTTGCGGTCCTCAAGACCGGTGGCAAGCAGTATCGGGTTCAGGCGGGCGACGTGCTCCGCGTGGAAAAGATCGCAGCTGACGCCGGCGAAAAAATCCAGTTCAACGAGATTCTCATGGTAGGCTCCACCGTGGGCACACCATTGATTGTCGGTGCCGGCGTTCAGGCCGAAGTCATCGACCAGATCAAGGGCGAGAAGCTCATTCACTTCGTGAAGCGCCGCCGAAAGCACGGCTCGAAGCGCACGAAGGGTCATCGCCAGCAACTGACGCTTCTGCGCGTCACCGATATTCTGGAGAAGGGCGCCGAAAAGTCGGGCGTCAAGGCTGCCATGGGCGCAGGTTCGGTATCTGTTTCCGCCATGGAGGCCGCGAAGCCAGCCAAAAAGGCTGCGCCGAAGTCAGAGGCCCCAAAGGCCGATGCAAAAGCCGATACCAATAAAGCCGAACCAAAGAAGACCGAACCGAAGAAAGCCGAACCGAAAAAAGCTGAACCAAAGCAGGCCGCACCGAAGGCCAAATCCTCGGGCGACGCTGACGATCTAAAAAAGCTTTCGGGCGTCGGTCCGGCACTTGAGAAGAAGCTGAATGAAGCCGGTGTCACCACGTTTGCGCAAATCGCAGGCTGGGGCGACGCCGAGATTGCCGAGTTCGACGAGAAACTGTCGTTCAAAGGCCGGATCGAACGCGAGGGCTGGGTCGACCAGGCCAAGGCGATCGAAGCTGAGAAGGAGTAGTACGAGATGGCACACAAGAAAGCAGGCGGTTCATCCCGTAACGGTCGCGACAGCGCGGGCCGTCGCCTTGGCGTGAAGAAATTCGGTGGCGAAACCGTGATCCCGGGCAACATTATCGTGCGTCAGCGCGGCACCAAGTGGTGGCCGGGCGCTGGTGTCGGACTTGGACGCGATCACACAATCTTCGCGACCGTCGAGGGCAATGTTACGTTCCATAAGGGACTGAAGGGGCGCACTTTTATTTCGGTGCTACCCGAGGCGCAAGCCGCAGAATAAGCCGACCCATAGGGCAATTGTTCAGGGGGGATCGGCATAGGCCGGTCCCCCCAAGCTTTTTCCAGTCAGGCTTGCGACATAGCCGTGCTGTGCCCATGTAATTGATGCGAGCCGATGCAGAGTGGAGGCTGTGACGGCAAGCGGAGCGAGGCGAAGGAGGAGCCCCGTGAAAATTGATACTATTGTGAACCAGGCAGTTATTGAAACTGAACGGCTGATATTACGGCCATTGCGCCGTTCCGACACCGGAACGCTTGAATTGTTCAGTGCCGACGAGCGTGTGGCGCGCATGACGCGTGACATCCCCCATCCTCTTCCGCCCGGCGCGGTCGAGGGCATTATCGGACGTGCGCTGGCCGAAGTTCGCGACGAAGACGTCTGGGCGCTGGATGGCAGCTCGCTGGGCCAAGAGGAACTTCTGGGCCTGATCTCGCTTCATAAAATGGATCGCGCGCAGTCCGAAATCAATTACTGGGTCGTGCCGGCGTTCTGGAACACGGGTCTTGCATCGGAAGCGGTTCGCGCATTGATCGCGGCAAACCCGCGTCAGGACAAGACCATGTTCGCAAGCGTTTTTCAGGACAATCCGGCTTCGGCTCGGGTGCTGACCAACGCAGGGTTCGAATACCTTGGCGATGCGGAAACGTTCTCGGTCGCACGCGGGGTAACTGTGCCGACATGGACCTATCTGAAGCGCCTGTACTGATCTGATGTCACGCGCGGCGCTTCCCGTTCTGAGGGCGCCGCGCCTGACGCTTCGCCCTCTCAAACCTTCCGATGCGCCCGCCATCGTCGCTGGCGTTGGCAATTACGACGTGAGCCGATGGCTGTCGGTCGTCCCCTATCCCTACACCCGCGCCGATGCTGACTGGTTCTTGGACAGAACGATCAAGAACGGGAAAAGCGTGTGGGCCATTTGCGACGGCGACGGACTTCAGGGTATCGTCGGGATCGAAGACGAACTTGGCTATTGGCTGGCGCGGCCAGTCTGGGGCAGGGGTTACGGATTCGAGGCTGCGCGGGCCGTTACCGAACACTGGTTTGGCGATCTGAAGGCGGGTGATCTGACCTCCGGCTATTTCACCGGCAACGCGCGGTCGGGCGCGGTGTTGCGGGCCATTGGTTTCGAACCCGTTGGCAAGGGCACCCGACATGCAAGGGCGCTATCCCAAGACGTCGAAGCGGTGAAGATGCTTATGACCCGTGCTCGGTGGCAAAAGCGGCAGGATTTCACGCTTTACACCCCGCGCCTGTCGTTGCGTCCGATTGCAGAGCGGGACGCGCAGGACTTGGCGGCGTTGACAGTGTCTGAAGTGACGCGGAACCTGTCGCGCGTGAAGACCGGGATGAGCACGGCAGAAGTGCTGGCCGATCTGCCGCGCCGCACGTGGCGGGGATATCCGGGGTTCACGCTTGTCATCGAGTATCAGAGCGCGGTCGTAGGAACAGTGGGGTTTGGTGGAACCATGCTCTCTATCGGTTACTTCCTGTCGCCGTCGCATTGGGGCAAGGGCTTGATGACCGAAGCGCTTTCGGCTTTTCTCCCCGAGCTTTTCGAGCGTTTTCCGGTCAACCTGATCGCGGCGGATCACTTCGAGGACAATTCCGCCTCGGGTCGGATCTTGCGCAAGTTCGGATTTGTCGAAACTGGTCGCGGCACCGGCACATCCAAGGGAAGGCTTGAGCCTGCGCCCGTCATAACATACGCGGTGACGCGACAGACCCTGAAGGTACCGGTATGAAATTCCTCGATCTCGCCAAAGTCATGATCCGCTCGGGATCCGGCGGTGGCGGCTGCATCAGCTTTCGTCGCGAGAAATACATCGAATACGGCGGACCGGATGGCGGCGACGGTGGCGATGGCGGTGACGTCTGGGCCGAAGCGGTCGACGGTCTAAATACGCTGATCGACTTCCGCTATCAGCAGCATTTCTTCGCCAAGAATGGCCAGCCCGGCATGGGCAAGCAGCGCACCGGGAAGAACGGCGACGATATAGTCCTGCGCGTCCCGGTCGGCACCGAGATTTTGGACGAGGACGAGGAAACCGTGATCGCGGACATGACCGAGGTCGGAGAGCGTGTTCTGCTGGCTCAGGGTGGAAACGGTGGGTTCGGAAACCTGCACTTTAAGACCTCGACCAATCAGGCGCCGCGACGTGCAAACCCCGGACTGCCGGGCGTAGAGCGCGAAATCTGGCTGCGGCTGAAACTGATTGCCGACGTCGGGTTGCTGGGTCTACCGAATGCCGGCAAATCTACTTTCCTGGCCGCAACATCGAATGCACGCCCGAAGATCGCCGACTATCCCTTTACGACGCTGGTCCCAAATCTGGGTGTCGTCGGCGTCGACGAAGTGGAATTCGTGGTTGCCGACATTCCGGGATTGATCGAGGGCGCGCATGAAGGAAAAGGTGTCGGCGACCGCTTTCTGGGTCACGTCGAGCGGTGCGCAATTCTTCTGCACCTTGTTGACGGAACCTCCGAGGACGTCGCGGGCGATTGGCAGACGATCATTGCGGAACTCGAAGCATATGGCGGTGAACTGGCGTCAAAGCCGCGCCTGACGGCACTCAACAAGATCGACGCGCTGGACGAAGACGAACGCGCCGAGCGCAGGAGCGAACTCGAGGCGGTCGCCGGTCCCGTCATGATGATGTCGGGCGTAAGCCGCGAGGGGCTGACCGAAGTGCTTCGCGCAGTGCGCGCCCGTATCGACAAGAACCGTCTTCGCCTGAAGCAAGCGGTCGAGGAACAGATACCGTGGCAACCCTGAGCGACGCAAAACGTATCGTCGTCAAGATCGGCTCAGCCCTGTTGGTGCAAAATGGGGCGCTGCGACAGGGGTGGCTGCACTCGCTTGCCGAAGACGTTGCCCGCCTGCGCGCGCGAGGCGCGGACGTCATCCTTGTGTCATCCGGTTCGATCGCGCTTGGCCGGGCGGCCCTTGGTCTGCCAACAGGCTCGCTGGCGCTGGAGCAAAGTCAGGCGGCTGCCTCTGTCGGTCAGATTCGGCTGGCGCGCGCTTACGAAGAAGCCCTCGGCCCTCACGCCATAATCACCGGACAGGTGCTGGTGACGCTTGAAGACAGCACCGATCGCCGCCGCTATCTCAACAGCCGCGCGACAATGGAGCAGCTTTTGGCCCTCGGCGTCGTCCCCATCGTGAACGAGAACGATACGGTCGCGACGGATGAGATCCGCTATGGCGACAATGATCGACTGGCGGCACAGATCGCGGTGACGGTGGGCGCCGACGTCCTTGTCCTGCTGAGCGATGTCGATGGCTTCTATTCCGGCAACCCCAAGACCGATCCGGGTGCGCGGCGATTTGATCGCATCGACCGTATCACGCCGGAAATCGAAGACATGGCGGGCGATGCGGGCACCGGGTTGTCCAAGGGCGGCATGAAGACCAAGTTGATGGCCGCCAAGACCGCGACTGCCGGTGGCGCTGCGATGGCGATCACATTAGGGTCGCCTGACAATCCACTGACATTGCTTGATAATGGTGCACCTGCCACTTGGTTCACCGCCGAAACTGACCCGCAGGTTGCCCGCAAACGCTGGATCGCCGCGATGAAGCCGCGCGGTGACGTTCGCGTCGATGATGGGGCCGCGCGGGCGCTAATGCAGGGCAAATCGCTTTTGCCCGCCGGCGTCACGAC
>JBBKWG010000051.1:0-4926 GCA_037968835.1 Paracoccaceae bacterium
CCTGCTTGCGTAGTTCGATCAGCGCGTTGTCTATGGTTCTGTCCTGCATACGCCAAGGCTAGCGCAAGCGGCTGGATTCCTGTATGTTTTCCTTGGTGCGTTTGATACATAAGGCCGGATATTTGCCAACGGATGATGGGGTCAGTGGGCTTCGGCCCAGTTTGCGCCCTGGCCTGCGTCGACAGTGAGCGGCACCGAGAGTTTCACGACGGGCATTGCGGCGCCCTCCATCACGTCGCGGACGCGGGCGATGGTTTGGTCGACAGCGCCTTCGTCGACTTCGAAGATGAGTTCGTCGTGGACCTGCAACAGCATCTTTGCGGGCAGGCCTTCGATGGCCGGCGGCATCCGCACCATTGCGCGACGGATGACGTCGGCGGCGGTGCCCTGGATCGGGGCGTTGATCGCGGCGCGGCGGGCGAAGCCGGCGCGCGGGCCGGTGGCGTTGATTTCCGGCGTATGGATCTTGCGGCCAAATAGGGTCTGGACGTAGCCGTGTTTCTTGCCGAACGCGATGGTGGCATCCATGTAGTCCTTGATGCCGGGGAAACGCTCGAAATAGCGGTCGATAAAGCCCTGCGCCTCGGATCGCGGAATCCGCAGGTTGCGGGCGAGGCCGAAGCCGGAAATGCCGTAGATCACGCCGAAATTGATCGCCTTGGCCTTGCGGCGGATGTCGGGGGTCATCTGGTCGAGCGGCACGTCGAACATTTCGGACGCAGTCAGGGCATGAATATCCTGGCCTTCCTTGAACGCCTGTTTCAGCGCGTCGATGCCGGCGATATGGGCGAGTATGCGCAGCTCGATCTGGGAATAGTCGAGTGAGACCAGTACCTTGCCGGGTTCGGCCACGAAAGCCTCGCGGATCCGGCGGCCTTCCTCGGTTCGCACGGGGATGTTCTGCAGGTTCGGATCGGTTGACGCCAAGCGTCCGGTATTGGCCCCGGCAATGGAATAGCTTGTGTGGACGCGGCCGGTTTCGGGATTGATATGGTCCTGCAGGGCGTCGGTATAGGTTGATTTCAGCTTGGAAAGCTGCCGCCAGTCGAGGAGGCGGGCGGGCAGTTCGTGTTCGGTGGCGAGGTCTTCGAGCACATCCGCGCCGGTTGCATAGGCGCCGGTCTTGCCCTTTTTGCCGCCGTCGAGCCCCATCTGGTCGAACAGGATCTCGCCCAGCTGCTTGGGCGAGCCGACATTGAATTTCTGGCCGGCAAGCTCGTGGATCTCGGACTCCAAAGCCGCCATTTTCTGCGAGAACGCATTCGACATCCGCGAGAGCGTGTCGCGGTCAACCTTGATCCCGTGCATTTCCATTTCGGCCAGCACCGGCACCAGCGGGCGTTCGAGAGTTTCGTAGACGGTGGTGACCTGCGCACGGTGAAGTTGCGGATTGAACAGTTGCCAGAGGCGCAGCGTGATGTCGGCATCTTCGGCGGCATATTTCACTGCCTCGTCGACCTGCACCCGGTCGAAGGTGATCATCGACTTGCCCGACCCCATCAGCGATTTGATCGGGATCGGAATGTGATCGAGATAGCGGTCTGACAACAGGTCCATGCCGTGATTATGCAGCCCCGCGTGCATCGCGTAGGACATCAGCATGGTGTCGTCGATCGGGGCGACAGTGATGCCACGGCGCGCGAATATCTTGGCGTCGTATTTCATGTTCTGGCCGATCTTGAGGACCGCGTCATCCTCTAGCACCGGTTTCAGCATCGCCAGTACCGCGGCCTCGGTCATCTGACCCTCGGCCAGTGCGTCGCCGCCGAAAAGGTCGTCGGTGGCCGAGGATTTGTGGCTAAGCGGGATGTAGCAGGCCTGCCCCGGCTCGACCGACAGTGATATGCCGCATAATTCGGCGCGCATCTCGTCCAGACTGGTGGTTTCGGTATCCACGGCGACATGGCCGGTCGCATTGATCCGGTCGATCCAGACCTGCAAGGCGGCGGCATCGCGAACGCATTCATATTCCTCGAACGCCCATTCCGCCGAGACATCCGGCAGGTCGGCCGCGATCGGGGTCGCACTTTCGGACGCCGAGTCGGGGATCGCGGGTGCCTCCGCGCCCAGCGCTTCGGCGACGCGTTTTGTCAGGGTGCGGAACTCCATCTTCGTCAGGAAATCCAACAGCGCAGCCGGTTCAGGCTCTTGCACTTCGAGATCATCGAGGCTGCCGTCGAGCTTCATGTTGCAGTCCAGCTCGACCAGCCGTTTCGAAATGCGGATCTGTTCGAGGTTGTCGAGCAGGGCGGCGCGGCGTTTCGGCTGAGTGATTTCGCTGGCGCGTTCCAGCAGGGTTTCGAGGTCACCGTATTCGTTGATCAAAAGCGCGGCGGTCTTAATGCCGATGCCAGGCGCACCGGGGACGTTGTCGACGCTGTCGCCCGCCAGCGCCTGCACGTCGACCACGCGTTCCGGACCGACGCCGAATTTCTCGATCACACCGTCACGGTCGATGTGCTTGTTCTTCATCGGATCGAGCATCTCGACGCCGCCTCCGACCAGTTGCATCAGGTCCTTGTCGGACGACACGATTGTGACGCGGCCACCGGCATCGCGGGCCTGACAGGCGAAGCTGGCAATGATGTCGTCGGCCTCAAAGCCCTCGACCTCGATGCAGGCGACGTTGAAGGCGCGGGTGGCGTCGCGGGTCAACGGGAATTGCGGCACGAGGTCTTCGGGCGCGGGCGGGCGCTGCGCCTTGTATTTGTCGTAGATCTCGTTGCGAAACGACTTGCCGGAATAGTCGAAGATGACAGCGATGTGGGTCGGCGCCTCGTCGGCTTTCGATTCCTTGATGATCTTGAAAAGCATGTTGCAGAAGCCCGCGACCGCGCCGATCGGCAAGCCGTCGGATTTGCGGGTGAGCGGCGGCAGCGCGTGGTAGGCGCGAAAGATGAAGGCCGAACCGTCGATCAGATGCAGATGGTGGCCCTTGCCGAATGTCATGTGCCGCGCCTTCCAAAGATCCTTGCAGGCCTGTCATGCCACGTTTCCGCAGGGCGTTCCAGACGTCGGATGGAGTGGTTTGGCGTGTCGGCGGGGAAAGAGCAATTGGGGCCGCAGTGTCGTCCGGCGGACGCGTTGCGCCCGCCGTTATGGGTGATCGCTATGACAGATAGGTCCGGAACCAGTCGATCGTCCGGCCCCACGCCAGTTCTGCCGCGGCGGCATCGTAGCGGGGGGTCGAGTCATTGTGGACGCCGTGGTTCACGCCTTCGTAGATATGCGCCTCGTAAGTCTTGCCGTGCTCTTTCAGCGCCGCTTCGTAGGCTGGCCAGCCTTCGTTAATGCGCTCGTCAAGGCCGGCATAGTGCAACAGCAGCGGTGCCTGGATTTTCGGCACATCCTCTGCGGCGGCCTGACGCCCATAGAAGGGCACCGCCTCGGCCAGTTCCGGATAGGCGACTGCGGCCGCGTTGCAGACCCCGCCGCCGTAGCAGAACCCAACGATACCGACGTTGCCGTTCACCGCCTCGTGCGGCATCAGGAACTCGATTGCGGCGAAGAAATCATTCATCAGCTTGGTCGGGTCGACCTTGGACTGCAGATCTCGGCCCTCTTCGTCGTTGCCCGGATAGCCGCCGACAGAGGTCAGTCCATCGGGTGCCAATGCGACGAATCCAGCCTTGGCAACGCGGCGGGCGACATCTTCGATGTAGGGGTTCAGGCCCCGGTTTTCGTGCACCACGACAACGCCGCCGACGGGGGCAGTGGCTGCCGCCGGACGCACCAGATAGCCGCGCACCTCACCATGACCGTTGGGGGACGGATACGTGATGTATTCGGCGATGATTTCAGGATCGGTAGAAGTCACCTGCTGGGCCATCGCATAGTTCGGGCTGAGCATGTTGAGCAGGGCCATGGCCGTAAGTCCGCCGACGGCGTATTTCCCGGCGCGGTCCAGAAACTCGCGCTTGGTGGATTTTTCCGTGCGCGTAGAAGTCGTAGAGCTCCAGCAGTTCTTGATCGAAATCCTTGGCGGTCATCCGGTTCATGATCGTCTCCCTAAGATTTTTGGCATTTGGCAGAGGGGCAACCTTCTGCTCTGCGCAACAATCTAGTTCCATGTCGCAGAAAGTCAGCACCGAATGGGTCACGCGTTCCAGATCCGCCATGCCGAGACGTCGACGACTTCTGCGGCGAAAATCGGCCATCGGCGTCCGAAGCGAAAACCATCCCAAACGGCGCAGTAAACCCTGCGACTATCTGGAATCCCGGAAATGTTGAAATGGAACCTGGGCCTCCTCAGGCTTCGCCAAGGGCGGCGGTGGTGATGGAAATTCGGCGCAACGCGATCTAGATCGCCGGTGTTGGGTGTTTGGGCATGGGTTTCAGACCCGCAAAGAATGAAGACGCGGCCGTCATTGACAACTTTCTAAGTTCTCACGCCAAAACATCGATGTATCCGCGAGAATATCTGCGCAATTTTGGTCCCTGTGCCGGGCCGGAAACTCGTGCAACCGTGTTTCATCTGCTTGAGAACGACCGGGTCTATGAAACGCTGGGCTTCAAGCGGATAGGGTCAGAGACGTGGCGTTTTTCAACGAGCCGCAACGCGTTTGAGCGTGCCCGTGCGACCCTAAGCCGGGGCCGACCTGGTCAACATGTCGTCACGAACCTCACTTCACCAATTCGGCGAAGTCCCTGTGAACGAACCTCTTGTCGCAATAGCCGCATTCGACCCAGCCAGTGTCGCGCGGAAGCTGCAGCCAGACGCGGGGATGGCCAAGGCCCGGCCCGCTGCCGTCGCAGGCCACTTTCCAAGCGTCGACCACTTCGGTTTCCGGTGCGTCTATCGTCATCGGCTCTCTCTTCCGGTTGTCGCGGGCGGGGCCGCAAGTTAAGTCGGGACATGATACCGGATGACAGGGCACGGGCAAGGCTGGAATGACCGAATATGCGATCGAGATCGAGCGGCTGACG
>JBBKWG010000052.1:0-6395 GCA_037968835.1 Paracoccaceae bacterium
GTATCGGGATGGTCGCGGTGGTGCCGGAAGCCAAGCTCGCGGACGCGAAAAACGCGTTTGACGGCGACAATCATCAGACCTTCGTCATCGGGCGCATCGTGAAAGGCGCGGGCATGCGCTATTCCGGCCAGCTTTTGTGACCAGACGCGTCGCTATTCTGATCTCCGGCGGCGGTTCGAACATGGTGACGCTGGCGCGCGACATGACCGGCGATCACCCGGCGCGCCCGGTTCTGGTCGTCTCGAACAACCCCGATGCTGCTGGCCTTGGGCGAGCGCACGCACATGGAATCCCGACCGCAGTCGTCGACCACCGCCGATACAAAGGCGACCGTGCGGGCTTCGAGACGGCGCTTGGCGAGGTGCTGACGACGGCGCAACCCGACATCGTCTGTCTGGCCGGGTTCATGCGTATCCTCACGCCCGCTTTCGTGTCGCTCTGGCAGGGCCGGATGCTCAATATCCATCCCTCGCTTCTGCCGAAGTATCGCGGGCTTGATACCCATGGGCGCGCGCTCGATGCCGGCGACCGCGAAGCCGGTTGCACCGTGCATGAAGTGACCGGCGATCTCGATGACGGCCCCATTCTCGGTCAGGCGCGGGTGCCGGTTCTTCGACGCGATACGCCCGAAAGCCTGGCCAGACGCGTTCTCGCGTTGGAGCATATGCTTTATCCCGCGGTCCTTCGCAGGTTCGCCGCGGGCGACCGGACCCCGGTTTACTTGCCCATGCCAGGCGATGCGCCTATCAACGCTGAACCCACTGCTTGAAAGATCCCGAATTCGAATGATCACGATTACAACGACCGAAGGTCTCGCGGCGTTTTGCGAGCACGCCGCCAAAGCCCCCTATGTGACGGTTGACACGGAATTTCTGAGAGAGCGGACGTATTATTCCAAGCTCTGCCTCGTCCAGCTTGCGGTTCCGGGCGATGCCGAGGAGGACGCCGTCCTTGTCGATCCGCTGGCCAGGGACATCACGCTCGACCCGCTCTACGCGCTTTTCCGCAACACCGATGTCGTCAAGGTCTTCCACGCGTCCCGCCAGGATCTGGAAATCTTCTTCATCGAAGGCGGCGTCATTCCCGAACCGCTGTTTGACACCCAGGTTGCGGCGATGGTGGCAGGCTTTGGCGAGCAGGTGGGCTACGAAACGCTGGTGCGCAAGATCGCCAAGGCCCCGCTCGACAAATCGTCGCGCTTCACCGACTGGTCGCGCCGTCCGTTGACCGACGCGCAAAAGGTCTACGCACTGGCCGACGTAACGCACCTGCGCGTGATCTATGAACATCTCGCCAAGGAGCTGGAAAAATCCGGCCGGCGCGATTGGGTCGAGGAAGAACTGGCCATCCTGACCGACCCGGCGACCTATGTCGTCGTGCCCGATGAAGCCTGGAAACGGATCAAGACGCGGACCAACTCAGGCAAGTTCCTGTCCGTGGTGCGCGAGCTTGCGAAATTCCGCGAGAACTATGCCCAAAGCCGCAACGTGCCGCGCAGCCGGGTGATGAAGGACGACGCGCTGCTCGAACTCGCATCGACCAAGCCCGCGTCATCCGAGGATCTGAACCGGTCGCGCCTCTTGTTGCGCGAGGCCCGCAAGGGCGACATCGCGGATGGCATCCTGACTGCGGTCAAGTCCGGGATTGAAACGCCGCAGGAAGAACAGCCCAAACCCGACCGCTCACGCGAAACGCTACAGGTCAATCCGGCACTGGCCGATCTTTTGCGGGTTCTGCTCAAGGCCAAGGCAGAACAGCTTGGGGTGGCGCAGAAACTGATCGCCACCGCGTCCGATCTCGACGAGATCGCGGCGGGTCTCAGGGACAACGCGGCCCTCAGGGGTTGGCGCAAAAAGGCATTCGGCGACGATGCGCTGCGTCTCTGCGAAGGCAAGCTGGGCCTGAAGGCGAACGGCGCCAACGTCGAGGTTTTCGAGATCTAGCGCGGCAGCACGCCCAGCACGCGGAAGATCAGCGGCGCAACGGCGATAACCAGTGAAATGCGCGCGATATGGAGCGTCGCGACATAGGCGATGTCGGCGTTCATGGCGAGCGCCAGCAGGCTCATCTCGGGGAGGCCGCCGGGCGAGAAGGCGAGGAAAGTCTGTTCCAAACCTATCCCGGTAAACTGGGTCACAACGATTGCCGAGATCAGCGCGACGGTGATCATCGCCGCGCAGGATCCGACCGCCAGCGCCATGTCGCGTAAAACCGCGCGCGGTGCCGCACCCAGAAACCGGCTTCCGACAACCGTTCCGATGACAAGCTGCGCTGCATTGACCGCAAGCGTCGGTGGTGGCGCGCCGGTCAATCCAGTCAGATGCGCGGCGGCCGACAACAGCATCGGCCCCAGCACCTGCGCCGCCGGAAGGCGGATCATCGGTCCGACCAGCGCACCCAGAACCGCACAACCCGCCAGAATCGCAAGATCGCGCAGCGGCACATCATCGAATCCGACATAGGGACGCGCGGGACCGGTCGAGGAGATATCCAGAAACAGCGCGTAAAAGAAGACGACGAAGCTGACCACGATCAGGATGCGGCTGGCGTGCGCCATGGCGATCCGGCGCTCATCGCCACCCGCTTCGGCACCGAGGATCAGCATCTCGTTCAGGCCGCCGGGCGCCGAGGCATAGAACGCCGTTACGGGATCGTAGCCTCCGATCTTGCGGTAAAACAGGAACGCGCCGCCGAATGCGGCTGCGACGAAAAAGGGCAGGACCACCAGCGTCAGGCCCCATTCGCCGACGTGCTCGAAGGTTTCGGGGCGAAAGCCGGACCCGAGCATAACCCCCAGAATAGGCACCATGATCTTGCGCAAACCGACCGGCGGCACGATTGGAGCGCGCAGAATCGCGGCCAGTGTCACCGCGATCATCGAGCCCAGCATCCACGGCAGCGGCATCCCGACCGCAACCGCGATCAGCGCACCCAACAGACCGAGGACCAGACCGATGCCCTGACCGCGCGCGCTCGTCAGTGAAAGCCGGTTCAGCGTCGCGCCGCCCTCGAATTCGTCGCGCCGGTGACGCGGATCGTGCGAACCGGGGCCAGCGCGATGTCCGAGATGAAGACGGCGACACTCAATTCGCGCGACTGCACGGTTGAAACGCGGGTCGGGCTGGCGGGCGGCAGCGAGCGCAGGCTGAACGACAGCACGCCATCAATCGGTTCGCCGTCATCCTCGCTGACCAGCCCCGCATTGTACCAGCCCTGGGTCGGGGGCAGGCCGGTTGCGCGGATGATCGCGCCGCCGGGTGTGCGCTCGATCACCAGGCCCGTGACCTCGGATACCAGCGGGCGGCGGTCCTCGACCTCGGCAATCTGGAACGGTTCGAGGGTCTCGACTTCGGCCCCGCCACCGAACCAGTTGAACGGGTTCAGACGGCTTGCGCCGAACCCGCAGCCCGCGACACTGACGGCAAGCGCCGCGAATAGGATCAATTGCCGTGCCGTCATCTGCTGCCCCCGTAGCCGCGTTCGCGCCGTTTCGCTTCACGCCTAGCGGAAATCGCGCGGCGTGAAAAGCTCCCGGTCTGGACGTTTGTTGCGCGCCATCATACCTCAGTGGCAACCGGAGGACGTCCATGGCCCAAGCGACATTCGAAGAACTGGCCGAGACATTCGAGTTTCTCGACGATTGGGAGGACCGCTATCGCCATGTCATCGACATGGGCAAGGCGATGCCCGCGCTCGAGGACGCCTTTCGCGTTCCCGCCACCAAGGTCGCCGGATGCGCCAGTCAGGTCTGGTTGCTGCCCGAGATTTCGGGGCAGGGGCCCGAGGCGACGTTCCGGTTTCGCGGCGACAGCGACGCGATGATCGTGCGCGGACTGATCGCGATTCTGGTGACGCTTTACGACGGGCTTGCCGTCAGCAATGTACTGGCCGTCGATGCCCGCGCCGAACTGATGCGGCTTGGCCTGCACGATCACCTCTCGGCGCAACGCTCCAACGGATTGAACGCGATGGTTCAGCGCATTCGCAGTCTGGCCACGGCCGCAAGCGACGCCTGACGCACCACGAAGTGGCCGTGCGCTGAGGTCGGAAGTTTCCGAACGATCCAGAGGACCGCGACCAAAACGATGAACAGCGACGCCAGCGAATAGGCCGCCGGTTCGCTGGCGGATGGCAGGTTCGCGTTCCAGACCGCACCGCCGTCGACATTCACGATCTCCGAGAACGCATCGGGGAGCGCAATCGCCACCGGGTCGCCGCCCCAGGCCTTTCCCTCGGGGCCGTCTAGAACCGTGGTCGCGTGGGCTGGACCAAAGCCCGTCAGAACCGCGCCGAACCCGCATAACCAATACCGCATGACGCCCACTCCATCGACGATGCAGCTTCATGCGAATTTAATTTAGGAATCGCTAACAGCGCGTTGAATCCGAGCGTAAATTTTGATCGCCAGGATTTCAGAGCCTGACGATCTCGGCTGCAAGATCGCCATATCCGGTTGCGCGGCGCTCGAACGCCAGCCCAAGCCGGCTCGCGCATTCCTCGGCCCGCGCGGTCAGCGTCGGGTCGTCGGTCTGTGCCTGATAGATGAGTTTTTCATAATGGCCGAAATAAGCGTCGCGCAACTCGGGATGGCGGTCGAGTCCGAGCGGCTTCCAGACGAACGCATCGAACTGGCGCACCAGAAAGTCGGTCAGATAGAACGCGGTGAACTCGTCGCCCGATCGCTCGACGAACCCCACGGTGCCCTCGAAGAACGCATAGCAATGTGGACCGGGCATCATTTCGACGCCCATCCGCTCGGCCGCCGCCTGCAACAGCCCACCCGTGCCGCAATCCGCATAGGCGATGAAAATATCGCTGTAATCCCGGTTTGTGCGAGCATCCGCAACGGCGGCTTCGACGGCAGGGACGATCTTTTCGGGGTGGTTGTGCAGGATGGCGGGCAGGCATTGAAGATCAATGTGCGCAAGGTTGTTGGCGCGCACAACCGCCAGAATTTCATGCGCCAGTGCGCCGCAGCCGATGATCAGAACCCGGCCCGCGCCCTCGGGCGCCAGCCCTTCGCGGGTCAGCGTGCTGTCGTCTGGCAGATCGGGGTCAGGCTCGGACATTTCATTCTCCGGCACACCGATAGTTCTCCCACCGGCGGACGTCAGAATTCCAGCATCCCCGGCGAATGTCGAGAGAGCGCCGGTGCTGTCCGTTCAGCTTGCCGCCATCTGGTTGTGCTTGCGCGACATGAATTCCTTGGCCGTCTCGACAGCAACAGCCGCATCGCGGCAATAGGCGTCGGCACCGATGGCCTTGCCGAATTCCTCGTTCAGAGGCGCACCGCCGACGAGAACGATATAATCGTCGCGCACGCCCTGTGCGATCATCGTGTCTATCACGACCTTCATATAGGGCATCGTCGTGGTCAAAAGCGCCGACATGCCAAGAATGTCTGCATCCTCGGACGTCAGCGCCTCCATATAGGCGTCGACCGCGTTGTTGATCCCCAGATCGACGACTTCGAATCCGGCACCTTCCATCATCATCGAGACAAGGTTCTTGCCGATGTCGTGGATGTCGCCCTTCACGGTTCCGATCACCATCTTGCCCATGCGCGGCGCGCCGGTTGCGATCAGAAGCGGTTTCAGGATCGCCATTCCGGCCTTCATCGCGTTTGCGGCCAGAAGCACTTCGGGCACGAACAGGATACCGTCGCGGAAATCGCGGCCAACGATGGTCATGCCGGCAACCAGCGCCTCGGTCAGGACCCGGTAAGGGCCCCAGCCGCGCTCCAGCAGGATATTGACGCCCTCTTCGATCTCTTCCTTCAGACCGTCGTAGAGATCGTCGTGCATCTGAAGTGTAAGTTCGTCATCGCTCAGATCGCTCAGAACGATCTCGTCGCCGCCATCATCCGCCATTCATACCGCTCCTGGTAAATCGCTCGCCCGGTTTATGACGTTATCACGCGAGTTTAAATGCCGATTTGCGACGCAATCCTATACTTGGGCGACGTTGCGGCGTCGCCCGACCGCGCCAAGCAGGACAATGCCGCCAAGTGCCAGGCCAACACCGCCGGGAAGTGGAACCGGCGTGATGTTGTCGCTCACCAGATCCGCGATTAATCCGTGCACCTTTTCGGTCGGGTGAATGTCGTCGTAGAACACGAACTGGTCGGGATCGCTCTGGCACGCGATGGGATTGGACAGGCAGGTTTCCATCGTGTTCGTGAAACCGTAGGCGTCGCCGTCGCCCAGCACCTCGATGAACAGCGAATTCACGTCGAAGTAGGTCGCGTTCAGGCCGGGAAAGGCCAGTTCGAGGTTCATCAGGCTGTTCTGAAGCGCCAGATTATACTGACCGATGGCGCCGCTCACCTGCGGCTCAAGCGGAGAGCCGACGATGGCGGGCAGCTTGCCGAGATCGGGAAGCCCGAACACCAGAAA
>JBBKWG010000053.1:0-8351 GCA_037968835.1 Paracoccaceae bacterium
AGATTTCCCGCCTGCCCGGAAATCCCGGCGACATATTCGAAGCGGTCGAAATAGGGTTCGAGTTCGTCATAGGTGACGCCCCAATCCTGAATCGTCATGTCCTCGGGGATGATATCGGCCCCGAAATTTTTCTCTACATAGGTGCGCAGGACGAATTCGTTCTCCATCGGCCGCCAGGTATGGCCGTTCCAGTGGATGCCCGCCCCACCGACGCCGTCGCCCGGCAGAAACGAGCCGAGTTGGCGATAGGGCCGCGCGGTTTCGTTCAGCCTGCGGCGGATCGTGATCGTGGAGTTGCGGGGTTTTTGCATGAAACCATAGCGTACGCCGTATTTCAGCTCGTCGGCGACTTCCGGGTACTTGAAGTCCGGCACCGTGTCGCGGTCCGGGCCGCGTTCGAGGGCAAGAATCTCCAACCCCTCATCGGCAAGCTCGATTCCCAGAATGGCCCCGGTCCAGCCGAGCCCGACAATCACAACATCCTTCTTCTGTGCTTCGCGTGCCATCGGTCAGGCTCTTTCGCCAGAGATCGAGACGGGGCCGAGCCGGTACGCCACGTTGTCCCGCGACGGATCTGTCCATTCGAGGAAGTTCGCGCGGGCACCCGGAAAGCCGATATAGACCCAGGCGGCCATGCCATGATTGCCGCCGTACATCGGATCGGCGAAGTAACCTTCCTTGGTGTTCTGCAGGAGCAGATCGAAGAAATCGCGCAATTCGGGCCGCAGACCGGTCTCGCCCTTTTCGAGCGCGATCAGGGCCGCCTCCTGCGTGCCGGCGTCGAGTTCCGCGAAGCCCTGCCCGTGTTGGGCGGTGCACCAGCTATCGAATGCTTCGATCCCGCTGCGATAGACCTCGGCCGGGGTCAGCGGCGACTGATAGCCGAGCCTGGGGTCGGCATCGGGTTCATGCGGACCTTCCATGTACCAATCGGCGGCAACGCCGAAGTCGCCTGCCATCTGGCGGTCGATGAAGACCGGCACCCGCGCCTCGATCGCGCCGGGGCCATCGCCATCCGAGGGGATCAACCGGGCCGTTGCGGCCATGACGAAAGCCCATTCCGCCGGCGTGAAGAATTCCGGCGCGTATTGGTCAAGGGCAACCGGCTGTTCCTGTGCATGCATCGGGATCGCCAGCGTCGTCAACGCCGCTCCAGCCACCCCGCCTCGGAGAAACGTGCGTCGGTTTGCCTTGAGATCACGGGTCCACATGGTCAGATTCCTCCGGCTGCTGAATGGGATGACAATGAGCCCGTAAGCCCGCGAACGTCATTGACAAGAGGTGATGCGGTCGCGTTGCACTACACCTCCAGCCAGAGTTTGGATCGGGGCCGCGAGGAATTCTCCGCGGCACCACACATGCTTTCAATGTGCAAGTGCGGGGGTTGCACGCATCTGGTAAACAGCACCCAGAACGGCGCCGAATACGATATGCAACACCAGCGTCATGATCGGTGCCATGATGCCGAGATTCATTCCGAACAGGCCCGCGCCTGCCATTGGCATCACGATGATCATCATGCCAAGCCATGCCGCCGGGGATCTGAGCGTAGAGCAGGGCAAATCCGCCGCCCCAGGCAATTGTGCCGATCATGAAATGCACGATCCATCCGACCACGACGGACGCTCCCATCATCACGCCGATCATGGCGGCAACATCCAGTTCGGGCATTAAGCCCATCATGCCTTTGACAACCATCAGAGCTGACAGCACGAGCGTCGCGACTAACCCGGCGACAAGGCCGGCTGAGATATTCTGCATTTCCAAGTTCCTTTTCCAAGGGCCTGAGCCCGTTATCCCGTCGAATAGCTGGGAAAGGCCTGTGTCGATCCGGTCGTCATCGCTCGCAAGTGGTCCGTCACCATTCGCGCTTTCGGCGGCGAGTCGCGGCGGACCTTGCGTCCTGTGGCCATTGCCTGGGGCGCCGTGCCGGCCGCGCGGGCTCGTAGCCGAAGGTGACTTGCTGGCGAACGCGAGCGCGGATTGCCCGAGCCGGGATCGACGTCACGAGGCGGCGAGTCCCAATGCCGCCACGCAGGCCTGTGCCAGGTCTCGGTTGGGGGCTTCTGAGCCCGGGACTGTCGCCCAGCCGGCTTCCATCAGGGCAAATTGCTGCTTGAAGGAGGACGCCTCCTGGATCGTCGCAAGTTTAGCGACGCGGTTCGTGTCGGTTCGGGACAAGATGATGCACACGGGGAGCAGCGCTGCGGCCACGTTGTCAACGGACCTGGCGCTGGCCATCTTTTCCGCCTCACCGCCGGTCATCCAGCCGCCCCAGGAAAACCCTACAGCGCCAACGAAAACCGCGCCGATCAGGGCGCCAGAGATGCCGGGCTTCAGCCATTCGGGAATGTTCATTTCGGGTGCCTCCGTCAGTTTACGGTATGTGCGTCTGGCGCAATCGCCGCCTTTCTTCTCGGGAAGGGGGCCACGGCACCAACGGGAACTGCAATGCAGCATACAACGCGCTTCGCAGGCGGACGTTGATCTGTGTTAGCCTCCGGCGGAAGATCTATTCCAATCAAAAGGAAGCGGAGCAGTGACAGCCGACGACCCGGGATCCGCTGGCGGCCATACGGAGTGGCAATGTTCGCGTACTCAAGGTTATTGCGCAGTGCCGCGAACCTGTCGGGTATGATCTTTTCCCACAACTCGACCATTTCCTTCCAGCGGTCGCGCACGTCAATGACGGCGGAAAGGCCATCCTCTTTGCCGTTCTCCGCAACGGCCGCCGACCGGCTATCGCGCCGCGCCCGCGTACAGACCTTGCTCGAGGTCGTTTGCGGTACGGAGCAAGAAGATACCCAAAACGGGACTGTTGCGTTAATCTGCATGCCCAAGAATTCCGGAGATCGGCCTTGTGCTTATGCTGCCAAGCCAGAGAGACCATGGACGAAGCTGATCTTGCCCCGGACGCCTGATTGATTGTTTTGACCCGCATCCCCCAAGTAATCCGCTGATTTCACTGTCCTGACCGTAGTATTTTCCATATAAATCATGGTGTTGATGGCTGCGAAGGACCTGTCTCATGGATCACCCAGAGGGTGCGGGCTCGCAGCGGACAGGTCGGGTGAATTTCGACCCTCGTGTGCGGCTGGAATTTCGTGGCACGCAGCTCAGTTCGGACGGTGGGCTCCTGGTGATGCGCGAGTTGGATGACGCGCTCGGGTTGTCGCAGCTTGCTTGGGGTGCGCTGCGCGACATCCGCACTGGCAAGAACACCGTCCACCGGCTTGACGGGCTTTTCCGGCAATCGGTTTATGGACGGTTGGCGGGGTATGAAGATGTCAACGACGCCGATCGGCTGGCCCTCGATCCGGTCATGCGTCAAGTCGTGGGCGGCCGGGCTGTTGGTGCGCAAACAGCCTCGGCAACGCAGATGGGGCGGTTTGAGACCGAGACGCTGGCCCTGCCCGAGAACCGGGAAGCCCTGGCCGACCTGAACGGGCAATGGATCGACCGCTTCCATGATCGCAACGGGCTCAAATACATCGTGTTGGACATGGACAGCTCCGTCAGCCCAACCCATGGCGAACAGGAGGGCGCAATCTGGAACGGACACTTCGACTGCACCTGCTATCATCCGAACTTCTTGTTCAACCAGTTCGGCATGCTGGAACGCTGCGCCCTGCGCAATGGCAACGTCCACAGCGCTGACGGCTGGCGGGACGTCCTCGACCCGGTGATTGTCCGCTACGCTGGCCGCAACCTTGGGGGCCGCTTCTTCCGCACTGACGCCGCCTACGCGATCCCCGCGATCTATGCGCGGCTGGAGGAGGCAGGCTATTTTTACGCCATTCGGCTGCCTGCCAACAACGTCCTGCGGGAGAAGATCGCGCACCGGCTGAAACGGACTTTGGGGCGTCCGTCGCTGACCAAGGTCAAGCGGTTCTATGAGGATTTCCAGTATCAGGCTGCGTCATGGGACAATCCGCGTCGTGTCATCGCCAAGATCCGGGTGAGTTGTTCCCCCGCGTGGGCTTCATCGTCACCAACCTGCCTATGGACCCGGATTGGGTGTTGCGTTTCTACAATCAGCGCGGCACCGCCGAGCAGCACATCAAGGAAGGCAAATACGCCTTCCGCTGGACACGGCTGTCATGCAAGAAGTTCCGCGACAACGAGGTGCGGCTGCAACTGCACGCACTGGCCTACAACCTCGTTGCCTTCCTGCGCTGCATCGATCTGCCCGAGGCCATGGCCGACTGGTCGTTGACCAGCTTGCAGCTGGAGGCCACGCTCCGCCAGAAGGTCCGTTACATCTTGGTAGGACAGCGGGTAGCGCAAATACATCCCTACGGCGCACAGGATGACCACCGCAGGGAAGCGGTGGCGTTTGAACGGCTGTTTGCTTGACATGGAGAGGTCTTTTCGAAACCATAATCCCAAATTCTCTTCAGTTAACGCAACGGTCCCAATACGAGAACGGCGGCTCTTGGGAGGGCCCGCCGTTCGTTGTCTAGTCGACTCCAGAGCTTGAGGTCTCAGGCGGCTTTCTTATCAGCGGAACCAGCCTTGTCGGCGGCGTCTTTAGCGCTCGCGGCAACCTTGTCTGTGACCTCTTTGGTATTCGCGGCGACCTTTTCGCTCAGATCCTTACCGGCCTTGGAGGTAATTTCGGCCGTCTCGGTGCCGGCTTTATTGGTCAACTCGACCATGTCCTGAGCGGAGCACTTCAGGAGCTCCATCTGCTTCTGTGCGAAGTCGCTATAAGCCTTACCGTACTCCGCCGGTTCGTCGCGGACCTGGGTGACCTCGCGGAGGTTCGACAGGGCTTCTTTCGAAGTGTTGCTCATGATGTCGACTGACCGGGTTCCGGCCTCGACCATAAGCGCCGTCATGCGCTCGTTCATGCTGGCCCAGGTATTGAATATGTCCTGGCCGCCCCGCGGGTTGAACAGGCTCTGGATGTCGTTGTCGGCGGATTTCGTGTTCTGCTTGGTCATGTCGTATCTCCCTTCTGGAGTGTTGGGTGTATCGTGCGTGCTGTTGTTATGTAGGTAATGCTGCAATGCAGCATTACAACCACTAATTGCCGTATAGTTCACATATTCGGGGATGTTCAGGGCTGGTTGGTAAAGCTGCCCCCGAACTGACCGAACAGCGTTTACCTTATCCCCACGCGCCGCCTCCCGAACCGACGAGCCACCCGGCGATGTATCCTGCCAAGCGGTCTCGAAGTTATCGGCGCATTTGCGCGGGCACGATGCGATCCTCATGGCCACGATGAATCGACTTGTGGCAATTGGCGTCATTATTTGCCGTTTGCACATTTTCGGCTGCCTTGTAGTGGGTAATCGCCGCGACTTTCTGCAATCCTGCCGTATCCCAACAATGAGCTGTTCGGTCAGAACGACCGATCGCTTTTCGGCGGTTCGCCATAATGTTCGTGGAATTGTATCTCATATGCGCGATCGACCGTTGTGGATGGGTCGTATGCGGGGCTGTCCCTGACCTTTTCACGATCGACATCGAGATGGACCAGGCGCTCCGTCCAATCAATCTCGCGGACAGAGCGGGGCGAAATCACGACCTTTTCCCCTGGCCACCAGTTCTTCGTATCGACGACAAGGTAACGGACGCTCCAATCGACGTCGTCGACGAGAAAGTCCTCCACATGACCGATCTCGCCGTCGCTGGCATGGATATGGTACCCAATGACCGCTTCGGTGCTGCGAAGGTGCGGATCGTCATCGCTACGCTGAACATCGGCAACGCTCTCCTCGCGCTGCGTTGATTGCGGCGATAGTGACGCCGCCATGGTGCCTCCGGCATAGCCGACGCCGCCCGCGTAAAGGCCGCCACCCCAAGACGGATAGTAAGGGCCGCTGGCCCAATACGGACTCCAGCCATAGTAGTCGTAGACGTTAGTCTCCATCTGCCGCGAAACTGGCCGCTCGGAGTCGATATCCGGACTATGCTTGACCTGCTCCATGGTCAACCTGACCGAAAATTCCTGTCGCTTTGGATCGGGGTGGCCCAGGACAGAGGAGGGCAGAAGGACTTTGCGACCGGAGAGCCAATTACCGGTATCGACGACCAACCAACGAACCGACCAGCCGGCGTCGTCAAACAGAAAGTCGCTGATAGTGCCAAGCCGACCGTCGCTTGCCGCTATGGCGTAGCCATTGATCGCTGATGCGTTCGTCAACATTGTGAGCTCCTCTTGCGTTCACATGCCCCGTCGAGTGACGGCGCCAAAAAAGTGAGTAAACCGTTGGGTCAGTTGTTACTTTGGCTCGAGATGAGTGTCTCCCAGTAGGCATCCACCTCCTGACTCTGTTGGCCCGGGGTCATGAGTTCGTCAGTGTTCATTTGCGGGGCGGCGTCCATGGCGCTCTTGGTGGTGTCGACCACAAGCAAGGTCACGTTCGGAGTGACCATGAAGGCCTCCCATGGGACCGGGACGTATTTTTCACCGATTCCGAAAATCCCACCCCGGGCGATCACCAGATACGCGATCTTGCCGGTCTGCGGATCCATCATGAGGTCATCGACGCTGCCGAGAGCCTCGTACTGCGGGTTGCGCACGTCCGTGCCGAGCAGCTGGTCGGACCGGACTGCGGTGTTCTCACTTGTGACCGGCACTGCGGCCGCGATCTGCTGCTGCTGCCAGCCTGGCACATTCGCCATCGGCATGCCCGCGCTTATCATATCAGCCACATAGAGTGCGTAGTGATCGCGTGTCGTGGCGAGTACGTCCTCACACTGCAGCTGTTGGCCATGTCGGGCGAGAATGTTGGCGGAGGCCATGAGCGTGCGGACCTCGTAGCCCGACCGGGCGTTGTAATAACCGGCCTCGGTCTCCGCTGCGTAGCTGTCCAAGCCGTACCCGTAGCCATATCCGCCCAACGGATAGCCATAGCCGTAGCCATATCCGTCGAGCCCCGCATTGCCGGCCGCGTAGCCGCCCAGCCAGTAGCCGTCCTTCTGCATTTGACTTTGGAAGGCGCTCAGATCGGCGAGACACTTTTCCGCGGCATTGGGGGCCGAGTCGCCTTGCGGGCCGGTTCCCTGAGTCTGCGCCGCGAGCGGCAGAGCGGTAAGACCAAGAAGAAAGCATGCTGTCAGCGATCTGACCAAAGCCGGGCGTTTGATTGCTTGGTCTCCTTCACGGTTCTCATCTTTTCGGCTGTGGTGGTCGTATTGTGCACGGACATGATCGTATCCCTTGTTAGCGGCGCGAAACCGGCGAAGCCCGGAAGATGCGCGAGGGGACGGGGGAGATCGGCTCGATCTTCCGTTGCTTCGCCAATCTCGGCACGCAACCATGGCCAGCGGCGATTCGCTTGCCATGGTCCATCCTGACACGATCGGCGGACCGCAATACTGATGCAGGTTGTACTGGCCGGTTACCAGCGGCCCACCCGCCACTTCGGCTGAAACGCGCCGAATTCAAAGTTGCCTCAAACTCGGCGTTGCCCGAAAACTTGCGGCCTTCGATGAAAGTTGCTTGTGCTATATCGTCGGGTCATCTCAAGCAACGTGTTCGATCGGACAACGCCGGGAAAACTGCCGTTCACATCTGGAGCATTTCACCGCGTTGCGGCGGTTTCAGGATGACGCACAACGATGGCATCGTGGTCGGCTGCCGCCATCTTTGGCAATGCGGCGAGAAATGCGGCCACATCCCAGAAATCCTTGTCCGTCAGCGATGGCCCCCTGGCCGGCATGCCGGTAAACTGGATGCCGTTCTTAATCACTTAGAACACCTCACTTGCCGCCATGACATCCGCTTCGGTGTCAAAGCCAGGCGCTTCCGGGTTGAACCCTGCCGCCATTTGTGTCGGCGTGCGTCCGATTGGGGGTGTGACACATCGCGCAGTTTTGCCGGTAGAGCACAAACCCTTTGTCGATGTCGCGACATCCCCGGCATACAGCTTGATCGAGACCTCGCGCACCGTCACCAGCGCCCAATTTAACGCTGATGAGCGGTCACTGTGCCCGCCACGTTGAACAGACCGACAGAGATCCCGCTCGGCCCGTTCCTCCGGGATCATCTCAACAGCCTCTGACATAAGTTTCGCCATCGTGGTGCGGGACCTTTTGCTCCATTGGTGCCTGGTTTGGAGCGAAGCCCCCGTGGGCTGTCCGTCTCCAAACCTGATTTTCTTGCGAAGCGCCCCGGTCGGTGCCTAGACCTACACGCTGCGCAAGTTGCTCGAGGGTCCGTTTCCCAACTTGCAATCCAAAGGCCCGCTCAGCTATCGTTGCTTCGAGCAGATTGTCGGTGACTGTTAGGCGGGGCAAACCAAATGCGTATTACCATGGTCATGGCAATTTTGCTCACGTCTGTTTCGGCGAATGCCGCCGAACTAACAGAGTCTGAGATTACTGCCCAGCGACTTCTG
>JBBKWG010000054.1:0-12222 GCA_037968835.1 Paracoccaceae bacterium
CGGGCGGCGACTTCGAATTCGTCGATGTGAATCGACGTGAAGACGTCGTCGCGGGTGATCCGCTCGGAAATCAGGATCGAGTCCTCGTAGTTGTAACCGTTCCACGGCATGAACGCGACGACCACGTTCTTGCCAAGCGCCAGTTCACCCATGTCGGTCGACGGACCGTCAGCGATGACCTCGCCCTTGCCGACCGTATCCCCGACCTTCACCAGCGGACGCTGATTGATGCAGGTGTTCTGGTTAGAGCGCTGGAACTTGCGGAGTCGGTAGATATCGACGCCCGGATCGCCGGGTTCAAGATCGGCGGTGGCACGCACAACGATACGCTGGGCATCGACCTGGTCGATGATACCGGCGCGTTTCGCCATGATCGCCGCGCCCGAATCCCGTGCCACGACTTCTTCGATGCCAGTGCCGACAAGCGGTGCCTCGGCCTGAAGAAGCGGAACGGCCTGACGCTGCATGTTCGAGCCCATGAGAGCCCGGTTCGCGTCGTCGTTCTCAAGGAACGGGATCAGCGAGGCCGCAACCGAGACCAGCTGCTTGGGGCTGACGTCGATCAGCGTGACGCTTTCGTTCGGCGCCAGCGTGTATTCGCCCGACTGACGGGTCGATACCAGATCGTTGACGAACTTGCCCTTGGCGTCCAGATGCGCGTTGGCCTGCGCCACGACGTGACGCATTTCCTCGGTCGCGGACATGTATTGCACTTCGTCCGTGACCTGCCCGTTCTTCACCTTGCGGTACGGGGTCTCGATGAAGCCATACTTGTTGACGCGGGCGAACGTCGCCAGCGAGTTGATCAGACCGATGTTCGGGCCTTCCGGCGTTTCGATCGGACACATCCGGCCATAGTGGGTCGGGTGCACGTCGCGGACTTCGAAACCGGCGCGTTCGCGGGTCAGACCGCCGGGGCCGAGTGCCGAAAGACGACGCTTGTGCGTGACTTCCGAAAGCGGGTTGGTCTGGTCCATGAACTGCGACAATTGCGACGAGCCAAAGAACTCGCGCACGGCGGCAGCGGCGGGTTTGGCGTTGATCAGGTCCTGCGGCATCACCGTGTCGATTTCGACCGACGACATGCGTTCCTTGATCGCGCGTTCCATCCGCAGCAGACCGACGCGGTACTGGTTCTCCATCAATTCGCCAACGGAACGCACCCGCCGGTTGCCGAGGTGGTCGATGTCGTCGATATCGCCCTTGCCGTCCCTGAGTTCGACCAGCGCCTTGATACAGGCGACGATGTCTTCTTTCCTGAGCGTGCGAACCGTATCCTCGGCGTCGAGATCGAGACGCATGTTCATCTTGACGCGACCGACAGCCGAAAGGTCGTAACGCTCGCTGTCAAAGAACAACGTGTCGAACAGGGCCGAAGCGGCATCGACGGTGGGCGGCTCGCCCGGACGCATGACGCGGTAAATATCCATCAGCGCAGTTTCGCGGGCGCGGTTCTTGTCGGCGGCCAGAGTGTTGCGCATGTAGGGACCGACCGAGACGTTATCGATATCCAGAACCGGAATCTCGGTGACACCGGCGTCCACAAGTTCCTTCAGCGTGCCACCCGTGACATCGCCGTTCTTGTCGACTTCCCACGTCAACTCGTCGCCGGCTTCGACATATATCGCGCCGGTTTCCTCGTTGATCATGTCCTTGGACGCAAAGCGTCCGACAATTGCGTCGAACGGGACCAGCAGGTCCTTGACCTTGGAATCGTCGATCAACTGCTTGACCGCCCGCGGGGTGATCTTCTTGCCGGCCTCGGCGATCACTTCGCCGGTCTTGGCATCTACCAGATCGCTCGTCGGGCGGGTGCCGCGGACGCGCTCGGGGAAGAACTTGGTGACCCAGCCCTTGTTCTTCTTCAGCTTGAATTCGACGGTATTGTAATACGCGTCCATGATCGTTTCCTGATCCATGCCAAGCGCATAGAGCAGGGTCGTCACCGGCAGTTTCCGGCGACGGTCGATACGCGAGAACACAAGATCCTTGGCATCGAATTCAAAGTCGAGCCATGACCCGCGATACGGAATGATGCGGCAGGCGAACAGCAGCTTGCCGGATGCGTGGGTCTTGCCCTTGTCGTGGTCGAAGAACACGCCGGGAGAACGGTGCATCTGGGAAACGATCACACGTTCGGTGCCGTTGACGATGAACGTACCGTTCGGGGTCATCAGGGGCATATCGCCCATGAAGACGTCCTGTTCCTTGATGTCCTTGACCGACTTCGCGCCGGTATCTTCATCCGTATCGAACACAATGAGACGCAGCGTCACCTTCAGGGGTGCGCTGTAGGTCATGTCACGCTGCTGACATTCCTCAACATCGTATTTCGGCTTTTCCAGCTCGTACTTGACGAATTCAAGCACGGCGGTTTCGTTGAAATCCTTGATCGGAAATACCGACTGGAAGACACCCATGATGCCTTCGCCGTCGGTCGGCTCGGACGCTTCGCCCGAATTCAGGAAAAGATCATAAGAAGATTTCTGGACCTCAATGAGGTTCGGCATTTCCAGCACTTCGCGGATTTTGCCGTAATATTTACGAAGACGTTTCTGGCCAAGATAGGACGTCGCCATAGGGGTTCTCACCTTTTCATCGTTCAGGGGTGCATAGACCGTCGGGGTCCGGCGATGCGCCCGTGAAACAGGGGGAAACGGATCAATACCTGGTGACCTTCCCACAGGTCACCTCCCGATCCGCTTACCGCTCCTTAGGAAAGGCTTTTCGCGAAAGCCCTTCCTGAGACGCGGGAAGCTGGCCCCGTTTCCAGGGCCAGCCATTGTCGGTTACGGCGGCCGAACCGCCGTGATTTACTTGAGCTCGACTTCGGCGCCTGCTGCTTCCAGCTTGCCCTTGATCGTCTCGGCCTCGGACTTGTCGACGCCTTCCTTGACGGCTTTGCCGCCGGCTTCAACCAGATCCTTGGCTTCTTTCAGGCCCAGACCCGTGATCGCGCGTACTTCCTTGATCACGTTGATTTTCTGAGGGCCAGCCGACTTGAGGATGACGTCAAACTCCGTCTGCTCCTCAGCCGCACCGCCGGCAGCATCGCCACCAGCAGGACCAGCCATCATGACCGCGCCGCCAGCGGCGGGTTCGATGCCATATTCGTCTTTCAGGATTGTTTTGAGTTCCTGAGCTTCGAGAAGCGTGAGTCCCACGATCTCTTCAGCAAGTTTCTTCAGATCAGCCATTTCTGTCTTCCGTTTCCTAAGATGTGTTCTAACGTCGAGGATTCAACCCCACGTCAGGTTCCCACGTCACGCGGCCACGCCGCGCTCCTCGATTGTCGAAAGGATGCTCGCGATGTTCGAAGCAGGTGCGCCAATGGCCCCGGCGATGTTCGCGGCCGGTGCACCGATCTGCGACACGATCGAAGCGATAAGCTCCTCCCGCGATGGCATCTCGGCAACGGCTTTGACACCAGCGGCGTCCAGTGCCGTCTCGCCCATAGCGCCGCCCAGGATCTCCAGCTTGGAGTTGGACTTTGCGTATTTGTCGATGACCCGGGCCGCAGCCGTTGGATCCTCGGAATAGGCAAGTACGGTCATACCCGTCAAAAGGTCGGCAATCGAAGAATTGGCCTTCCCTTCCAGGGCGATCTTGGCGAGCCTGTTCTTGGCGACACGAACGGATCCACCCGCTTCACGCATTTGCGCGCGCAGATCCTGCATCTCGGCAACCGTGAGACCTGCGTAGTGTGCAACCACAACAACGCCAGAGCTTTCGAAGATCTGGCCGAGTTCGTCGACCACTTTCTCTTTCTGGGCTCTATCCACAGTTTCACTCCAAGTTTGGAGGCGTGACCCTCCGGCTCAACATGCCGGGCAAGGTGCCCGACACACGGGTCCTTACGGGTCCGTCACAAATCGCCCCGGGGAGACCCCGGAATGCGTATCGTTCTGTTCCCGTCTCGGGCAGGATTTACGAGTTCACACTCACCCACCGTCTCGGACGAATCGTCAGGGGGCTGCGCTGCCGCAACCCCCGGACGCGCGGTGTCTAGAGCGATTCTAAAGGGATGTGAAGGGCAAAAGTCGGGTTTATTGCATACACGGCGCATGCAGGTTGGCAAGTCCAAGGGTCAGGCGTGCGCCTGCTGGTTCTGTATCTTTGCTCGAAACCGCGTAGAGAATCCAGACCTAAAGGCCACAAGCATCCGATGTAGCAGGGATTAATCCAGCGTCACCGTGAAATCATGCTAGGCGTTGATCAACTGTCACGACCTCGGGAGCACGGCGATGATACTTGCGCAAGGTGGCTGCCTTTGCGGCAGCATCCGGTATGGCGTGACCTCGGCGCCAAGCAGGGTGACCGTCTGTCACTGTAAATTCTGCCAGCGCGCAACCGGCAGCGCCTACCTTGTCGAACCGATATTCGCGGCCAGTGACTTTGCAATTCTGAAGGGCAAGCCGAAGAAATACGCCCATGTCTCGACCGGAAGCGGCAAAACCGTCTTCGTGCATTTCTGCGAGACCTGCGGCACGAAACTCAACCTGACCTTTGAACGGTTTGGCGACGTTGTCGGCGTCTATGGCGGCACATTCGACGACCCGAACTGGTTTGATCTGAACCCGCACAATTCCAAGCAGATATTCCTGAGCGTGGCGCGGCATGGCACGATCATTCCGCCCGGTATCGACACGTTCGCCGAACATGCGACCGACAACGACGGGACCCCGATAGCGCCTGAAGTTTATTCGAGTCCTCATACCATCGGTGGATCCCGGACATAGCCGCGGCGAAACTGTCGCTCCATTGCCCCAGGCTGCAATCCCTCTAGATCCCCTTCCAGACCCCTCAAAACACAGGATCGAATATATGAAATCCGCTCAGAACTACCTCGACGAAGCCAATGCCAGCGTTCCCAAGATGTCCGTCGAAGATGGCATTGCCAAACACAAGGCGGGCGAAGCCCTGTTTATCGACGTGCGCGACAGTGCGGATATCGACAAGACCGGCACAATCGAAGGCGCCCTTCGTGTGCCGCGCGGCTTTATCGAGTTTGCCGCCGACGATGCGTCGCAGTATCACAAGAAGGAACTGAAGAAAGACGCCGAAATCATTCTCGTCTGCGGTGCGGGCGGTCAGGCAGCGCTGACCGGCAAGACCCTGAAAGAGATGGGCTTCCAGAACGTCTCGAACGTCGGCGGATTCCCGGCTTGGAAAGCGGCGGACGGTCCCTCTGAATCCTGATCTGACCGCTTCTGACATCCTTGGGCGGGAAAATCCCCGCCGGAGGCATCTTTCCGCGATCCCAAGGGGTCGCGGATTTCCTCAGCGAAAACTGGAATAGGGCAGGTATCGGACCGGATCGCCGGGTCGGATGGTTTGCGACCCGTCGCCGATTTCGACCAATCCATCAGCCCAAGCCAGGCCCGAAATTCGCCCCGACCCTTCCGAGCCAAAGACCTCGGCTGCGCCCGCCGCATTGATACGTGCCCGCAGATATTCGCGCCGCCCCGGTTTCTTGTTCTTCTCGAACGCCGCCGGAACGGTGAATCCGACCGGTTCCCGCCACCCCTCGCCCGCCATCAGACCCATTGCCGGGCGCGCGAAAATCAGCGTGCAGACCAGTGCCGCCACCGGGTTTCCCGGAAGTCCGAACACCGGCACACCGTTCCAAACACCCAGCGCCAGCGGGCGTCCGGGCTTCAGCGCGATCCGCCAGTCCTGCCGGCTGCCCGCCTCGCCCAAAAGCGCCGAGACATGATCCTCGTCCCCCGCCGACGCCCCGCCCGAGGTCACGATCACGTCGACGTTGCGCGCAGCGTTGTCCAGAATGCCCCGCAGCGCGACCCGGTTGTCGGGCGCATGTCCCAGATCCACGGGCTCGAACGCCCAGTCGGCGGCCAGCGCCAACAGCATCGGGCGATTGGCGTCAAAGGTGCGCGACGGATCGTCCGATGTCCCCGGCGCTACGATCTCGTCGCCGGTCGAAAGGACGCCGACCCGCAGACGCGTGAATACATCGACTTCGGTAATGCCGGTCGCCGCCAAAAGCGCCAATTCGGGCGGACCGATCCGCGTGCCCTTGCCCAGCGCCACGGACCCCGCCCCGACATCCTCGCCCGCCTTGCGGGTATTCGCGCCGCGTTTCACTGGCCCTCGAAACGCGATGCGGCTGGAATCGCAAGTCACGTCCTCTTCGAGAATGACGGTATCGACGCCTTCGGGCAGCAAGGCCCCGGTCAGGATGCGAAGCGCCTGCCCCCCCGCCACGATGCCGGAAAAGGGTTCGCCGGCCGCAGCCCGACCCTCGGCCAGATGCAGCACCTGATCGCCCGCGCCCGTCGCAGCGTGGGCGAAACCATAGCCGTCCACCGCCGAATTCGCGCCGGGCGGGTTCGAGCGTTCTGCAATCGCGTCCTCAGCCAATATCCGCCCCTGCGCCGCCGACACCAAAACGATCTGGTGTCCTACAACCGGCCGCAAAGCCGCTTTCAACCGCCCCAGCGCCGCATCGACAGGAGTCCAGTCCACCCCGGCAGGCAGAGCAAAACAGTCGTTCGACAGCGGCGGTGGTTTCAAATCCGACATGCGGCGCTCGTCGATTCGGTCTCGCCCGGAACGCCGATACTCCAGCGCCCCTCGGGTTGATCGCTCATAAAGTTTCGGGCGGTCATCGTAAGACCATCAAACCGCATCACAATCCCAACTCGCCCGAAATGAAATCGGCGATCGCCGTGGTGTCATCCAGATCGAATGTCGGGCGACCATCGACCGAGGCGCCGCTGTCGGAGGCTATGGCGCGGACCGTGGTGTCGTCTGGCGCGAGGAGCGGTTGGCCGGTTGCGGCGCGGTGCGCCTCGATCTTGGCGTGTTTGTCGCGTTTGTAGCCCTCGACCAGCACCAGATCGACGGGCGAGAGGCGCGCCAGAAGCAATTCCAGCGTCGGTTCGTCGTCACCGCGCAATTCATGCATCAATGCCCAGCGATTGCTGCTGGACAGCAGCACCTCGGTGGCGCCGGCGACGCGGTGGCGGTGGCTGTCCTTGCCGGGGTGATCTATGTCGAAGCGGTGGTGGGCATGTTTCAGCGTCGAGACCCGCAGTCCGCGCCCGGCGAACTCACCGACCAGACGCTCCATCAGCCCCGTCTTTCCCGAATTCTTCCAGCCGACAATCCCCCAGACCTTCAACTGCCTCTCTCCAGATAGCTTTCGGCCAGGACCAGATCCTGCGGCGTGTTGACGTTGAAGAAAGGGTCGAATCCGGCAACCGGGAACTCGGCGACCGCGGTTCCGTGCTTGTCGGTCCAGAGCACGACTTTGCGCAATCCGCCCTCAAGCGCCGCCCAAAGGTCATCGCGAAGATCGACGGGCCACAATGCGAAGGTCGGGTGGCGGCCGTTTTCGGTGGCAGCCATGGCGATAGGCTGATCCTGCTCGATAGCCGCACTTCTCAGGCGCTCGGCCAGATCGGCTGGGAAGAACGGCGTGTCGGCGGCAGCGGTCAGAATGTGAGTTGCCCCCATCGCTGCCGCCCAGTCCATCCCGGCCAGGACACCGGCAAGCGGGCCGACGAAGCCGTCGATGGTGTCGGCCAGAACCGGCAGCTCGAATTTGGCGAAGCGGAACGGATCGCCGTTCGCGTTCAGCGCCAGATCGGCGACTTGTGGTTCAAGGCGGTCGATCACGTGTTGAAGGATTGTCGTCTCGCCAAGCTGCAACAGGCCCTTGTCACCGCCGCCCATGCGCCGCGCCTGACCGCCCGCCAGAATGACGCCAAGTGGTTCGTTCATTCGGCCCTCCACTCGTCTATGCGGGCCTTCGCGTCGTTGATCGACACGTCGTCCGGCAGGGTTCTTGCCGTCAGCGGGAAGATTCCACCGCTGAAACGAAGGATCACCATCTCATCGGCCAGAAGAACCTGATCGACCGCGCCCCAGGCGTGCTGAATCCGGCTGTCGCCATTCCGCATGGCAAGCCCCTTGTCCGATATCCTCACCTGCCAGTGGCGCACGCGGTTTACATCTTTCGAGAGTGCCTTCGTCGCGCGCCGTCCAATGTAGGAATACGCGATTGCAACGCCGATGATCGCGCCTGCAGCGCAAGCCATCCCGGCGAAGGTGAACATGGTCGCCCGGTCGATTTGACCTGCGAGAATATCGCGAAGGATCAAGACGCCGAGGGCGACCGCAGTCAGGACCAGCGCACCGATTATGACGTTGATGCCGATGGATTTCTTCTCGAGGATCGGAAACGACGCTTCGCCCGCCGCTATCATTTCGGCCTGATCGGGACTGTAGTCGAATTGCAGCGGTTCATAGGTCACGTGTCTGCCCCTTTGCGCCGGTGTTTGCGTTCTTCATCGCCGACCGCCTTGAAATCGGCATCGCGCACCAGCCGGTCCTCGCCCGCAAGGCAATGGAACCGCCGCCCGCGCATCCGTCCGATCAGCGTCAGACCAACCTGTCGTGCAATATCGACGCCCCAAGCCGTGAAACCCGAACGCGACGCCAGAACCGGAATGCCCATGTGGGCGCATTTGATCACCATTTCCGAAGTCAGCCGCCCGGTGGTGTAGAGGATCTTGTCGCCACCTGTCACACCTTCGGACAGCATCCAGCCCGCGATCTTGTCGACGGCGTTGTGCCGGCCGACGTCCTCCATATAGACCAACGGCCGATCCTTTTCACACAAGACAGTGCCGTGGATCGCCCCGGCTTCGAGGTAGAGCGACGGCGTGCGGTTGATCCGGTCGGCAAGCGCGTAAAGCCAGGATGTGCGGACTTCAGCGGAAGGAAGCGTCAGGTTGTCCAACCCTTCCATCATGTCACCGAAAACGGTGCCGACCGCGCAACCACTGGTGCGGGTCTTCTTCTTCAGCTTTTCCTCGTAAGTCGTCTGGCCGTCGGTGCGCACCACCACGGTCTCGAGTTCGGCATCGAAATCGACACGTTCGACAGTCTCGCCGTCGCGCAGCATTCCCTGATTGCGCAGAAAGCCGAGCGCCAGAAACTCCGGATAGTCGCCGATCGTCATCGCGGTCACGATTTCCTGACCGTTGAGGAATATCGTCAGCGGACGTTCCTCAACGACCGAAATCCGCCCGCTGGTGCCGGTCTCGTCCACACCGTCGACAAGGCGCGTCAATCCCGCACGCCCCGGATCGGGCGCTATCAGATATTGATCGAGGTCATCACGAAGCATGAATTGATGCCGCCTGTCGCTTGGGCTATCCGCGTCGGACAGAGATTAGGGCGGGAAAATGCCAACGACCACCGCAAAATCGGCCTACGTCCAGGGAGTCCTCGACGGGACTCCCTTCATTCTTGTCGCGATTCCCTTCGCGGTGCTCTTTGGCGTGGTCGCGACCGAGGCCGGACTTGACCTTGCGCAGACCATGGCGTTTTCGTTCGTCGTGATCGCCGGGGCGTCGCAATTCACCGCCGTCCAACTGATGAGCGACAATGCGTCGTTGTTGGTGGTGCTGGCCGCGTCGCTGGCGGTGAACCTCAGAATGGCGATGTATTCTGCCAGTCTGCAACCTCATCTGGGGGCCGCGTCGCTCTGGAAGCGGGCCGCCGTCAGCTATCTCAATCTGGATCAGAGTTATATCGTCAGCATCGCCCGCTACGAGGACAATCCGGGAATGTCGGTGAACGAAAAGGTCCGCTATTTCATTGGCGCGGTGACGATCATGGTGCCATGCTGGTACGCGTTCACCTATGTCGGGGCGGTTGCGGGCAGCGCGATTCCCGACGGGCTGGCACTGGATTTCGCCATGCCGATCTTGTTCATCGCGATGGTCGGGCCGATGCTGAAGACGCTCGCGCACCTCGCCGCCGCATTGACGTCGATCGCCGTGGCGTTGGCGCTCGGGTTTCTTCCCTCGGGCACCAGCGTCCTGTTCGCGGGTCTCGCGGCGATGGCTGTCGGGGCGGAAGTCGAGCGCCGGATGGGCAGACCGTGAGCTATTCCGCGGGCGAAATCTGGTTGGTGATCGCGGTTCTGGGGATTGGAACCTATCTGATCCGATTCTCGTTTCTGGGACTCGTCGGCGACCGCAAGATGCCTGATTGGGTGCTGCGGCATCTTCGCTACACGCCCGTTGCTGTCCTGCCCGGCCTTGTGACGCCGCTCGTGCTCTGGCCCGCTGCGACAGACGGCAATCCCGATCCGGCACGGCTGGCAGCGGCATTGGCAACGGTTCTCGTCGCGTGGTGGACAAAGAACGTGATCTGGGGTGCGGCAGCCGGCGCGTTGACGCTGGCCGCGCTTTTGTCGCTCGCCTAGCCCTGCGGCGGACCCGTCGAGGCTTCAAACAGAACGTTGTGGTTCTTGTCGGCATCGTCGTCGGAAATCACGCGCGTGGTAACGCCGGGCAGGGTTCCGAATCTCTTGGATGTGCTGGTCGGGAAATAACTGACGGGAATCGATTCAAAGCCGCCGACCTGCTTCAGGATACGGGTGATTGACAGCGAGCACTGGGCTTTGGGCACCGCGCCATAGGACTTCGCCAGCGCCGCAGCCTTGGCCGCCTGTGCCGGCGTCACCTGAATTTCCTGAACGATCACGTCGAACGTTTCGCGCGCGTGGTAGTCGATATAAACCTTCACCGCCTGTTCGGTCATGCCAAACAGCACATCGTTGCGCTCGGGAGTGAACGGCAGCGCAAAGGTGCCGGCCGGATCGAACATTATGCGCTGGTCGGCATTGATCATCAGCCCGGAATGCGCCCCCGAACCGTTTCGGGTGCTGACAACCGTAAACAGGGTCAGCGTCGGGGGCCCGGCATCGCGATAAGCATATTTCTGGACCTGCTCTTCGGACGCCCAGCGCGGTTGTGCCGGGCCACCGCACGCGGCCAGCAGAAAGGGCAGCGCGAGAAGCGCGAACAGCGTGTAGATGCGCATGACCGGCGGCGTCAGGAGTTGAAGATCGCGAGGAAGATCAGGATCGCAATGCTGCTGATAATGCCCCACTGAACCCACTTGATGAAACCCATGAAAGTCTTTTCCTGGGGCTCAATGTTCATATCGCCATGCTTGTATTCAGCCATTTTTCTTCTCCGGTAATACTGTTTGAGATTGCCTAACCGAATTGGAAAGCGCTGTCACGACCCGCTTGACGCAGAGTGCCACAGGTTGAAGGGTTGATCGGACTCTTGTTTCTCATGCAATAAATCTATATATTACTTTCCAAGGAAAGGATCAGATATGGCGACCACTGCACTCATGGCGAAGACCGCGACCAAAGGTCGGGTTCTGTCCAAGGCCGCATTCCGTGCGGCGTCCGAACTTGGGCTGACCCAGCGCGAGCTTGCCCAGATCATCGGAACCAGCGAGGCGAGTGTTTCGCGGATGCGCGATGGCGATTATTCGCTGTCGGGCAAGCCTTATGAACTGGCGGCATGTCTGGTCCGGGTTTTCCGCTCGCTCGATGCGATTGCGGGAAGTGACGAACGTTCGATTCGCGGCTGGATGACCAATCTCAACACCGATCTGGGTCGCGCCCCGAGGGAACTGGTCAAGGAAGCCGCCGGACTCGTCGATGTGATGAACTATCTCGATGCCCGACGCGCTCCGCTTTAAGGCATATCGCGGCCGGGTCTGGCGCATTGTCGAAAGTCAGTCGCGGCCCTCGACCATGCGCATCGTCGACTCGCTGGAAGAACAGGCGGTGCTGGAGCAGATACTGGAAGACACGAAACCGCCGGTCCCCGCCGATTGCGCCCACCTGCACTATCTTTTCTGGTCCCCGTTCCGCTATGGCTGCTACCCCGGTCACTCGCGATTTCGCCGTCGCGGGCGCACACCGGGCGTCTACTACGCCGCCGAAAACGTGGCGACGGCCATCGCGGAATCGATCTGGGGCGGGTTGGCGACCTTCGCGGCTTCACCCGGCACGCCGCTGCCGCGAAACCCGGTCGAGCACACGGCGATCGAAGCCGACATCCATGCGTCGAAGGCGGTCGATCTGACCGGGCCGCCGCTCAACGCGCGACACACCGACTGGACCCATCCCACCGACTATTCCGCCAGTCTCGCGCTTGCGGATCGGGTGCGCGCCGACGGGGGCGAAGCCATTCGCTATGCCTCGGTGCGCCACCCCGACGCGGCGGCGAACCTTGCGGTCCTCACATGCCGTGCGTTCGCGAAGCCTAACCCGATCAGCGTTCAGACCTGGAAAATTCTCCTGCGCAAAGCCGGCGCCAGCGCCGTCTGCGAAAGCCCCGCAAGCGGGGTCGACTTTCACGTCGACGGCCATCGGCT
>JBBKWG010000055.1:0-13763 GCA_037968835.1 Paracoccaceae bacterium
AACAGCATGGCTGAAAGCGCGAAGTAGAAGACGAACTTGGTGAGGTAGGCGGTCGCCTCGTCGCTGAAAAAACGGGTGCGACCGGCCCAGTAGCCAAGGCCGATGATTGCAAAGAACGGAAGCGTTTTAAGAAAGATTTCCCACATGAGACGCGCCTAGCATGTGAGGCGCGCCAGAGGACAGACCCGTTCGCCCGATAGGCGGAACGCGGACAAAAAAAGGCCGGGCGCAAAGCCCGGCCAGTCCAACAGGGAGGTAGAATGCGATGACATCGTCACCGCGTTCGAGTGGCATTTAGAAGTTGATGGTGGCGCAATCAACCCGGATTTGATCAAAATTAAGCAAACCGGCCATGCATTGGGCGCATAGCTATTTGGCGGCCTGCTGGGCCTCGGCTTTCATCTTGCGGCGGTGGGCGATGATCTCTTCGGTCACGAAGTCGCGGAATGCCGCGATGCGCCGGGATTGCCGCAGTTCTTCCGGGTAGGCGAGGAACACCGGAACTTCGCCGGATTCGATATCGGGCAGGACGCGGACGATGTTGGGGAAGTCCTCGATCACGTAATCGGGCAGGACGCCGATTCCGAGATTCGAGCGCACCGCCTGAAGGACGCCGAAGTAATTGTTGACGGTCAGGGTCGAGGGAATGTCGTAGGTCAGCAGTTCCTTGACCAGATTGGCACCGGCGCTGACCTGTGTGGTCGAGACGTTCTGGCAGATCAGCCGGTGCTTCGTCAGATCCTCGGGCTTTTCCGGCGTTCCACGTTCGGCCAGATATTCAGGCGTCGCATAAAGCCGCATGTGGACGGCCATCAGCTTGCGCCTGATCAGATCGGCCTGGCTTGGCTCTTTCATCCGGATGGCGACGTCGGCCTCGCGCATCGGCAGGTCGAGCACGCGTTCTTCAAGCATCAGGTCGATCTTGAGTTCAGGGTATTTCTCGTAGAGTTTCGGCAGTCGCGGGGCCAGCCAGAGCGAGCCGAAGCCGGTCGTGGTGGTGACGCGGAGTTCGCCGAACACTTCTTCCTCGCTGTCACGGATGCGGGCTTCGGCGGTGTCGAGGCGTCGTGCCATCGCCGAGGTCGCGTCAAACAGCAGTTCGCCCTGCTCGGTGAGAATCAGTCCCCGGGCGTGGCGATGGAAAAGAGTGGCGTTCAGGCTTTCCTCAAGTGCGCGAATCTGGCGGGAAACCGCCGATTGGCTGAGGTGGAGCGTGTCGCCGGCATGGGTCAGACTGCCGGCATCTGCCACAGCGTGAAATATTCTGAGCTTGTCCCAATCCATTCCGAACGATTCCGATCGTGTTTGCGGTAACGCTTTGCCATGCCTTACCTGCTGCGTAGTATCTTATGCAAATAGCCATGTGACGCAGGTTTGATTTTGTAGGTCAACCAATTTGACCTATATAGGGCTATGAACCCGGAGGACCACGCATGAGCCGATCTGATGTCAGCCTGCACGACAAATACGATCTTTCGAAGTCGACCGTTCTGCTGAATGGAACCCAGGCGCTGGTGCGTCTGATGCTGATGCAGGGCGCGCGCGACAAGGCTGCGGGGCTGAATACGGCCGGGTATGTGACGGGGTATCGCGGATCGCCGCTGGGAGCGGTCGATTTGCAGATGGCGCGGGCGAAAAAGGATCTGGATGCCGCGAATGTCGTCTTTCAGCCGGGTCTGAACGAGGACCTGGCGGCGACGGCTGTCTGGGGCACGCAACAGGCCGAGCTTCGCGGCGAGGGCAAATACGACGGTGTGTTCTCACTTTGGTACGGCAAGGGGCCGGGAGTGGATCGTTCCGGCGACGTCATGCGCCACGCCAACATGGCGGGCACATCGAAACACGGCGGTGTGCTGATGGCGATGGGCGACGATCACACCGGCGAATCCTCGACCACGTGCCACCAGTCCGATTGGGCGATGGTCGATGCCTATATGCCCGTGCTCAGTCCTGCCGGGGTCCAGGAAATTCTGGATTACGGCCTTTACGGTTTCGCGATGAGCCGGTTTTCCGGGGTCTGGGCCGGGCTGAAGTTGATGAAGGACACGGTTGAGGTTACGTCAGTCATTGACGCCCGGCCTGACCGGATGGCGTTCGTTGCGCCTGAATTCGAGATGCCCGAGGGCGGGCTGAATATCCGTCTGGGCGATCACTGGATTCCGCAGGAAGCGCGGATCATCGACTATAAACGGTTCGCCGCAGAAGCGTTCAGCCGCGCCAACAAGATTGACAAGCGGGTCTGGGGTAAGCCGGGCGCGAAGATCGGATTCGTCGCGGCGGGCAAGAACTGGCTGGATCTTGTCCACGCCATGAGCCTTCTGGGGATCGACGCGGGAGAGGCCGAGCGTCTGGGGATCACGACCTACAAGGTTGGCCAGACGTTTCCGCTGGATATGGACGGGTTTCGCGAGTGGGCCGAAGATCTGGACCTGATTGTTGTGGTCGAGGAAAAACGCAAGCTGGTCGAGGTGCAGATCAAGGAGGCGCTGTTTGATGTGCGCGGCGGGCGACGGGTATACGGCTGGCGCAAGGGCGGTCAGCACACCGAGGAGTTGTTCCCGACGCGGTTCGCGCTTGATCCGATCATGATCGCCGAGAAAATCGGCGCGATTCTGGTCGAGGAGGGGCGCGGGACGGACCGGATCAAGGCCGGGCTTGAAAGCCTCAAGGCGGCGCGAAAGTCGGACAACGCGCCCGAGATCGCGGTGCGCACGCCGTATTTCTGTTCCGGCTGCCCGCACAACACCTCGACCAAGGTGCCCGAGGGCAGCCGCGCCTATGCCGGTATCGGATGTCATATCATGGCGATGTGGATGGACCGCGAGACCAGCGGATTCACGCATATGGGCGCGGAAGGGGCGAACTGGATCGGCGAGGCACCGTTTTCGAAAACCGGGCACGTGTTCCAGAATCTTGGCGACGGCACCTATAACCACTCGGGCACGCTGGCCATTCGCGCGGCTTTGGCGGCGGGGACCAACATCACCTACAAGATCCTCTACAACGACGCGGTGGCGATGACGGGCGGTCAATCCAACGACGGCGATCTGCCGCCCGAGCGGATCGCGCGCGAATTGCAGGCGATGGGGGTGAAACAGATCGCCGTTGTCTTCGATCCGAAGGAAGAACCACGGCGCGAGGATTTCCCGAAAGGGCTGGAGTGGTTCGAGCGGGATGAATTGCCGGCGGTTCAGGAAAAGTATCGCGCGATCAATGGCGTATCGGCCATTCTTTACATTCAGACCTGCGCTGCCGAAAAGCGTCGACGTCGCAAGCGCAGCGATTTCCCCGACCCCGACAAGCGGGTGTTCATCAACACCGACGTGTGCGAGGGCTGCGGCGATTGCGGGGTTCAGTCGAACTGCGTGTCGATCGTGCCGGTCGAGACCGAACTGGGGCGCAAGCGGGCGATCGACCAGTCGTCGTGCAACAAGGATTATTCCTGCCTCAAGGGATTCTGCCCGTCGTTCGTCACCGTCGAGGGGGCGAAACTGCGCAAGGGTGCGACCGTCGATCTGGACACCGGGCATCTGCCGGAAGCGGTGGTTCCGGCGATCAACGGCACCCATAACGTCGTTATCACCGGGGTCGGCGGCACCGGGGTCGTGACCATCGGCGCGGTGCTGGCGATGGCCGCGCACGTGGATGGCAAGGGCGCTGGCATGATGGAGATGGCGGGGCTGGCCCAGAAGGGCGGCGCGGTTCACATCCATTGCCGGATCGCCAACCGCCCCACGGACATCAGCGCGATCAGGGTTGCGACCGGCGAATGCGATACGCTGATCGGCGGCGATCTGGTGGTGAGTGCCGGGGCCAAGACGCTTGGTCTGATGCGCACGGGACGGACGCGGGGCGTGGTCAACGCGCACGAGATCGTCACCGGCGAGTTCACGCGCAACACCGAGTTCCGCATACCGGGCGAGCGTTTGCGGCTGTCGCTGGAGGCGCGTCTGAAAGAGGGCCTGACGGTGTTCGATGCCTCGGAACTGGCGCGGGTGGTTCTGGGCGATTCGATCTATTCCAACATGATCCTTCTCGGGGCGGCGTGGCAACTTGGACAGGTTCCGGTGGCGCGCGAGGCGCTGGAGGAAGCGATTGTGCTGAACGGCGCGAAAGTGGCCGAAAATCAGCGGGCGTTCGAGGTTGGACGCTGGGCCGCGGTCAATCCGGGCGAGATCGAAAGGCTGATCACGCCGAACGTGGTGGCATTGCCGACGTCGCTGGAGGAACGGATTGCGTTTCGCGCCGATCAACTGACGGTCTATCAATCCGAGGCGCTGGCGAAACAGTATCGCGCGCTGGTCGACAGCGTTACCGATCCGGCGCTGAAAGAGGCTGTCGCCAAAGGCTATCACAAGGTTCTTTCCTACAAGGACGAATACGAGGTCGCGCGGTTGTTGCAGGACAGTCGGGCCCGCGCGGAGGCCGAGTTCGAGGGCGATCTGAAGATCAGCTATCACCTTGCGCCGCCGTTCCTGAGCGGCAAGGGCGCGGACGGGCGGCCGAAAAAACGTCAGTTCGGTGGCTGGATGGATCGGGTCTGGCCGGTGCTGGCGAAGTTGAAACGCTTGCGCGGCACGCCGCTCGACGTCTTCGGATATTCGGCCGAGCGGAAGATGGAGCGCGGGCTGATCCGCCAATACGAAGCCGACATGGCCGAGGTCATGCGCGACCCGTCGCGGAATATCGAGGCCGCGATCGCTCTGGCGGAATTGCCGATGCAAATCAGGGGCTTCGGTCCGGTCAAGCAAGCCAACGCCACTGCCGCCGAGAAGCGCCGCGAGGAATTGCTGGCTGCGTTTCGGGCCGGTTCGGACGCGGATTCGAAGGTGCGGCGGGTAGTGGCCAAGACCTGAAGCACCCGCTGTCTTCGGGAGGGGCAGGGATCATGACGCAGGGCCGGCACGTCGCACGCGATATCAGTTATTCGTTTGCGGCCCGGACGCGTGGCGGGCGGGCGGTGATCCGGGCGCTTGAAAACGCGACGGGGCGGATTCCGCTGATAAGGCGCGCGACCGGGTATCAGGACGATGTCGCGAACGGCGCGGATTTCTGGGACGTGATGGTGTCGCGCTATGGTCTGAGCCTCGATGTGATAGGCGGTTCACTTTGCTCCATTCCGCGCCAGGGGCCGCTGGTCGTCGTCGCCAACCATCCTTATGGCATCCTCGATGGGTTGATGCTTGGGCACATCCTCAGCACCGTGCGGGGCCGGGATTTCCGCATTCTCGCCCATCAGGTGTTTCGCAAGGCCGGGGAACTGGAGCGGGTGATCCTGCCGGTCTCGTTTGACGCCAGCCGCGAGGCATCGGCGCGAAATCTGGCGACCCGCAGCGCGGCGCTGGATTTTCTGGCGGCTGGCGGCGCGATCGGGGTTTTTCCCGGTGGCACGGTTTCGACGTCGGCGCGAATGTTCTCGGAGCCGATGGATCCGGGTTGGCGGCTGTTTACCGCGAAAATGATCGCGAAATCTGATGCCACCGTCGTTCCGGTCTATTTCGACGGCGCGAATTCGCGGCTGTTCCAGATCGCGAGCCATTTGCACATGACGCTGCGCCTGGCGCTTCTCATCAAGGAATTCAAACGGCGCACGGATGAACCGGTGCGTGTCGTCATCGGCCAGCCGATTGATTCTGCCGCGCTGATCGAACGCAGGTCGGACCCGAAAGCGGTGATGGACTTTTTGCGTGCCGCGACCTATGCCCTGTCGCCGAAACCCCTGAATTCGAGCGCCTACGGGTTCGAGTTCGAGGCCAGGCACAAAAGGGCTGAGACAGATGGCGGTCGGCATATTTGACAGCGGATTGGGTGGTCTGACGGTCTATCGCTCGTTGGCCGAGCGGATGCCGGATGTGCCGTTCGTTTATTACGGCGACAACGCCAATACGCCCTATGGCACACGCGACGCGGACGATGTTTACGAGTTGACAGTCAAGGGAACGGACCGGCTGTTCGCGGCGGGGTGCGATCTGGTGATTTTGGCCTGCAACACGGCCTCGGCCGCGGCGCTTCGGCGGATGCAGGATAGCTGGGTGCCCAAGGACAAGCGGGTGCTTGGCGTTTTCGTGCCGCTGATCGAGGCCCTGACCGAGCGTCATTGGGGCGACAACTCGCCGCCGCGCGAAGTTGCGGTGAAGCACGTCGCGCTGTTCGCGACCCCCGCGACCGTTCGCAGCCGGGCGTTTCAGCGTGAACTGGCGTTTCGCGCCATCGGTGTCGATGTCGAGGCGCAGGCTTGTGGCGGCGTTGTCGATGCCATCGAGGAAGGCGACATGATTCTGGCCGAAGCACTTGTGCGCAGCCACGTCGATGCGCTGAAGCGCAAGATGCCGAACCCCGATGCGGCGGTGCTTGGGTGCACGCATTATCCGATCGTGGAGAACGTGTTTCGCGACGCGCTTGGCCCGGATGTGCAGGTTTTCAGTCAGCCCGATCTGGTGGCGGCAAGTCTGGACGACTACCTTTCGCGGCGTCCCGAAATGCGCGGGCCGGGCAAGGTCGGGATGTTCCTGACGACCGGGGATCCGCAGCGGGTGAGCGATCAGGCGACCCGGTTCCTGCGACGAAAGACGGAATTCCACGCCGCATGATTGCAGCGGAGCCGTCGTCGTCTTAAGTCAGAAGTAACCCAACGGAGGGCATCCATGCCCCACAATATCGCCATTCTCGGGGCCAGCGGATACACCGGCGCCGAACTCGTGCGGATCATCGCGACGCATCCGTCATTCCGGATTGTTGCCCTGTCGGGCGACCGCAAGGCGGGGCAGCCGATGGCAGAGGTCTATCCGCATCTGCGCCACATGGAGTTGCCGGATCTTGCGAAGATCGAAGATATCGACTTCGCGGATGTCGATCTGGCGTTCTGCGCGCTGCCTCATGCGACCTCGCAGGCGGTCATTTCAGAGTTGCCACGCGATCTGAAAGTGGTCGATCTGTCGGCCGATTTCCGTCTGCGCGATCCTGCCGATTACACGACGTGGTATGGCCAAGAGCATTCGGCGACCGAATTGCAGGGCGAGGCGGTCTATGGGTTGACCGAGTTCTACCGCGACGAAATCCGCGCGGCGCGTTTGGTTGCCGGCACCGGATGCAATGCGGCGACGGGGCAGTTCGCGATGCGTCCGCTGATCGAAGCGGGGGTGATCGACCTTGACGATATCATCCTCGATCTCAAGGCGGCGGCGTCGGGGGCCGGGCGGTCGCTGAAAGAGCATCTGCTGTTTTCGGAGTTGTTCGAAAACGTGAAGGGTTATTCGATGGGCGGCAAGCATCGGCATCTCGGCGAGTTCGATCAGGAATTCTCGAAGATCGCGGGTCGCCCGGTTCGGGTTCAGTTCACGCCCCATCTGATCCCGGCGACGCGGGGGATCCTGTTGACCTCGTACGTCAAGGGGGATGCCGGGGCGGTGCATTCCGCGCTGGCCGCTGCCTATGCCGACGAGGTGTTCATTCATGTGCTGCCGTTTGGCGAGGTGCCGCAGATGAAGGACGTTCGCGGATCGAATTTCTGTCACATCGGGGTTGTCGGGGACCGGTTGCCGGGGCGCGCGACGGTGGTTGCGACTATCGACAATCTGACCAAGGGCTCGTCGGGGCAGGCGATCCAGAACGCCAACCTGATGCTGGGCGAGCCCGAGTCCGCCGGGCTGATGTTTGCCCCGCTATATCCGTGAGGACGCCATGAAGGGCCTGAAAAAACGCCGCCGCATTCATATCATCTTGCTGTCGGTTGCTGCGATGGTTGCAGCATTCACCGCCTTTTACATCGCCGCACCCGACGCGCTTCAGTTCTTCCGCTCGCCAAGCGAGGTCGCCGCGAACCCGCCGCCGCCAAACGAGACCTTTCGCATCGGCGGACTGGTCGAGGAAGGGTCGCTGAACCGGGGACAGGGTGCAACGACGACGTTTCGGGTGACGGACGGCGGTGCGACGGTGGACGTGTCGTATACCGGCGTCCTGCCCGACCTTTTTGGCGAAGGTGAGGGTATGGTCGGCACCGGTCGCTACGTTGACGGGGTGTTCCAAGCCTCTGAAATCCTTGCCAGACATGATGAAACCTATATGCCCGCCGAGGTCATTGACGCGTTGAAGGAACAGGGCGTTTACCAGGACCCGAACGGCTAGTTTTCGATGCGTTAACCGTTCTCGCACACCCTTTGCGGCGTTGATTTCACACGCCGGGGGTGGGCGATGCAGAGTGTAGACGAACTGGCAGACGCGATTCTGCGCACCGAGGGAGGGTTCGTCAACGATCCCGACGATCCCGGTGGCGCAACGAAATACGGCATCACGATCGAGACCATGCGGCGGCTCGGGCTGGATCTGACGGGCGACGGGCGGGTGGACGTGAGCGACGTGTCGCGGCTGACGCTGCCACAGGCGAAACGCATCCTTGTCGATCACTACTTCCACGGCCCGCGCGTCTCGGCTTTGCCCGAGCGGCTTCATGCGACGGTTTTCGACATGCAGGTGAACGCCGGGGCGCAGGCGATCCGGCTGGTGCAGCGGCTGGTCAGCGCGATGGGTTTTCCCGCGCAGGTCGACGGAGTTGTCGGGCCATTGACGATCAGCGCGGCGATGGCTGCCGATAGTGCGGCACCGGAACATATCGCCGACGCCTACGGGATCGAGCGTCGCAATTACTACTACCGGATTGCGGACAATCGCCCGGCGAGCCGAAAGTATGCGCGGCGCAGGGACGGTCGCAAAGGCGGATGGATCGTTCGGGCCGAGGCGATGATCGCGCCCCGCTTCCATCTGAGCGACGCCGAACACAGCGCGAGGACAGCCAGATGGGTCTGATCGCGGACGTCCTTGGCCCGCTTCTTGGCAGTGGCCGCAATGCCATCCGCGAAACCGTCGAGGTTTTTCGCCCCAACGCCGAGGCCGCGGACATGCGGGAAGCCGCGCACGCCGCTGCCTCACTGGCGCAATTCGCGACCGAGTTCAGCCAGCCGCGACAGGGGCCGTTTGATCGGTTCATGGACGGGCTGAACCGGCTTCCGCGTCCGATGCTGGCGCTTGGCACGCTGGGTCTGTTCGTTGCGGCGATGACCGATCCGGTGTGGTTCGCGCAACGGATGCAGGGGATTGCGCTGGTGCCCGATCCATTGTGGTGGCTGATGGGTGCGATCGTCAGCTTTTACTTCGGCGCGCGCCATCAGATCAAAGCGCAGGATTTCCAGCGCGGGCTTGCGACGACTCTGGCACGCGCGCCCGAGGTTGCCGCCAACATCCGGGTGCTGGCAGCTCTTTCCGACAAGTCGGCGGGAGATGACGCGGATGACATGCCCGATGCAGGTGATCCGCCTGTCGGCGCGTGGCGCGACAACGCTGCGCTGGACGAATGGAGCCGGTTGCGTGGGCAGTGACCTGATCTTCCAGCTTGTCGCCGAGCATGGGCCGTGGGTCGTCCTGGTCTTTTTCCTGCTCTGGCGCGATTTGCAGAAGGACGCCGCGACGCGGCTGGTTCTGGACAAGAACGCGCTGGTTCTCACTGAAATCGCCACGGTCATCCGTGAGCGGATGCCAAGGCCATAGCCGATGATGATTGCCCTTTGGACCAAACTCAAACCGCTGCTGGTCGGACCCGCGCTGGTCCGCTCCATCGACCGGAACCAACAGGCGGCGGATCGACTGGACGCCGCGCTTCGTGAGGTATTGCAGAAATGATTCGGGCCTTGTGTCTTCTGATCGCCGTCGCGGCGCTGTTCTCGGCGCTGAATTACCGGCTTGGCTATGCGGCGACCTATGAGTTGGGTTACGGCGCATTCACGCTGATGGCCGCGATGATTTCGCTGACGTTCCTGTGGCTTTGGGCGGCGCGGGCGACTCCGCTGGCGCTTGGCATGGCGTTCAGTTGGGCAGGTGCGGCAAGCGTGATGGGGTGGTGGTGGGTCTACAACCTATTGAACCGACCCGACATGATGACCGAAAACGAGGTTCTTCTGGTCTTCCTGTCGCTTTATTTCGTGGGCGCGATTCTGCACTTCGCCGTGATCCAGCGGTCGTTCGGACGACAGTCGGCGTTCTTCATTGCGCCGGTCTTCCTGTCGGTCGCGATTTCGGCGTTGGCGCGGCTGATAATCTGAACATCAAAGCTCTGCGATCAAGCGCCGCGCCCGCTTGGATCCCGCGAATGGGTCGCATAAGCTCGCGCCATGATTATAGAGCTTGGCCACTTCACCCTGATCCTGGCGCTTCTTGTCGCCATCGTTCAGATGGTTTTTCCAATGGTCGGCGCGCACAAGGGCTGGCGGAGCTGGATGGCGATGGGAGAGCCCGCCGCGACGGTGCAATTCCTGCTTCTGGGGTTCTCGTTTGCGGCCCTGATGTCGGCCTTCGTCACGTCGGACTTTTCGGTCAAGCTGGTTGCGGACAACTCGCACACGCTGAAACCGATGCTTTACAAGGTCACCGGAGTCTGGGGAAACCACGAAGGCTCGATGCTGCTCTGGTGCTTGATCCTGGCGTTCTTCGGGGCGCTGGCGGCGTGGTTCGGAGGCAACCTGCCCGAGACTTTGCGAGCACGCGTTCTTAGCGTTCAGGCGGCTGTGGGTGTTGCGTTCATCACGTTCCTGATCTTCACATCGAACCCGTTCGTGCGTCTGGCATTCCCGCCGATGAACGGACAGGATCTGAACCCGTTGTTGCAGGATCCTGGCCTCGCCTTCCATCCGCCGTTTCTTTACATCGGCTATGTCGGGCTTTCGATGTCGTTCGCGTTCGCTGTCGCTGCCCTGATCGAAGGTCGGGTCGATGCGGCGTGGGGCCGGTGGGTGCGGCCGTGGACGCTTCTGGCGTGGCTCAACCTGACGGTCGGCATCGCTCTGGGAAGCTGGTGGGCCTATTACGAGCTGGGTTGGGGCGGTTTCTGGTTTTGGGATCCGGTCGAGAACGCGTCGTTCATGCCCTGGCTTATCGCGACTGCCCTACTGCACTCGGCCATCGTCGTGGAGAAGCGCGAAGCATTGAAATCGTGGACAATTCTGTTGGCGATCCTGGCGTTCGGGTTCTCGCTGATCGGCGCTTTCATCGTGCGTTCGGGGGTGCTGACCAGCGTGCACGCGTTTGCCAACGATCCGGAACGCGGCGTTTATCTGCTGGCGATCACGGCGATCTTCATGGGCGGCGCATTAACGCTTTATGCCGCGCGGGCGGGTCAACTTCAGTCCAAGGGCGTCTTCGGAGTTGTCAGCCGGGAAAGCGCGCTGGTGGCCAACAACGTCCTCCTGGCGGTTGCGACGTTCGTCGTATTCCTCGGCACGATCTGGCCGCTTGTCGCGGAAATGGTCTGGGACCGGAAGCTGAGCGTCGGCGCGCCGTTCTTCGACGCTGCCTTCACGCCGTTCATGATCGCGCTGGCGGTGATCCTGCCCATCGGGTCGGTGTTGCCCTGGAAACGGGCCGCCGTTGGCCGGGTGATGCGACCGTTGTGGCTGGCGATGCTGGTGGCGTTCGCGGTTGCCGCGTTGGCGTGGACGGTTCAGGCCGAGAAATCGCTGATCGCACCGATGGGCGCGTTTCTGGCAGCGTGGCTGTTGCTTGGCGCTGCCAACGATCTCTGGACACGCGCCGGGCGTGGAAACATCGCGTCAAAGCTGCGCCGCATGGTGCAACTTCCGCGCGCCGACTGGGGCCGGATCGTGTCGCATGGCGGACTTGGGATCACGATTTTCGGGATCGCGGCGATGACGGCATGGGCGATCGAGGATATTCGCGTCGCCAATATCGGGGATCGCTTCGAGGTCGGGCGTTACGAAGTGTCGCTTGACGATGTGCGCCGGATCGACGGGCCGAATTACATCTCGACGATAGCGGATGTGACGGTGCTGCGCGGCGGGCGGGTCGAGGCGAAACTGACGCCCGAGAAGCGGTTCTATCCGGTTGCCGGAATGCCGACGACCGAGGCGGCCATCGACAACGGCGTTTTCCGCGATCTCTATGTCGTCATCGGTGATCCGCAGGACGGCGGCGGTTGGGCGGTCAGAACCTATGTGAAACCGTTCGCGAACTGGATCTGGGCGGGCGCGATCTTCATGGCCATCGGCGGCGCGCTGTCGCTGAGCGACCGGCGGTTCCGCGTCGCGGCAGGGGCGCGCAAGTTGCCATCAGGGGTGCCGGCCGAATGAGGCGCTGGCTTGTCCTTGTGCTGTTGATCGCCACCCCCGTATTTGCGGTTCAGCCGGACGAAATCCTTGATGATCCGGCACTTGAGGCGCGGGCCCGCGAGATCTCGCAGGGGCTGCGGTGTCTTGTCTGCCGCAACGAGAACATTGATGAGTCAAACGCCGAACTGGCACGGGACTTGCGCATTCTGGTGCGCGAACGGCTTGTGGCCGGTGACAACGACACCGAGGTTCTGGATTTCGTCGTGTCGCGATACGGCGAGTATATTCTGCTGACGCCACGTGCGGACGGCGCCAACCTGATTCTGTGGCTTGCCGGTCCGGTCTTGCTGATCGGTGCGGGCACTATCGCGGGGCTTTTTCTTCGGCGCCGCCGCGGCGGAGAAGCCGAACAGGCGTTAACAGTCGAAGAAAACCAGCGGTTGGTCCAACTTCTGGACGAATGACGCGCCGTCTCTCTTTTCCGAACCGCATGGTTTACTTATGTGGGGGCATCGGAAAATCAGGGATGGTACGGCAATGGATTATCAGACAATTCGCGTCACTGAGCAGGACGGCTATGCGATAGTTACGCTGGACCGCCCGGACGTCATGAATGCGCTGAACACGCAGATGCGGACGGAATTGCTGCAAGCGTTGCAGGAGGCCGGCAAGAGGGCGCGGGCGGTGGTTTTGACCGGCGCGGGGCGGGCGTTCTGTTCGGGTCAGGATCTGGGGGATCGCGCGGCGGTAGCCGACATTGATATGGAGCGGACGCTCACGGACGAATACGTACCGATGCTTCGCGCGATCTTCGATTGTCCGGTGCCGACGATTGCGGCGGTGAACGGGCCGGCGGCGGGGGCAGGGGCCAATCTGGCGCTGGCAGCGGATGTGGTGATCGCGACCGAAAGTGCGGTCTTTTTGCAGGCATTCACTCGGATCGGACTGATCCCAGATGCGGGCGGCACCTATTGGCTGCCTCGGCAGGTCGGGTTCGCGCGCGCCATGGGTGCCGCACTTTTCGCCGAACCGGTGTCGGCGCGCCAGGCGGCGGACTGGGGGATGATCTGGGAGGCGGTGCCGGACGAGGAATTCGACGCCCACTGGCGGGCGCGGGCGGCAAAGCTGGCATCGGGTCCGACGGTGGCTTACGCGATGGCGAAAGAGGCGCTGAGGGCAAGTTCGGGCAACACGCTGGAAGAGCAGCTTTTGCTGGAGGCGAAACTTCAGGGACGCTGCGGCAAGACCCGTGATTTTCGCGAGGGCGTGATGGCGTTCATGGAGAAACGACCGGCGGTATACGAAGGTTGCTGAGCCGCTGGACTACAGGCCGACGAGTCGTCTGATGTCGGCCGGTGTCGCGCCCTGATCGCGAAAGGTGCGAATAGCGCGGGCGTCGTCGCGTTTGGCGAGCCGTTTGCCGTCCTCGTCGCGGATCAGGCGGTGGTGGTGGTAGGTTGGTGTCGCCAGATCGAGAAGGCGTTGCAGGACCATGTGGATTTTTGTCGACTCGAACAGATCGCGGCCACGGACCACATCGGTGATGCCCTGTGCGGCGTCGTCGAGCACGACCGAAAGGTGGTAGCTCGTGCCCATGTCGCGGCGCGCAAGAACGACATCGCCGATGTCCCGGATCATTTCCTGATCGCTGTA
>JBBKWG010000056.1:0-8935 GCA_037968835.1 Paracoccaceae bacterium
CCCGCCACCGTGGTGTCCGATGGTACAGCCACGCCGGACTCCTGAATGCGCAACATGATCTCGGAGTTCAGCGCCTTCAGCTCGTCCTCGTCACCAATCTTATCGCGAAACCGGAAGCAGACGATGTTAATCTCTCTCGGCGCAGTCAGTTCCAACTCAGGTGTCGCCCGTATCCTGTCGGCCAGATACGCGGCCTGAGCAATGTTCTGGTCGATCAGACGCCCGAACTTCTCGACGCCGTGCTCCTTCATCGCCATCCAGATTTTCAGGGCCTTGAACCCGCGCGACAGCTCGAACCCATAGTCCGCAAGAAACGTTCCGGCCAGCAATCCGCGCGTCTGCATCTGCAGATAATCTCCATGCATTTCGAACGTCGAGAAATGCTTCTCGGCGTCGCGTATCAACGCACATCCCGCCTCAAACGGCGTATGCAACCACTTGTGCGGGTCCAGCGCGATTGAATCCGCAGCCTCGATCCCCTCGACGAGATGCCGATGGTTCGGCGCGATCTTCAGGAACGCCCCGATGCAGCCATCGACGTGATACCACAGGTTTTCGCGCCGACAGATTGCTTCGATTGCCCGCAGATCGTCCACCGCTCCGGTGTTCGTCGTACCCGCCGTCGCGATCACACAGACCGGCTGATGCCCTGTCGCGCGGTCCTCGGCAATCTGACGCTCAAGCGCCGCGATATCCATGCGAAAGGCACTGTCCGTCGGCACATAAACAAGCGATTTCGACCCGTGCCCCAGCGTTTCAAGCGCCTTCTGGTGACACGTGTGCGCCTGATCCGAGGCATAGAACCGAAGCGGCTTCTCGATCCCCAGAATGCCGTCGGTGCGCACGTCGACGCCCGCCTTCGCATTCCGCGCCACCGTCAACGCGACCATGTTGGCCATCGAGCCACCGCTGGTCAGCGTGCCGCTTGCGGTCTCGGGAAAGTCCAGCATCGACTTAAGCCAGTTCACGACCTGCACGTCGATCCGTGCCGCCGCGGTATTTCCGCCGCCCAGATTGGACCCGTCGACCGCAGCCAGAAAATCACCCAACGCACCAGTGAAATTTCCGGCGCCCATGTACCAGCCCCAGAAACGCGGGTGGATGTTGCCCATCGTGTAGGGAACCATGTTTGTGCGCATTTCATCGTAGACTGCGTTCAGCGCCGTCGGCCCTTGGGGAACGGGCATCTCGAACGCTTTCCGCGTTTCTTCGGGCATTTCCTGCCAAACCGACCGAGTTCTCACGTCGCTCAGATGAGTAACCGCGTCGTCGACCATCTGGTGCGCCAGCGCGCGAACCGCAGTCCAGTCGTCGGGATCGAGTGTCTCTTCGGGGACATTGTCCACGGGTCATCCTCCAAGAGTTTGCGACTGAGAGAGACTGCATCGCCAGTTGATCCCATGTCAATTAAGCGCTTTCGAGATGCCTGCTGCCAGACCCTGTCAGTAGCCTTGCGTGACGCGGCCAGGAGAACGCGTTAGCCTATGATCCATGAGCGATCCAATCGACGACAAACCACGCTGTTTCGGGTCTCATACCCAGCTTTATGCCGAGTATCACGACACCGAATGGGGCGTGCCGGTCCATGACGACCGGACGCTGTTTGAAATGCTGATCCTCGAAGGTGCCCATGCCGGTCTCAGTTGGGAAACCGTTCTGAAAAAGCGTGAAGGCTACCGCGCTGCCTTCCACGATTTCGACGTGGCAAAGGTCGCGTCAATGACGGATGCGAAGCTTGAAGCTGTCCTGACCGATCCCGGTATCGTGCGCCACCGCCAGAAAGTGTTCTCGACCCGAAAGAACGCGCAAGTCTTCACGGCGATGCAATCCGAATTCGGCAGCTTCGACGAATGGCTATGGGGCCACGTCGACGGCGAACCGATCAAGGGGGGCGCGGATTCTGCGAGCGACATTCCGGCCTCGACTCCCCTGTCCGACGCAATTTCCAAGGATTTGAGGAAGCGCGGGATGAGCTTTGTCGGCACGACGATCATCTACGCTTATCTGCAAGCCGTGGGCGTCATCGACGACCACTGGACCGGCTGCTGGAAGTATCGGAACGCTTAGCACCGACTTCGGAATGATCGGACGACTAACGCAAGCGCCGCAGGATCTCATAACTCGCATAGCCGTCTGGCACCAACCCCACCGAACGCTGAAATGACCGGATCGCAGCGATCGTATTCGGTCCGATAATCCCATCCACACCCGAAGTGTTGAACCCCTTCGAGGTCAACCTTTTCTGCATTTCCTGCTTCTCGACGAATTTCAGATTCCGATCCTCGCGCGGCCAAGCCGCCCGTATCGGCCCACCCCCGGCGATCCGGTCGGACAAGTGCCCGATGCCAATCACATAAGCGTCGGATGTATTGTAGCGCTCGATCACGTGGAAGTTGTCGAAGATCATGAATGCGGCACCCTGCGCGCCGGCCGGAAGCAGGATCGAAGCACGCCCGTGATTCGGCACGACCCCGCCCGATACGTCGCGAATTCCCGTAGCCGCCCAGTCGGCGGGACTTTTCTTGATCCGCTCACCAGTCAGCGAATAGTCGAACCCGCGTGGAAGCTGCACCTCTACGCCCCAGGGCTGACCCTTCGTCCAGCCAAAACGCGCGAGATAAGCTGCCGTCGATGCGAGGGCATCGGTCGGATCGTCCGACCAGATATCGCGACGCCCGTCGCCGCGGAAATCCTGCGCGTAGGAAAGATATGACGTCGGGATGAACTGCGTGTGACCCATCGCCCCGGCCCACGAACCGGTCATCCGGCCCGGTGCCACGTCACCCGCCTGAACGATCTGAAGTGCCGCGATCAGTTGCTCCTCGAAGAACCGCCCGCGCCGGCCATCGAACGCCAGCGTCGCAAGTGCTTCGATGATCGGGACGTTGCCCCGGAAGGTTCCGTAGGCGCTTTCCAGTCCCCAGACGGCGGCGACCACTTCCGCCTCGACGCCGTATCGCGCCTCGATTTCAGTCAGCAGACGCTGGTTGTCGCGCAGCGCGTCGCGTCCATTGCGTATACGCGTGTCGGACGCGGCGCTGTCGAGATACTCCCAGATCTGCTTGGTGAACTCGGACTGGTTACGGTCTTTCTGGATCACGTCGGTATTGTATCGCACCCCCTGAAACGCCGTGTTGAACACGCTGTCGCGAATACCTTCGGCACGGGCGCGGGCGCGGAACCCGTCGATCCACCTTGCAAAAGAAGCGTTGGATACGCGAGCCTCCGTCAGCACAAGCGTGACTCCTTCCTGAGCCGCCGAAGGACGGGGTTTCGGGTTGATTGATAGCTCGGGCGCGGGTCCGCCAAAGGCGACGCCCGCTGCTGCCAGCAAGATTGCGGCGGCGACCGTGAATGGGCGCATGTGATAACCTGTTGTTGCGACTTCTGTCGGTACTGCTTTGAGCGCACACTAACCGGATTCGCGCGACCCGCAAAGCAGGGTTTCCACGACTCGGCGTTCGATTGCCGGGAAAACGACATCGGCGTCACCCGCGCCCCTCACTTGCGCTTGCGGGAAACCTTGCGCTTCACTTTAGCCGTCTTTTTCGCGGCCTTCGCCTGCTTGCGATGCGGCGTGCCCTTTCCGCGACGTGGCGTGCTTTGCGGTCCGCGAGCAACGGCGTCCCCTTCGACCGCGATCAACTCCAGCATCAGCCCGCCGGTTACCGGAACAGCCTCGGTCAGCTTAACCGAAACGCGCTGACCAAGAGCTATCGTCAATCCTGTTTCCGACCCCATCAGCGTTTGCGCTTCGCCGTCGAAATGGAAATACTCGCGTCCCATCGAACGGATCGGTATCAGCCCATCGGCGCCGGTCTCATCCAGCCGCACGAATGCGCCGAAACGCTGAATGCCCGATATGCGCCCTGTGAGTTCCGCCCCGACGTGCTCGCTTAGAAACGCAGCCAGATAACGGTCCGTCGTGTCGCGCTCGGCCGCCATCGACCGACGCTCGGTTTCCGATATGTGCTGGCCTGTTTCATCCAGTCGCTCGATCTCGGTCGGTGACAAACCGTCCTTGCCCCACCCGTGCGCGGTGATCAGAGCCCGGTGCACAACAAGGTCCGAATAGCGGCGTATCGGTGACGTGAAATGTGCGTACGAACGCAGCGCGAGGCCAAAATGGCCAAAGTTCTCCGGGCTGTAATAGGCCTGCGTCATCGACCTGAGCGTCGACATATTGATCAGTTCATCAAAATCAGTGCCTTCGGCGGCGGCCAGCAAACGGTTCAGATGCGAAGTCTTGAGCACCTGCCCCTTGGCAAGCGTGAGACCCGCGGATTGCGCAATTTCGCGCAGCGCCTCGAGCTTCTCGGGCGAGGGCTCTTCGTGCACCCGGAATAGCAACGGCGTTCGCTTGGCCCAAAGCGTTTCGGCGGCAGCGACGTTCGCCAGGATCATGAATTCTTCGATCAGGCGGTGCGCGTCCAGCCGGTCGCGAAAGGCGACGGACGTGACCTGCCCATCTTCGTCCAGAACGATCCGGCGCTCGGGCAGATCAAGATCCAGCGGCTGCCGTTCGGCCCGCGCTTTCTTGAGCGCGTCGTAGGCGGCAAAGAGCGGCGAAATGATCTCGGCCATCAACGGCTCGGTGCGCTCATTAGTTTTGCCGTCCTGAGCGTCCTGAACTTCTTCGTAATTTAACGACGCGACGGATTGCATCAGGCCGCGATGGAAGGCGTGGTCGATCTTTTGGCCCGCTGCATTGATGCGCATCGCCACAGCTATAGTCGCGCGCGGCACCCCTTCGTGAAGCGAGCACAGGTCGCCGGACAGTCGCTCGGGCAGCATTGGAACCACCCGGTCGGGGAAATAGGTCGAGTTTCCGCGTTCCCACGCCGCGCGATCAAGGGCGCTTCCGGGCGTGACGTAGTGAGCAACGTCAGCGATCGCGACCCAGATGACGTGTCCGCCATCGTTGGCTGGGTCTGTGTCGGGGTGGGCCCAGCATGCGTCGTCGTGGTCGCGTGCATCCGCTGGATCAATCGTCACCAGCGGCATTTTCAGCAGGTCTTCACGCCCTTTCAGTTCTGCTGGCTTCATCGCGTCAGCTTCGGCAATCGCTTCGTCCGGGAACGCGTCGGGTATGCCATGCTGATGGATCGCGATAAGGGACACCGCCTTGGGCGCAGAAGGGTCGCCAAGACGGGTCACGATACGCGCTTTCGGCAGGCCCATGCGGTCCTTCGGTCCGGACTGCTCGGCCTCGACCAACTCGCCATCCTTGGCGCCGTGGGTGGCACCCTCGGGCACGCGCCATTCCCGGGCGGCGCCTTTATCGATAGGCAGAATTCGTCCACCCTCGGCTGACTTTCGGAAAACACCCAGAACACGGGTTGGATTGGTCCCGATCCTACGGATAAGGCGCGCCTCGTAAGCGTGATCGTCAGCCTTGACGACGGTCAGACGCGCAAGGATGCGGTCACCGGCACCGAGCGCCGGATCGGATGCACGCGGAATGACAAGGATAGCAGGCTCGGGACCGTCGCCCTGCCACTCGAGCGGTCGGGCAAAGAGATCGCCATCGCGATTGGGTTCAATGATTTGAAGAACCGACACCGGCGGCAACCGGTCGGGGTCGCGGTATGTCTTGCGACGTTTCTCAAGATGGCCGTCACCTTCCAGCTCTTTCAGGGTCCGTTTCAGATCAATTCTGTCCGCACCCTTTATGCCGAACGCCCGCGCGATATCGCGCTTGGCGGTCAGGGTGGGATTATCCGAGATCCACGCGAGGATCTCGTCCTTGGAGGGGATGCGTGCCATTCGCTTCGGCTATCATGAGCCGCAGAGGTCGTCACGGGGGTTTCGGAGCGCTTTATGCGTGAATGGGTTGCCGGTTCAATGTCGGCGCAGCGACCGCGGCCGGCGGACGCGGGCGAGATCGGCAGCGGTATCAACGTCAGACAACGTGTCGATAAGCGCGACCGGGTCCGGCAGTTTGCCGATCGCATCCTTCATCGTATCGGCATGAGACCAGCGGACGTTCTCGAAAAGCCCTTTCGGCGGGCGCTGAGGAAATCTCAGGCCAACCAACCAGAAACCCCCGTCTGTTGCCGGTCCCATAACGCTTCCGGCGCTTCCAAGGGATCGAAAGGCACGGGCGATATGGTTACCTGTGATGCCGGGTATATCCGCGCCGATAAGAACCGTTGGCCCCGGAGTGCAGCCAAGCATTCGCGCCATGCGCGCTCCGAGATCGCCCTCCCCTTGCGGTATCCGGCGAAGATCCCGCGGCCAGAATCGGCTTTCCATTCCCGGTTTGTCTGGCGAAACGCACAGAACGATTTCCCATCGCGGATCACGCAATCGTCGAAGCAGATCGCGCGTCTGGTGACGAAACCACCAGGCTGCTTCCGTCATCCCGATTTCGCGCCCCAGCCTTGTTTTCACACGTCCGGGCACTGGTTCCTTGACCATGACGAGAAGCGTTCGACGCCTCACAATTCGCGGACCATCTCTCGATGGAGAATACCTGCGTCGTCGAATTCCGGACCATAGGCGATGAAACCGAGCGCCTCGTAAAATCCCACGGCGTCGACTTGGGCACCAAGCATTGCGCGCGCGACCCCGTTCGCACGAAGCGTATCGACTGCGCCCTCGATCAATGCCACGCCAAGCCCGTTTCCGCGGTGTGCCTTCAACACGGCAACGCGGCCGATCTTGCCGACGTCTCCCGACATCAACAGGCGCGCGGTGGCGACCGGTATATCGTCAATCGACGCGAGAAGATGCAGCGCTTCGTCATCGCAGCCATCCACGTCGTCGGCAACGGTGATGCCCTGTTCCTCGACGAATACGGCGTGCCTGATTGCCAGACAGGTCGCAATATCATCGGTCAGTCGGATCGAGCGGTTCATGCGAAATAGTCGCGAAGAATTCGCCCGTAGATCGCTTGGAGCGCATGGATCTGTGCGACCTCCACGCGTTCGTCGACCTGATGCATTGTCTGGCCCACCAGCCCGAATTCCACCACCGGGCAATGCGATTTGATGAACCGCGCATCGGAGGTTCCGCCTGACGTTGAAAATTTCGGCGTCACGCCGGTCTCTGCCGTAACCGCCGAGGCAACAAGCGCGCTCAATTCCCCCGGCGGCGTCAGGAAGCTTTCTCCCGAAACCTTGGTGGTCATCGCGATGTCGATACCGGATTGCTGTTTCACGATGGCGCATTCGTTGGCGAGCCAGTCGGTCAGCCCGGCCGATGTATGCGCATCGCTGAAGCGGATATTTACAGTCGCGCGGCAAGCGGCCGGTATCACGTTGGTTGCCGGGTTGCCGGTGTCGAATGTGGTGACCGCCAGCGTCGAAGGTTCGAAGTGCTCTGTCCCGTCGTCAAGGGTCTGGGTCGCCAATCGGTCGATCAGCTTGGCCAGTGCCGGAACAGGATTTCGCGCACGCTGCGGGTAGGCGGAGTGACCCTGAACCCCGGTTGCCGAAAAGAAGGCCGTCATCGAGCCGCGTCTGCCGATCTTGATCGCTTCGCCCAATACCTCCGGGCAGGTCGGCTCTCCGACAAGGCAAACCGACATTGCTTCATGATTGGCGTTCATCCAGTCCAGAATGGCGGTCGTGCCATCGGTTGCGTCGCCTTCTTCGTCGCCGGTTATCGTGATGATGATCGCGCCCTCGGGCGGGGACTGTGTAACCAGTTCAATCGCCGCGGACACGAAGGCCGCAACGCCGGATTTCATATCCGTCGAGCCGCGACCGTAAAGCCAGCCGCTAATGAGTTCGGCCCCGAAGGGATCGCTTGTCCAGTCCGAAGCCTCGCCAATCGGGACGACATCGGTATGCCCGTTGAATCCAAACGTCCGCCCATGCGCTTTGCCGCCCCATCGTGCGACCAGATTAGACACTCCATTGCGATCGGCGCGAAAGCATTCGAACCCTGCTTCGCCGAGCAGTTCTTCAAGCAGCAGTATTGCCCCGCCCTCTTCGGGGGTCACGGAAGGACAGCGGACCAGTTCGGCTGTCAGCATTGCGGGATCGACCGGGATCTTCTTCATCATTGCAAAGTGCTACCCTGACATTCCGCCTTCTTCAACGTTGGAACCGTTGCGTGGACGCAACCCGGCCAACGCCGCGGAAGAAAAGGCTTTGCCTCCAGAGTGATCTGCGGCATGATTCGTCAAAATAAACCCGAGGCAGGGCAAACGGACGGCACGAAGAAAACTTCGGTCTCCGATTTCAGACAGGCAGACGGCACCGGCAGCGCCCGGTGGCGCGCCCGGCCTCGTATATAAAACGAGGCAGAGGCAGTGCCCAACCAGACCAACATGACCGGCGCGGACGCGCTGGCGATGGCGCAGGCTATACTTGGCGATAGTGTGCGGATCATCGGCGCGAGCTTTCGCGGAAACGCGGCTCAGTCAGGCATGGACGAGACCGGCAGCGCCCGGTTGTCCGCCGGCCACGGAGATGGCGCCACCGCGACTTCCTACATCGACATAGACTTCGTGCCTGATGCCGATCACCTGCAACTCGGGCTGGCTCTGGACGTCGAGGAGATCCCCCTGAAGGGTGCCGACCGGCTTTTGGCGGACGGGCTTTCCATTTGGCTGAACGGTCGGCCCCATACGCTGGTGGGTGCGGGTGGTCGTGAAACACCGGCTGCGTCCGGCCCCGCTTTACCGATTGCCCCCGGCCCCCCGGACGGCATTCGCTTCGGGCTGCGCGCCATACTTGGGGTTGCCCGAGGTCAGGCGAACTCATTGCGGATTGCCGCGGGTGCAATCGGCGGTGGACTGGTCTTGTCGTCGCTTGCGGTGCGCGCCGAAGCAGCGCCGGGCAACGGCAATGCGGTCGGCAACCCTGGCACCGGCAATAATGGCAATGAGGGCGTCGTCGGGAACGCCGGCAATAGCGGTGGCGGCGGCAATGGCGGTGGCGGCGGCGGAAACGGTGGCGGTGGCGGTGGTGGCAATGGTGGAGGC
>JBBKWG010000057.1:0-39707 GCA_037968835.1 Paracoccaceae bacterium
GTGTGGAATTCGAAGTCATCGACGCGGCCGAATGTGCCCGCCGCCACCCGCTGATCTCGACCGACAATCTGCTGGGTGGGCTATGGGACCCGACAGACGGCCACATCGACCCCGCCCAACTGTGTCAGGCGCTGGCCCGCCGCGCCAGACTGGCGGGAGCGGAAGTCAATCGCCACACCCCGGTTACAAGCCTGACGCAGCATGCAGACAGCACCTGGACCGTCCATACCGACAACGGTGATGTGCGAGCCGAAATCGTTGTGAACGCGGGTGGCTATCGCTGCAATGAGATCGGCGCGATGATGGGTGTCAGCCACCCTGTCGCTTCGATGGAGCATCAGTATTTCCTGACCGAGGACATCCCCGCCATCGCGCAAGCCGGACATCGGATACCGCTGCTGCGCTGTCCGATCAGCGACTACTACTGCCGTCAGGAAAAGGGTGGGCTGCTGATTGGCTTTTACGAACAGGGTTGCCGCACCTGGGGCATGGACGGGATCGATCCGCGCTTTTCCAATGACCTTTGTCCCGATGACCTCGACCGGGTGAGCGATGTTCTGGAAGGCGCGTTCGAACGGATGCCTGCATTGCTGGAGACAGGTATCCGGGAAGTCGTGAACGGGCCGATCACCTATACCATCGACGGTGCCCCGCTAGTCGGACCGATCCCCGGCAAGGGCAACGCCTATTGTATCATCGGATTGCGTGCGGGCCTTGGCGAAGGCGGTGGCCACGGCTGGCTGCTTGCCCAACAGATCGTGCATGGAGAGGCACAATACGACACCTGGATCATCGACCCGCGACGCTTCACAGGACACGCCACGGTCGAGCTGACTGCTCTGAAAGCAATCGAAGATTACCAGAACGAGTTCCGTTTTCATTTTCCTCATGAGCATCGCCCCGCCGGACGACCAATGAAGACCACGCCGCTGACACCGCTTCTCGCCGCCGAAGGCGCTGCTTTCGGCACGGTCAGCGGCTGGGAACGCCTCGACTACATAAAGCCGACATCGGATTTCGAGGAGACGCTGGGGTTTCGCTTTAACGAGGTCCACCACGTCGTAGCCGAGGAGGTGAACGCAGTTGCTACCGCTGTCGGATTGACGGAAGTGTCTGGCTTCAATCGTTTCGAACTTACCGGGGCGGACGTCCACAGTTTTCTCGACCGCATGATCTGCGGCGCGGTGCCAAGGCGCCCGGGCAGGGTGGGCCTGGGCTATTTGCTCAACCATCACGGCATGCTCAAAGGCGAGGCGACGATCGCCAATATCCCTGCATCGCACCGGGGGCCTGACCGGGTCTGGTACGGCTCTGCGGCGGCGTCCGAATATCACGACATGGACTGGCTGAAATCGCACCTGCACGCGGACGAGGACGTTGACATCCAATCGCTGACCAATACGCAGACGATCCTGGTATTGGCCGGACCAAAAGCGCGCGACGTTCTTTCGGCGGCCTCTCGCGGAGACTGGTCACCCGAAGCTTTTCCCTGGCTATCGGTGCGTGAGGCTCACATCGGCATCGCGCCAGCCACGGTGCTTGGGGTAAGCTTTTCGGGAGAACTCGCCTACGAGATTCACGCACCCAACGAAAGCCTTTGCGCGGCTTACGCCACCCTGTGTCAGGCCGGTGAACCACATGGCATGCGCCTCTTTGGGTCGCGAGCGGTGGAATCTATGCGGATTGAGAAGGGCTTTTTGCATTGGAAGGCCGACATCCTGACCGAATTCGATCCATTCGAAACCCGCCTTGACCGATTTGTGAAACTGGAAAAGAGCGAATTCGTCGGTCGCGATGCTTTGCTCAAAAGGGTAGAAGCCGGTCCAAGACGCCGGTTGGTTACATTGGTGGTCAATAGCCAAGAAGCGCCTGCCCACGGCGGCGCATCGGTGAGGGCGAACGGCAGCATCATTGGCACCGTCACAACCGGCGATTGGGGCCACCGAACGGGACTGAACTTGGCCTATGCCTTCGTCGATCCGGCCTTTGCAGTTACGGGGTCAAAACTCACTATCGACATCATCGGCGAAACCGTTCCGGCGAACGTGATCGAAACCGGGCCATACGATCCAGAGCACGCGCGCATGAGGGCGTGAGCGATTTTGGAGGGAAGAGTTTTTTCGCCGGGAAGGATGTCGTTCGTTATTATAGCAACGAGGCCGAGTACTCTTAGTCGCACCGGGAACTTCGATCACTGCTTTTCACGCTGCACTGGCAAGCATCGCAGCTGCAAATTTACGTCAGGCTAAGTCATCGGACGTTCAGCCGCGTGTCACAAGAATGGTCGGGACCCGAAGGCCCCGACCAGAAAGAGATGTGGTCTCAGTTCTCCCAGGACTTGATCAGTTCGTCATAGGCGATGGTCTTGGGCTCTTCGTCTTCGTTTTCAAGCTTGGCGACCGGAGAGCCGGGCTGGGCGTACCAGTATTCCGGGTCTTGCGGCTCGTTCATCTTGGGGCCGATATCGCCTTGAACACCTGCGCGTTCAATACGCTCCATCACGCTTTCCTGAGCCTCGCAAAGCGCATCAAGCGCTTCCTGCGGGGTTTTCGCACCGGACATGGCGTCGCCGATGTTCTGCCACCAGAGTTGTGCCAGCTTCGGGTAGTCCGGCACGTTGGTGCCAGTCGGTGACCATGCAACGCGGGCGGGCGAGCGGTAGAATTCGACAAGGCCACCAAGTTTGTTGGCCCGCTCGGAGAAGTGATCGGACTGGATCGTCGACTCGCGGATGAAAGTGAGACCAACGTCAGCCTTCTTGAGATCCACTGTCTTTGAAGTGACGAACTGCGCGTAAAGCCATGCAGCCTTGGCGCGGTCCACCGGGGTGGATTTCATCAGCGTCCACGAACCCACGTCCTGATAGCCGACCTTCTGGCCATCCTTCCAATAGACACCGTGCGGCGAGGGGGCCATGCGCCACTTGGGCGTGCCGTCCTCGTTCATCACCGGCAGGCCGGGCTCGACCGTGGCGGCGGTGAAGGCGGTGTACCAGAACATCTGCTGCGCGACGTTGCCCTGGGCCGGGATCGGACCCGCTTCACTAAAGGTCATGCCCATGGCGGCGGGCGGCGTGTACTTGTTCAGCCACTCGATCGCCTTGGTCACGGCATAAACGGCCGCGGCGTCGTTGGTGGCACCGCCACGCGCGACGCAGGAACCCACGGGCTGCGAATTCTCGTTCACCCGAATGCCCCATTCATCGACTGGCAGGCCGTTGGGTTCGCCCACGTCGCCCATGCCAGCCATGGACATCCACGCGTCGGTGTAACGCCAGCCGAGCGAGGGGTCCTTCTTGCCGTAGTCCATGTTGCCAAAGACTTCGCCTTCAACGCCAAGACGCGACAGGTCGCGGCCGGTGAAGAATTCGGCGATGTCCTCGTAAGCCGCCCAGTTGACCGGAACGCCAAGCTCGTAGCCGTACTTTTCCTTGAAGTCGGCTTTGTTCTGCTCGTCGTCGAACCAGTCGGCGCGGAACCAGTAAAGGTTCGCGAACTGCTGGTCGGGAAGCTGGTAAAGCTTGCCGTCAGGTGCTGTGGTGAACTGGGTGCCGATGAAATCTTCCAGATCCAGTCCGGGGTTGGTCACGTCGGCGCCTTCGCCCGCCATCCAGTCGGTAAGGTTGCGCACTTGCTGATAACGCCAGTGCGTGCCGATCAGATCGCTGTCGTTGATATAGGCGTCATAGATGTTCTCGCCCGACTGCATTTGGGTCTGCAGCTTTTCGACAACGTCACCTTCGCCGATCAGGTCATGCGTGACCTTGATACCGGTGATTGCGGTGAATGCGGGTGCCAGTACCTGGCTTTCGTATGTATGCGTGGTGATCGTTTCCGAGACGACCTTGATTTCCATGCCCCCGAAGGCAGCCGCCGCATCGACGAAGAACTGCATCTCCGCTTCCTGCTCTTCGCGGCTGAGAACGGACATGTCTCCGATCTCGCTGTCGAGGAACGCCTGTGCCTCTTCCATCCCGGCCATCGCCGGTCCGGTTAGCAAGCCGAGCGCTAGCGCCATGGCCGTGCTGTTTGCGGTGAATTTCATTTTTTTGTATCCTCCCTTGGACGTTGATAATTTTTGACAGCCCAGATCTTGGGCGTGCCGGTATTGGCCCGATCAGACCCAGCGGAAAACTGCTGCGGCATAGATCAGGCAGACGATCAAAGCCCCCCATTGAGGAGCGTCGACCAGTCCGAGCCAGGCCAAATTGAGAAAGGCCGAGCCCAGAAGAGTGATGAAAAGTCTGTCGCCGCGCGTCGTCTCGAACCGAAGTATGCCCATCCGGGGCGTCTCGGGATAGCGGATCGCGAGAAACGTAAAGATCGCAAGAAGAGCCGCGATGACGAGGAAAAAGATCGCTGTCGGCCAGGTCCATGCCATCCATTCCATGCTGCTTCCCCCTTAAACCCGGCCTAGGGCAAAGCCCTTGGCGATGTAATTGCGCACGAACCAGATGACGAGGGCACCCGGCAGGATAGTCAGGACACCCGCAGCCGCGAGAACCCCCCAGTCGATACCGGCTGCGCCCTGCGTGCGGGTCATAATCGCCGCGATCGGCTTGGCGTCAACGGTCGTCAACGTGCGCGACAAAAGCAGTTCGACCCACGAGAACATGAAGCAGAAGAAGGCGGCGACACCGATGCCGGACGCGACAAGCGGCATGAATATCTTCACGAAGAATCCTCCGAACGAATAGCCGTCCAGATAAGCCGTTTCGTCAATCTCTTTGGGCACGCCGCGCATGAAGCCTTCAAGAATCCACACTGCCAGCGGCACATTGAAAAGCGTGTGCGCCAGGGCCACGGCGATATGGGTGTCGAATAGTCCGACCGATGAATAAAGCTGGAAGAACGGCAGCGCGAAGACCGCTGGTGGTGCCATCCGGTTTGTGAGCAGCCAGAAGAACAGGTGCTTGTCACCCATGAAATTGTAGCGACTGAACGCATAGGCAGCCGGCAGTGCCACTAAAAGCGAGATGACAGTATTCATCACGACGTAGATCAGGGAATTGATGTATCCGGAATACCAAGCCGGATCGGTCAGAATTGTCTGGTAGTTGTCGAGCGTCAGATTGCGCGGCCAGAGTGTGAAGCTGTTGAGGATTTCGGTGTTGGTCTTGAGGCTCATGTTGAGAAGCCAATAGATCGGCAACAGGAGAAACAGCAAGTAAAGTGTCATGACCACGGCCGACCCCGAAGGTCGAAAGCGCGAAAAGCTGGCGGTCGTGCGCGAACTGGCCGTGACATTGCCGGGGATCGGTGCGGCGCCGGGAGCGGCGGGTGTCGTGTCGGTCATTTCGCTCAGCTCCCCTTCTGATCGAGTGTCGTCATGGTGATGTAAAAGACGTAGCTGATCACCAGAATGACGAGGAAGTACATGATCGAGAATGCCGCAGCCGGGCCAAGGTCGAATTGGCCGAGCGCCATTTTAACAAGGTCGATCGACAGAAGCGTGGTTGCGTTGCCCGGACCGCCGCCGGTCACGACGAACGGCTCGGTATAGATCATGAAACTGTCCATGAACCGCAGCAGAATCGCGATCATCAGAACACCGGCCATTTTCGGCAACTCGATGTAACGAAACACCTTGAAGCGCGATGCCTGGTCTATCTTGGCCGCCTGATAATAGGCATCGGGAATGGACTTGAGACCGGCATAGGCCAGCAGCGCGACAAGCGAAGTCCAGTGCCAGACATCCATCACAATGATGGTGACCCACGCCGCCACGGTATTCTGAGTGTAGTTATAGGAGATGCCAAGCGCATCGAGCGTGTACCCCAGAAGCCCGATATCAACCCGACCGAAGATTTGCCAGATCGTGCCCACCACGTTCCACGGAATAAGAAGTGGAAGCGACATGAGAACAAGGCACAAGCTGGCCCAGAATCCGGATTTAGGCATGTTGAGCGCAACGAAGATCCCAAGCGGCACTTCAATGGCCAGAATGATCGCCGAGAACATGAGCTGTCGTCCAAGTGCGTTCCACATCCGGTCGCTTTCCAGCATCGTCTCGAACCATTCAAGACCGGCCCAGAAGAACTGGTTGTTTCCAAATGTGTCCTGCACCGAATAATTCACGACCGTCATCAGCGGGATGACCGCTGAGAACCCCACCAGCAAAAGAACCGGCAAGACAAGGAACCAAGCTTTCTGGTTTGTCGTCTTCTCCATCAGAAGGCTCCCGCGGTTTGACCGTCATGGCCGCTCGCCGGAGCAACCCGCCAGGCGTCGACGTAGACATTGATGTGGTCTGGATCGAAGGTGACGCGGTTCATGTCTGCGTTGATCCTGTCGCCTTCGCCCGCGATAATGTTGATGTCGCGTCCGTTCATCGCGGCGCGCACGATCTTGTGGCGCCCGACGTCCTCGATCCGGCGGATCTTGATCGGCAGCCCCTCGGTTTCAGACAGCCGCACATATTCCGGACGCACGCCGATCTCGACTTTTCCAGCGACCGGTCCGTAGCCATTGCCAAGCGACACACTCTGTCCATCCACCGTCGCGCGATCACCCTGGATCGTGGCTGGCATGACATTCATTCCCGGGGAGCCGATGAAATATCCGACGAACGTGTGCGCGGGACGCTCGAAAAGCTCTTCTGGTGTGCCGATCTGAACGACACGCCCGTCGAACATGACCACAACCTTATCGGCAAACGTCAGCGCTTCGGTCTGATCGTGGGTCACATAGATCATCGTGGCGCCGAAATCGTGGTGGAGTTTCTTCAGCTGGGTGCGAAGCTCCCACTTCATGTGCGGATCAATGACGGTCAGCGGTTCGTCGAACAAAAGCGCATTTACGTCCTCGCGAACCATTCCGCGCCCAAGGCTGATTTTCTGCTTGGCATCCGCAGTCAGTCCACGCGCCCGGCGATCAAGTTCCGCTTCCATGTTGATCATGGCGCCGACCTTCTGGACGCGCCGTGCGATTTCGTCGGCGGGCAGGCCGCGGTTCTTCAGCGGAAAAGCCAGATTTTCGCGGACCGTCATCGTGTCGTAGACAACCGGGAACTGGAACACCTGCGCGATATTGCGATCCGCGGTAGGGGCGTTAGTGACGTCTTCGCCATCGAACAGAATACGACCCTGACTGGGATGAAGAAGCCCGGAGATGATGTTGAGAAGTGTGGACTTTCCACACCCGGACGATCCCAGCAGCGCATAAGCCTCGCCATCCGCCCAGTCGTGGTTCAACTCTTTCAACGCCCAATCCTCTTCCGACTTGGGGTTGGCCAAATACGAGTGCGCCAAGTTGTCGAGGGTGATCGTGGCCATTTTGCGTACCCCTCAGGCGGCCAGCGCGTAGGCGGCGGGTTCGATCAGATCGCCAGCCTCGCTGAAAACGTAAACATGAGCAGGGTTGAGATAGACTGCGACCTCGCCGCCGATCGCCAGGTTATGAACCCCGTGGATCAATCCGACCCATCGCTGCCCCTGATGGTCAAGATGGATGAAGGTTTCTGACCCTGTCAGTTCAGTCACCGTCAGCTTTGCGTTGAATCGCATGGCATCAGGCGTGTGTTGGGTTATTTCGAGATGATTGGGTCTGAAACCAGCCATATATCGTCCGTCTTCAAGCGCGGCCAGTCTGCCAGTTGCGGGCGCCGATTGTCCGTCGCCAAATGACAGTACATCGCCCTTCTTGGTAATCCCGATGAAATTCATCGGCGGGTCCGAAAAAACACGTGCTGTCGTTGCATCGACCGGTTGACGATAAACCGTGGGCGTCAGGCCGAACTGCGTGACCCGTCCTTCCCAAAGCGTAGCGGTATTTCCGCCCAGAAGCAGTGCCTCCTCGGGTTCGGTCGTGGCGTAAACGAAGATCGACCCTGCCTTCTCGAAAATGTTTGGGATCTCAACGCGCAATTCCTCGCGCAGTTTGTAGTCGAGGTTCGCAAGCGGCTCGTCCAGAAGCACAAGTCCCGCGTCCTTGACCAACGCCCGCGCCAGGGCACATCGCTGTTGTTGTCCGCCCGAAAGCTCCAGCGGCATACGATCAAGCATCGGACCAAGCTGCATGAGGTCGGCCGTCCTGCGCACAGCAGTGTCGATTTCGTCGCGGCTTTTACCCATCAACTTCAGAGGCGAAGCAATGTTTTGGTAGACCGTCATCGAGGGGTAGTTGATGAATTGCTGGTAAACCATTGCCACCTTGCGATCCTGCACGCGTTGGCCGGTCACGTCCTCGCCGTTCCAGCGGATCGTCCCGGTCGCAGGCGCATCCAGACCCGCCATCAGGCGCATTAGTGAGGTCTTGCCCGATAGCGTTGGTCCTAGCAGGACATTCATGGTTCCGTTCTCAAGCGTCAGGTTGGTCTGATGAATATGCGTTTGCCCCGCCACGACCTTGGACACGTTGATCAGTTCCAGCGTCATCCCCGCACTCCTATTCCGCCGCCGTGGAAACGCGATCCGCACCGCGCACACGCATCCACTGGTCGAGGTCATTCACTTCGTCGGCTGTCATCCGCAGACCCTGCTTACTGCGGCGCCAAACAACATCGTCGGCAGAATAGGCGTATTCGTTGTCCATCAGCCAGACGATTTCGCGTTCCGTCAAGTTTGCACCGAAGGAGCGGCCAAGGTCACCAAGTTCTGACGCGTCCTTAAGTACGTTCCAGGCGTCGGTTCCATAGGCGCGGACCAGACGTGAAGCCATTGGAGTCGGCAAGAACGGGTAATCCGAGGTCAGTCTGGCGCGAAGGTCATGCACGCCATCCACCGGAAAGTCGCCCCCAGGAAGCGCTGCGCCCGACGTCCAGTCGGTGGACATTTCTGGAAAATAGGGCGCAAGTTGCGTCATCGCCCTTTCTGCGAGCCTTCGATACGTCGTGATTTTTCCTCCGAAAACGTTGAGAATAGGGGCGCCATCTGTGGCGTCGAGTTTCACTGTGTAGTCGCGTGTGGCCGCCGTCGCGCTCGAAGCGCCGTCATCATAAAGAGGGCGCACTCCGGAGTAGGTCCAGACGATATCTTCGCGCCTGACCGGACTCTTGAAGTAACTCGAAGCGAAGGCACAGAGATAATCCTGCTCGGCATCCGTTGCCACGGGACTATTCTCAGGGTCGTCATGGTCAACGTCAGTAGTGCCGATAAGCGTAAAGTCCTGCTCGTAGGGGATGGCGAAGATGATCCGACCGTCTTCTCCCTGAAAGAAATAGGACTTGTCGTGATCGAAAAGTTTACGCGCTACGATATGGCTTCCCCGAACCAGCCTAACGTCGTCGCGCGAGCTTCCGGTTACCTTGGTGCGCAGTATTTGCCCGACCCACGGGCCGCTGGCGTTGACTAGCGCCCGCGCCTTTGTGACCCACGTCGCGCCTGATTGTGTGTCGCGCAATTCAATCCGCCACGCGTCGCCCTCGCGCATGGCGCTCGTGACTTCGGTTCGCGTCAAAATGGTTGCACCTCTTGCCGTTGCGTCGCGTGCGTTCAGCACGACCAGCCGCGCATCGTCGACCCAGCAATCGGAATATTCGAAGGCCCTCTCGAACCGATCCTGAAGCGGCAGGCCCTCTGGCGTTCCCGTAAGTTCCAGAGTCCGCGCGGCTGGCAAAATGTCTCGACCGCCAAGGAAATCGTAAAGGAAAAGCCCCAGACGGATCAACCAGGCCGGACGGCGACCGCCCATCCACGGCATGACGAGGCGCAACAATCGCGAGGTCGGCGTGTCAGCGCCAAAGTTCATGTCGGCGTGATATGGCAGCACGAATCGCATCGGTCTGGCGATATGAGGCATTGCACGCAGCAGAATTTCGCGCTCGATCAGCGCCTCGCGGACCAGTCGGAAGTCGAAATACTCAAGATACCGCAGCCCGCCATGCAGAAGTTTCGTGGAGGAAGACGATGTCGCGGAGCCCAGATCGCCCATCTCCGCAAGCATTACGTTCAAGCCGCGACCAGAGGCGTCGCGTGCGATACCACATCCATTGATTCCGCCGCCGATGACGAAAATATCAAGGATTTCAGAGGTGGAATTCGCCTCAGGCAACAGAGCCTCCCGTCTCTTTTTAGTGCCGATCTCGCGATTTGTGGCAGACCATCACGCGAAAGGGAAGAAATATTTTTTCGTTTATTTTCGATATTGCGATTGACGGATAAGCGCGAGAATGCGTGTTCTATGCCAAAGTGACGTAACGTACGATCCGAATTTCGGTCGAGTGGTAGTCCGCGAAAATACGCTTGTTTTGCCGTTCCGCAGTTCAAATCGTGCAGAAAACGAAAGAAATAGAACAAATTTCGCGCCCACTGTTTATCTGCCCTAAGAAAGCACGCTATGGTTCAAACATACCGATTGCCAGAGATCATCGAAATCGCCCGCCGCGAAGGTAGGGTGACGGTGGAAGAACTGGCCTCGCATTTTGATGTGACCCTGCAGACGATCCGACGCGACTTGGCCGAACTGTCGCACGCAGGAAAATTGGAACGCGTTCACGGTGGCGCTGTGCTTGCTTCCGGCACATCGAACATCGGCTACGAGGAACGACGTGGCATCAATCAGACTGGCAAGGTCGACATCGCGCGCGCCTGTGCCGCCCTCATTCCGGACAATTGCTGCATCTTCCTCAACATCGGCACCACAACCGAGGCTGTGGCGGCCGAGCTTTTGAAGCACGAAGACATTCTTGTCGTCACGAACAATATGAACGTGGCCACAACGCTTGCCCACGCGCCGGGCGCGACCGTGGTCGTCACCGGCGGCACTCTGAGACCCTCTGACGGTGGACTTGTCGGCCCGCTTACAATGAAGACAATCGAGCAGTTCAAGTTTGACCAGGCCGTGATTGGTTGCTCGGCGCTTGATGTCGAAGGCGATATCCTCGACTTCGACATCCAAGAGGTCGGGGTCAGCCAACGGATCATCCGGCAGTCCCGCGCCGTAACGGTCGTCGCCGACCACACCAAGTTCGAGCGCACAGCGCCTGCGCGTATCGGATCGCTTTCGGACGCCGACCGCTTCATCACCGACCGTCCTGTCGACGAAAGGCTCGCGCGCGCCTGTAAGGAGTGGGGAACGGAAGTGATCGTCGCCAGCGCGCCGAATGGCGGTTCTGCGTCAGGCTGAGTGGACTTCAGTAGATGAACTGAATTCGCGATCAACTGGTCGAAAGCCGGTGCAGAGTTGACCCCAGCTGGCAAAGAATTCGAGCGCTAGGCTTTGTCATCATCAGGTAGCGGTAAGATCAAGCTTCGAGAATGATTTTCGCATTTCTCTGGATGGTTTTTAGCCGCCAGACCAGGCGCGGTGTCCGCCAAGCCTATTTGGTGCTTGATGGAAACGTCAAGATGGCGGTAAAGCCTCGCGATTTTCCCGATTGGGGCGAATAGATTTCGAACGCGCACTGGGACTGTTTGCAAAGCTCCTGAACGATCGACAAGCCTAGACCGTAGCCAGTGGATAACGGCGCTTTGCGGACGAAACGATTTCTGATTTCTTCCAGCTCATGCGGCTCAAGAGGTTCGCAATCATTTGAAATAGTCACTCGACCTGGAACACTTGCGTCGACCACATTCGGCCCGTCGCCGAATTCGTGTTTCAGCATATTGTCGAAGAGATTGTTCAGGATGATCCCCAAAGCATCGGGATCAACTCGGCTTAACCAGACCCCAGTCGGATATTTCACAATCAGCTTTTCATTCGAAGGTTCACGATTGCGTAGCTCATTCAGCATAACAGAAATCACAAGATTGATATCTGCTTCAACCGCCCTGCTACCCAATCCGGATTTCGCTCGGGACATCTCCAGCACGCGCTCGATCAAACGTGCCAGACGCTTGAGACCAAGCTCGATTTCGAGGACTTTCTTCGACGTGGTCTGGTCCTCTAGCATCGACTTTAGGCGCTGCACGTGCGCCAGGCAAATGGCGACAGGAGTTCGAAGCTCGTGCGCCGCGTTGGTTGCAAACGCACGTTCTGCCGCAAGCGTTGCGTTGAGACGCTCAAGCAACTTGTCGAGGGTATCTATCGCGGGCTCAATTTCAGTGAAGGAGTTCTTGCGCTCGATCGGGGAAAGGTTGTGTTCGTTCTTCTCCGCAATGTTTTCACTTAGAGCCTCGATCTTCTGAACTGACCGTCGCACGGCCAAATAAGCAGAAGCGGCAATGAGCAGGCCCAAAAGCAAAAATCCAGCGAGAACACCTATTACAACATCGCGGATGGCCTCGTTGCGCTCAAGCATCGGTTCGGCAACAATAACGGTCAAAATAGGATCGTCGTCGGCTCTCAGGACGGCAATTCTGTGGTCATTCGTTGTATTCAAACCCTCAAGGGGAGTTGTTGGCATCAATAGTGTATCTGCCAGTGACGACCGCCCTATGACATTGCCTGCGGCATCAAGAATCCAGTAGATCGTGCGTTCGTCTTGCCCGATGGTCTTTTCTTCAAAGGCAAGAAGCGCAGAAAGGTCCAAAGTATCTGACGAGCCGTTAGTATTTGCCGCCGTCTCGGCGAGGCTGAGAAGCAAATTGGCCTTGCTGGTCAGACCGATGTCCAGAATCTCATCATATTCGCTTTTTATAAGGCTGTAGACGACGAAGAGACCTGTCAAGATCGCGATCGTGCCGGGAATAATAAACGACCTGAGAATGGTGCCGAGCAAACTCTTACGTCGAGTTGTCATTCTACGAACTCGTAGCCCATACCACGATGTGTGACGATCAGATCTTTGCCGAGCTTTGCACGCAGTCTGCTGATATGCGCCTCGAGCGCATTGCTTTCGACTTCGTCACCATATGCATAGATCGACGTTTCCAGGCTTTCCTTTGGCACTACTTTCGAGCGCCTGCGGATCAAGACCTCAAGTATTCCCCATTCCTTGGCGGTCAACCGAATGGGCTGACCATCCCGTGAAATGCTATGATGAGCCACAGAGATTTTGAGATCTCGGACGCAAATGGTTTGTGATGCCTGGTCTGCGCTGCGTCGGCAGACCGTCTGGATTCGCGCTTTTACCTCATCGAGATCGAAGGGTTTGAGGATGTAGTCGTCCGCCCCGAGGTTTAGTCCGTGAATCCGGTCCGAAACCTTGTCCCTGGCGGTCAAAATGATCACCGGTGTGGCGATGCGCCGACTTCTGAGGGATGAAAGAAAAGAGAATCCATCTCCATCGGGCAGGTACAGATCCAACAGGACACAGTCATAATCCAAGACGCGAATTGCGCTTTCCGCTTCATCTAGGGTGCGAAACCACTCGACGATGTGGTGGTCCGCTTCAAGGTGCTCAACGAGGGGATTTGCAAGGGCAGCCTCATCTTCAATCAGCAGAATGCGCATTTTCGTGCCTGAGTGCCTTGGTCATTTTGAGGTGTGCCAGGTAGGAAAACGGAATGGAGGCAAGGTAGAGGAAGTCCGCCGCGATCATGGTGGGCCAAGGATAGACCATAAGGCACACCACCAGGAGAACCGCCGCGACTACGAAAAACGGCAGCTGCGACCGCTTGACCGAAGCATGTTTGATTGAAAAAGTTGGTATCGTGCTGACCGCGAGAAGCCCTACGGCGATGATATAAACCGCCCGCAAGACGGGAAGATCGGTGTCTTCCCAGCCATAGAGATGCATGAATATCGGCATCAAAGCGAGGCTGGCAAGCGCCGGGGCAGGGACTCCTACAAAAAAGCTCTCCTTCTTCAAGGATACTTCAGAGCTTTTCAGAGACAGGTTAAATCGAGCCAGTCGCAGCGCGCAGCAGACCGCCAAAACGAGTGTGGCAAGCCAACCCAAATTTGCGTATTCCGTGCCGATATACAGCGTGTTGTAGACCAACACGCCTGGAGCGACCCCGAAGTTGAAGAAGTCCGCAAGTGTATCAAGTTCCGCACCAAACGGGCTGGCGCTGTCAAGGAAACGCGCGAGTTTCCCATCCGCGGCATCCAGAAAGACGGCCAACAAAATGAAATAGAGGGCCGTCTCTACGTGTCCTTCGAGGCTCATGCGTATCGAAGTCATACCGGCACAAATCGCGAACACCGTAACGACGCTAGGAACGATATGGCGCAACTTGATATGAGAAGGCCGGGTCATTCCGGAATGCCGGAGCGTTGTCGTTGCGGGTCAGCCAAGTCTGCCAATATCGTTTCGCCCGCTACGGCGGTTTGCCCGACAGCAACAAGCGACGTCACCCCTTCGGGCAGATAGACATCCAAGCGGCTGCCAAAACGGATCAATCCAAAGCGATAGCCGACATCCACAACATCCCCTTCTTTCACAAAGCAGACGATCCGACGGGCAACCAGCCCTGCGATCTGCACAACACCAATTCGAGCACCATCGTCAGTTTCTATCGTCAAGCTGTTGCGTTCGTTGTGCTCGCTTGCCTTGTCGAGAGAAGCGTTAAGAAATCTGCCATGACGATAAACCACCTGAGAGATCTTACCTGAAATTGGCGCTCGGTTCACATGGCAATTAAAGACATTCATGAAGACAGAGACTCGCTTGACTGATTTTTCTCCAAGCCCCAGGTCTTCTGGCGGGATGACGTCTTCGATAAGGGAAACAATGCCGTCTGCCGGCGAAAGCACTAGGCCTTGCTGCTGCGGTATGACACGCACCGGGTCGCGAAAGAAGTAGTAGCACCAGACTGTTGCGCCCAAGCCTAGCCAGAAGAACGGTTCCCAGACCAAGGCCAGGCCAAGGGTGATAACTGCAAACGCTGCAACAAATTTCCTGCCCTCTTTGTGCATCGGAACCGCGACGATCTTAAGCATGTTCATTGGTACTCTTTCAGAAATTGCCTAAGCATCGCACGACGACAGAGACCAGAAAAACAGCGTTGGCGCTTAGCAGGCACATGGTTGCGAGGGACCCCAGATCTTTTGCATCGCGTGCAAACTCTTCCCAGTTTGGGGCCAGATGGTCGACAATACATTCTATCGCGGTGTTCAGGGCTTCCACCGCAACCAAGGAGAAAAACAGTATCAGAAGAATGCAATAATCGACGAGGGTCGCCCCTATGGCGGCGAAAAAGACGACAATGACAATCAGCAGAAACAGGATATGCTGAAACGCTGCTTCCTGCCATAGCCTGCGAGCGCCGGCGACGGAATAACCTGCCGCAGCAAGAATATGGGCAATGCCTGTGATCCGTTCTGGCCTGCGGCGGATCACGACCTCCGACGCTTTCATATTCGTGCCTCCTTTCGCACATCCTTACAGGACGCGAAAATATCCAGTTCGGCGTTGTATACACTGGTTTGAATGTCCAGCATGCCCAGAAGCGAGTGGAAAAGAAAATCGTGAGAAAGGGCGGTGTCCTTTTTATCTGAAAGGCAGTCCTGTGCGATTGCAAACTTGTCGCGGAACTCGTCCGACATCCACAGGATCATCGGCACCTTGGTCTGAAACTCAGGTGCAAGAAAATATGGCGCGCCATGGAGATAAAGCCCAGCTTCCCCAAGAGATTCACCATGATCGGAGACGTAGATCAGAGCGGTCGTTAACTGATCCTCGGCACTCAGGAATGCAATCGTCTGCGCCAGCATCTCGTCAGTGTATGCAATCGTGTTGTCGTATGCATTGGTGATTTCTTCAGGTGAGCAATTCTTGAACTCCGCCGTGCGACAGGCAGGCTTGAAGCGCTCGAACTCTTCCGGATAGCGTAGGTAGTACGTCGGTCCATGGCTGCCGATCTGATGCAGTATCAGAACGGTATCCGTCGTAATCGTCTGCGCAAAGTCTCTGATGGCCTGCATGAAAATTCCGTCCATGCATTCGCCTGAGGCGCAAAACTCTTCATTTTCCGTGTGTGTGAAGGAACGCGACACAATGCGGTCCGAAAGGCCTTTGTCGCCGGTGTTGTTGTCCCACCACTCAACGCGTAACCCAGCGTGGCTTAGCACATCCAGAAGGTTCTCGTTTGAGATGCCCCTATCATATGAAAAATCTTCGCGGCCATACTTGGAGAACATGCACGGTAACGATACTGCGGTTGCCGTTCCGCAAGATGCGACGTCCGAAAAGTTGACGATGGGCAGCGCTTCCAGTTTCGGGTTCGTGTCCACACTGTATCCGTTTAGACTGAAGTTCTGAGCGCGAGCCGTCTCTCCAGCCACAACGATTGTGAGTACCGGTTTGTTTCCGATATCATAGGAAGCGCCCTTTCTTGCATCTTGGCCAACCGACGTGACCGTAACATTGGCGGACCGCGTTATCATTTTGACGTAGCGGATCGCCCCGACCAAAGGAGCACCTGGCTGGAAGCTGCTCATGAAGTCTTTTCGTTCGCGAAGAATGGACGAATACGCCTTCAAGTCCGTCATAAGCAGACCGGCGAACATGCTCAAGCCCAACAACACAGTGAGGACAGGTACTGCAATCGTCCTCAGCGTCCTCTGGGGTTTTATCTTGACCGACAGGATTACGATCGCGGGCACGATGCCGAACGCCAGGACATGGATAACGAAATCAGGCATAAACAGGTGCTTGGCCTCTGTGACTGTCGTCACCATCACATTCTGGATCATGTCCCGGTCGATGATCACGCCCAGTGTGTCCATAAAATATGATGTCACGGAACTGAGTACGATAATAAAGGCGAGAAACGGCTTCACCACCCAGGGGAAAGCGAAGAAGCTGAACGCAGCTAGAACCAGAAAGAATAGTGCGCCGATATATCCGGCCAACGACACGGGATGGCCCACGAACACGTCCGCTGCGATGGACCAAAACGTTGAATTGTAGACCAAGAACAGAAGGAAAATCACCAGAACGGTTAAAGTGAGCGGCGAGAATGCTGCTGCCGCTCGCAGTTCTGTGATGTGTTGACGAACAGAGATAGTGGGAGACATCAGGTGTAGCCTATGTTGGAGAACTTTTCGCTCTTCAACACGCCAACCTTACGCGAACCTTACGGTCTGAAATGCCAACTTAGAATGGTCTCTGGCCCCCTATGTCTAAGACCGCCACGTCATGACGAAGTTGAGGTAGGCTAATGAGCAATCCACTTCCCCGTGTCAGATTGGAATTCGGAATGGCCATTCAAGGAATTGCCGCTGGTGGCCGTCACAATCGGCGTGTTCGTGTGGCGGCGTAGGATCTAAATGAAACTTACGAGCACAATAAAGGACGTGGTTTCAGCGGTGAATGACGATGCTTCAGCGATATCGGACGGTGATGAAGTGTCGACCGACATTTGCATCGTCGGAGGGCGCAGCGTTGTCGATCCGAATTGTACGGTGCACGGATATTCGAATCTTCATGCGGCTGGCAGTGCAGTATTTCCCACGGCTAGCTGGGCAAATCCAACGCTTACAATCATCGCGTTGGCTCTTCGGCAGGCTGAATATCTGGCGGCGCGCGGCTAACAGCCAAGGTTCGTAAGATTGAGATTGTATCTCTTCGCGAGCGCAGTGAAACTGTCCCGGAAATTGATTTGAGGGTGAAAGTGGTCAGAGCGTACGACAGTAGAAAGCGTATTCTCGTTACAGGCGGGGCCGGGTTCCTTGGATCGCACCTGATTGACCGACTCCTGGCCTTGGGACACGAAGTCCTATGCGTGGATAACCTCTTCACCGGTTCGAAGCGAAACGTCGATCACCTGCACACGCATCCTCGGTTTGAGTTCATGCGACACGACGTGACATTTCCGTTATACGTGGAGGTCGATGAGATTTACAATCTGGCCTGTCCAGCCTCGCCGATCCATTATCAATATGATCCGGTGCAAACGACGAAAACCTCGGTCCACGGCGCGATAAATATGCTGGGACTTGCTAAACGGATGCGTTGCCGAATTTTTCAGGCATCAACAAGCGAGGTATACGGCGACCCCGAAATTCACCCCCAATCTGAAGAGTATTGGGGTCATGTGAACCCGATTGGACCGCGCTCATGTTACGATGAGGGAAAGCGCTGTGCGGAAACGCTTTTCTTCGACTATCACCGCCAGCATGGCCTAGACGTAAAGGTTGCTCGCATATTCAATACATACGGTCCGCGTATGCATTTTGCCGATGGTAGGGTGGTCTCGAATTTCATAATTCAGGCCCTGCAGAACCAGCCAATCACTCTGTTCGGGGACGGCAGGCAGACGCGCGCGTTCTGCTACGTTGACGATTTGATCGAAGCAATCCTGAGGCTGATGGAGACCGGTCGCGACATAACGGGACCCATCAACATTGGAAATCCGGAAGAATTCACCATCCGCCAACTTGCTGAAAAGGTGGTGCAAATGACTGGATCGTCGTCATCCATCATCGAAAAGCCACTGCCTGAGAATGACCCAAGACAGCGTCAGCCAGATATTTCCAAAGCGAAGTCTCTACTTGACTGGAATCCGACCGTGACCCTCGATGTGGGCCTGGATCGGACGATCAAATATTTTCGCGAAGTCCTAGAAATTGTTGAATAGATGCGAAACGAGGCTGCTACGACGTAGATTTCGCGACATTGAGCAGCTTCAACATCATGTGGCGCTCTTTAATTATAATTATCAGGCCCGCGAAAACAATTAGTGCCACTCCCACTAAAGCATCGAACGATGCGAGGCCGGAGCCGATGGTGCCCACCAGCGCGAGACAAAGCGCCAATATTCCCATCTTGTTGATCGCCGGTATTTTGAGAGTTTTTTGCAAGATGAGTGCGCCAAAAATTTCGTGAATCATTGTTGCCAGAAGGAATGCCATTGCCGCGCCCAGCCCGCCAAAAATTGGCACTGCCGCGCCCAAGAAGAATAAGAATAACAGAACACTTACCACGCGATTAAGCATCGTCTTCGTGAGATCACCGGACATTGAAAGCAACGTTGTATGTTCTCCAAACGAAGCGGAGACAAGGTGACTTGAAATAATCAGCAGTAATACGGGGTAGCCTGACGAGAAGTTACCGACAAGGTCGAGTGCGATCTGTCCTACTAGGATAGCCCCAATGGCTACTCCAAATGTGACAAGCGTGGCCAGAACGCGCGTGGTTTGATATTCGCGCTCAACTGCGGCTTGATCTCCATGGGCCAGGTGGAGGCGGGCGCGGGGAGCGTAAGTGTTCAGAAACGCTTGCTTCCCCAGTTGCGCTATGTCGCCGATCCGAGATGCTACTGCGTAGGCAGCGGTATCGGCGGCACCTGCAAGAAATCCCATCGCAATAAGATCGAATTGGCGCATCCCCATTGTTGCGACCCGCAACACCAAAAATTGCAGACCTGCCAAGAGATCGGCGACGCCAATGGCTGAGGGTTCCCGTTCTGTGCGACCGATGGACAACAACCAGAGGAGGGCAAACGGAAGTATAGCGGCAATAATGGCAGAGTTGGCAACGGAAGTCGCACCAAGTCCGAGCGCAAAAACCATTCCAAATGCAGCGCATCTGGCGCCGTCGTTCAGACCGTTCATGAGTTGCGAAATGCCGACCCTATGGTTTGCTTGATACCAATGGATCAAAACGAGTGACAGCGCAGTCGCCGGTATGATGGGCCAAAGTCGGACGATCCAATCGGCGGCAGCTACTGACCGCAGCGTGGGCATTCCCGACGTGATCGCGACGGCCAGCGCGGCAATGACGCCAGACGAAATCAACACGGTGCGGCCGGTTTTGATCATCAACGCTCGACCGATCAAAATACCTTTGCCTGACGCGCGTTCAGAAATGCGCAAAAGCATCGCTCGTTCAATTCCAAGCCCGCCTGAGTAACCTAGCAGAACCAGAATTGCCATGGCGGAAACGTAGCCTGAAAATTCTTCGATGCTGAGGATCCGTGCGAGGAACCAAAGCGAAAAAATGCCCGCGACTACGCTTATGACGCGCGAAGCAAGCACGCCCGCAGCGCCCGATATGTATGCTCTCGTTGGCGTCTCCAACGTATTCGCGACCTCTTAAATTAGGGATTGCCCGTTCGAAAGTGCGTCCATGCCATCGAGTCAACTTTTTAGGAGCTTGCCTGCGAATGCGTCGTATATAGTCTCACAGCTTCGATTTAGTCACCGTCGGATCCTGCTGCGGTCGCTTTTCGGAATTGTAAGCTGGCTTTCGCGACGAAAAGGCGATCATTTAGTTTCCATCATCAAACCAATGTCACATGTACTCAAATGCCGCCAGCGTTCATACTCAAGTAGACCAAGGGAACTCCGTTTCCCGCAATCTCCGAAGGCGTATCCGATGCCTTCGCCTACAGCACTTACAATCAAGAGCACCGCCATATATGGCAATGTTCGCGCAATTTCCGGCTTTGCGTAAGTACTGCGGTGCATTTGGCCTAATGCGCGGAAGAATCGAACGATTGCAATGGCAGGAAAGCTAAGTGAATAGAAACCCCGGCGCGCAAGACTCCAATTGGCTGAACGCGAAGCCGCGAACATCCAGCCGGCCAAGAATTGCAATCTAAGCGCGCTATCGAGACGCGAGTAATTCAAATGCTCAATTTTCACGTTCGGATCCAGCTTTAGAATCAGACCACGCGACCTCATGTCGTTGTGCATAACCCACTCTGCCTCCAACATTTCGGCAAGCGCATCACCATAGGCAAGCAAGACGTCGCGGCGATACGCTGAATTATGTCCAGGCAATGTCTTGACCGTTTCAGATTCATCCGATTGCAGCCATGCACCGTACTCCACAATGAAATTTGCCCAACTTAGAGCGGTATCCGGATTGGCATTGCGCATGACGGGACCTACGCCGGAGTGGGTTCGGGACAATTGCGCGATCAGTCGTTCCGCCCAATCTTGTCCCACTGGGAAGGCGTGATCTTCTGCAAAGATGATGATTGGCGCGCTTGCCTCGCGTATCGCAGAAATGCGCGCACGTGCAGATGTGGCGAAGTTCGCAGGGACAACTCGGATATTTGCCAGCTTACCGGACGGAATCTCACAGAGTTCCGCTATACATTCGGGGCGCGCCGAAATGACGACCTCTAGACGAGATACCACACTTTGTTCGTTGATCCGACGCATCACTCGGTCAATACTGTGCGCGCCACGAGAGGCGACGAGTATGATGCTTGCTGCGGGTTTGTCAGTCATTTTCGCCAATCGGCAAGGGTTCTCCCTCCACAATGCACAATTCTTCGCAGCTGGCAAAGCTGCGGGTGGCAATGAGCAAATCCAAATAATCTTAGCGCGTTTTGCCACGCGCCACACGCTTCGGGAAAGAGCACGTGAGCCAGGAAGTATGTGGATCAGTCCCTTTTTTTCCCTAAGAACCCCGCACAAATACATTGAGTTTTCGCACAATACGTAAGAAATTTGGTCATGGTTCAGAACGCAATCATCGTCCCGACATACAATCGGCCAGAGCAATTGGCGCAATGTTTGAAGTCTTTGATAGTGCAAGAGAACGATGACTTCGAGATCATAGTCGTCGACGACGGTTCACCCGAGCCAGTCAGCGACACCTGTGCACGATTTGGCGATAGAGTGCGCTGTATACGACAGGAAAATTCGGGACCCGCGATTGCACGAAACACGGGCGCTAATTGCACGGAGGCCAGATTTCTGGCCTTCACGGATGACGATTGTCAACCGCGCCCCGATTGGTTGAGCCGTCTTGTCACTGCGCACGCAGGCTGTGATGATCGGATGGTCGGCGGCCTCGTCGTCAACGGGTTGACAGACGACCGCTACGCCTGCGCCAGTCAGGCAATTTGCGATTATCTATACTCTTATTACGGCGCGTCGGACGGGCGGATGCCTTTTTTCACTTCAAACAACATCGCATTGAGTCGATCTGGGTTCATGCGCTTGGGTGGGTTTGATCCAAGTTTCGTGCGCGCGGCCGCTGAGGATCGTGACTTCGGCCTTCGATGGCGCGAGACGGGTGGCGAATTGGTCTATGCCGAGGACGCCATCATTGATCATTTTCATGGAATGAGTTTCGCAGCTTTCTGGAGACAGCACACAAATTATGGCGCAGGTGCAGTGAACTTGCACAACATGATGCGGCAACGCGGCATCATGCGAAAAGAGTTCGAACCGGCTAGTTTCTATCTCGGGCTAGTTTCCTGGCCGTTGCGCAAATACGGGCCCCGACGTCTGGATCTATCTATTCTTATCGCGCTCAGTCAAATCGCGATGGTTAACGGCTACTTCCTAAAGGCGCGCCAGAACGAGCGGCATTCGATTGCCGCGTAAGCTATCGCGCCGGAGGCGAAACAATCCGTGCATAGGCATAACCAGATATGGCGGCGAGATAGTGAACTGCATGACCGAGCATCCCTACGAGGGTAAGACGCCATCCGCCAACCTGATACAATAGGTTCCAGAACGCGACATTGGCACCAAGATAAAGTGCGAGGCCAATTGATGAGACCCATAATGCGTAAGGCGAAACAAGGCTCAACGGCAAACTCAAACAAACCATCGCGACGCCAGCGGCAGCCAATCGGTGAACCGTCGAGGCATTCATCGCGCGAGGAGAAATTCTGCCCGACAGGATCAATCGAGACCATGGAACGGCGCGCCCCCAAAGGTCTGTTCGGTACATCGATCGAAGCGTCCATTTCTTGAGATGCGTCGACTGCGCTTCGGGAACCAGGATAATGCGGTCACCGGAAGCGCGCAGTCGAAGGCCGAATTCCACATCTTCGATGTCCTCCCAGGAAGGATCGAGACCACCCAGCTCTTGATATCGTTCACGGCGCACAGCACCGAGGCCGCTCCAAAAAGTTTCGGCCTCGCGAGGCGCGGTTTGGTGAGTGAAATAGTGCAGTAAATTTCGGTAGTTACTGAGCAACGACTGGCTCTTTGGATTAAGGTCGTATGAGCCTATCGCGCCTCCGACCGACGTATCGGATAACTCGGCAACGAGACGTGCAATTGCATCTTTTGCGACAACCACATCTGAGTCCACGAAGACAACAATCGGTGAGTCGCAGGCCTCTACACCGATGTTCCGGGCGCGGGCAGGGCGCAGGGGAAAGTCGTTACGGATCACTTGGACCCCAAACTCCTTGGCGATCCCGCCGGTATTGTCTTTGGAACCGTCGTCAACGACGACGATCCTCTCGATCGGCTCGCTCGAATTTAGGATCGCCTCGAGACAGGAGCTAATGGTCGTCGCTGCTTGATACGCGGGCACTACGACGGCTACTCTATTAAGGCTCTTGGCTGTCATCGAGATTCCTTACGAATTTTTGCCCATGCTTGATAGTATCCTGAACAGTGAGCCGAATCTTGTGGAGTAATTTGTGAATCAACCGATGCCCGACGACAAGCTGCGCCTGTTCGTTTCAGGCGGCGGTCCCGCTGGACTTACATGTGCCTATGAGTATCTCAAAATCGCTCCCGGTACCGGCGTAGTCGTCGCTGAGGCCAATGAAATTGTCGGTGGCATTTCTCGCACGGAGAACCGCGACGGATTCCGCGTGGATATTGGCGGACACCGTTTCTTTACGAAAGTCACCGAGGTCGAGCGAATGTGGCACGAGGTGCTGGGCCCGGACATGATCCGCGTGCCCCGTCTCAGCCGCATCTACTATCGCGATCGGTACTTTCACTATCCCCTGAAGATCTTCAACGCTCTCTCCAATATCGGCATATACGAGTCCATCCGTATTGTGCTCAGCTACCTGAAGTGGCGCGTCCGCCCTCACAGAAAGGAAGAAAGTTTCGAGGAATGGGTAATAAATCGCTTTGGCGGTCGTCTTTATATGCACTTCTTCAGAAGCTACACGCAAAAAGTCTGGGGCATTCCTCCCAAGGAAATTCGTGCCGACTGGGCTGCACAACGGATTAAGAACCTTTCACTGTCGAAAGCTGTATGGAACGCCCTCTGGGGCGCAAACGACACCTCTAGCCTAATCGACGAGTTCAGTTATCCGCGCCTTGGTCCTGGCATGATGTGGGAACGAACCGCGGAAATTATCCACGAAAGTGGTGGACAGGTTCTGACGAAGACGACCGTCGAGAGGTTCGTTCGACGTGGCAACCGGATCGAAGCGGCACTTGTGCGCGATTCAAATGGCCTGCATCGTGTGGAGGCAGATCACTTTGTGAGCTCGTTGGATCTGCAAGCTCTTGTCGGCGCGATGGACCCGCCGCCTCCCGCTGCTGTTCGCGAGGCCGCGGAAAAGCTGAGTTACCGGGACTTTCTCATTGTGGCCCTGGTCCTCGACAGCCCCGATCCGTTCCCGGACAATTGGATCTATATCCATTCCAGCGACGTTAAGGTGGGCAGGATTCAAAATTTTCGCGCATGGTCAAAAGAGATGGTGCCGAACGACCGCCAATCCTCCATTGGCATGGAGTACTTTTGCCAAGAGGGCGACGGGCTCTGGACGATGTCTGACAAGGAACTCGGCAAGCTCGCAGCGCGCGAACTCGAAAATTTGCGTCTTGCACGGGAAAGCGATGTCGCTCACTCGTTCGTCGTGCGCCAGCCAAAAGCCTATCCGGTCTACAATACAGAATACAAAGATGCCGTTGATACTATTGCAGCCTGGGTGAACAGCCTCGAGAATTTTCAGACGATCGGTCGAAACGGTTTGCACAGGTACAACAACCAAGATCATTCGATGCTGACCGCGATGCTGGCAGCGAGGAATATCGAGGGCGAAGACAACGATCTCTGGACGGTGAATGTGGAGCGGTCCTATCACGAGGAGTTCGAGCGCAAAGAAGTTCCAAATGCACCCGACATCCAGACTGCCGATGGCGGTCGCGACATGCAGTCGAGTCGGTCGGATGGCCATCCAGCGTACGGCAATGTCGCGCCGTTGTTCTCATTCCGTGGTTTACTCTGGGCATTCGTATTCGCGAACTTCCTGTGTTGGCCGATCTATCTTTCTGTCGGGGCCTTGGTATCTCCCGACACCAGCGGCTATTTGAATGCCGGTTCGGCGATCTGGTCAATGATAGCTACTGCCGCCGGAATTACTGAAGTGGCGGTGGTGGCAGCCCCGAACGACATCGTGAGTGCTGGCGGGGACGAAATCGCTTCGCGGCTGGCGTCGAACTCGGATGGAACACCTCGCTTCGGACGATCACTGGTATATTCTCCGCTCGCTTACGCAGCCGTTGCGATTGGCGGTGCGATTACGCTTGCACTGGCGCAAACCACTCTGGTGATATTTTCGTTTTTTGCTCTGGTCGGCGCGTCAGCGGTCGCTGCGCCGAAGACACTGATTTCCGGGTTTGCGGCTCTTGCGATCGGGTCCACATTGCCGTGGCACAGCGTTTACCTGATGCCCGACGTTCTCGCAGCGATACCGATCATTTTTGGCGCTGCCCTGTTGGGACCATTTGAGCTCATGAACCGCGCGCAGAAGATCACAATTTCGGTGATCACGGCGGGCGCAACCGGTGCGCATTACGGATATTTGCCGTTAACTGCAACGATTTGCGCTTTCGCGATCCTCATCCTGTTGTGGCAACGCCGTATGAGCTTGGCCATTCTGATGGCCGCCGCATTTGCAACGCTTACACCACTCAGTATAAATGTCGCCGCCAGCTGGATCGCACTCGACCGACCCAGCGCAATGCCATTGCGCTTGCCAATTTTGTTAGCTCGCTCGATTCAGGACGGCCCGGCGGCGTGGTATCTTGAGCAAGCATGCCCCGAAGCTGACTTCGCGATGTGCGAGGCGTTCAAGGACGAAATGCCAAAAAGCATTAGGCAGTTTCTGTGGGATCAGAATGGTGTTGCGTCGCTGGACCGCGAGGAGATGCAAAAAATTCGCGACCAGGAAGCAAGGCTCCTTGTCGAGGTTTTCAAGGCGTATCCTCTGGAGCAGACTTACTTCTTTGTGCGAAATTCCGTCCGGCAGCTGGCACGTGTCGGCACGGGTGAACTAAATATACAAACCAGTGCGAATGATATTGGATTTTCAGAACAGACCGCAATTGTCGATCCTGACGGATTGTTGGCGCTCTTCGATTACATAACGCCCATTGTCACGTTTCTGGCTGCTCTAAGTCTCGGCGGACTACTTGTCACTGGTCAGCTGAACTCAATGCAGGGGCGCGTGCTTGCGGGGGTGGTTTTAGGAGTGCTAGTCAACGCGGCGATTTTCGGGGGCTTGTCTGCACCAGTTGATCGCTACCAGTCGCGGCTGATCTGGTTAGTGCCGGCACTTCTGGCAGTCATCTTGGCTACGCGGGTTTCGAAGGTTGCAAGTCGGAAGTCGGCTTCAAATCTTCATCGGAGACACGTGAATGTCTCGTGACCTGAGCCAAGATAATTCAAATTGTGTTGAGACAAATGTCTGTATTATCGGCTCGGGAATCGCGGGCATTTCACTCGCGCTTCGGCTTAAGGATAGTGGTCTTCGCATTTTGGTGCTGGAAAGCGGCGACCGATGTGAAACGGTGGCGGCTCAGAGCTTGAACAAGGGCGAAAGCAACGACGCCAACTATCCGTTCGAGGGTTCGCGGAGAAGAATGTTTGGGGGCACGTCGTCGCGCTGGTACGGAGCTTGCATCGAACTTGACCCGATGGATTTTTCTCGCCGAGATTGGTTGAGCTATAGTGGTTGGCCCATTGCTTCACAGACCCTTGCGAAATACTACGCAATGGCACGTGACGTGTTTGGTTTGCCAAGCCTCGACGAGGCGCAAAAGCAGGTTGAAACCACTCCGTTCCATGGCAATGAACTTGTCGCAAAGGCTGTAGGTCATGCGGAGATCACTGATCTAGGCGCTGCGTATTGGCAAGTATTGTCCAAAGCGCACAACATAAATGTGATGCTGGATTCGACGGTTACAGAACTGCTTCCAACTGACGACTTGGACCGTATTGGCAAGATCAAAGTTAGCCGTCGATCAGGCGAGCGGTTTTCCGTGACAGCGGATCACGTGGTAATCGCATGTGGTGGAATAGAAAATGCGAGACTGCTTCTTGCCTCCAACAGTGCGTGGCCGAACGGGATTGGCAACATGAATGACACGGTCGGACGCTATCATATGGAGCATCCGATGCGGTCAGTGGGATTGTTACCTGTCGGCAAACTCGCGCAAACCTTACATCTTTTCACGCACCGAAAATCCATTGGCGGGGCGAACATTCTCGGTACAGTCGGCCTCGCACCTGCGGTCCGGAATCGCGAGCGCCTGCTCGACATGCATCTCAGGGCTTACAGGTATAACCCTCTCGAGGCTGAACCGGCGATTATAAAGGGAAAATCGGCGCTCAGGAACATCACCGCAGCAGAGAAATCGGTTCGGAAGGGAGCGCTGCGAGATATCATGCAAGCCACTTCGGTTTCGTCGATCCAATATTTTGCCTGGCATGGTGCGAACAAACTTTCCCGTCACGCAAAATTCGATCATCTTCGGTTCACCGCCTTTCTTGAGCAGGAACCTGATCCCGATAACAGAATTACGCTGTCAGCCAGCCGCGATATGTTTGGTCGCCTTCTGCCGCGACTGACTTACAGGCAAAGCGCGTTCATGAAGGCCAGTTGTCGCAGAACGCTTGAGATTCTGTCTACAGCGTTCGAAAAAAACGGCTTCGGTAGGCTGAATTTTGATGAATCAAGCATCAGCCACCTGGCGGTTTACGATCAATATGGTCTCCACCAAATGGGCGCGACCCGCATGTCCGAGGATCCACGTACGGGCGTTGTGGATCAGGATTGCAAGGTCCACGGTTTGCGCAATCTGTTTGTTGCCGGAAGCTCCGTGTTCCCGACCGGAGGGGCGGCAAATCCCAGTCTGACCATTTCGGCACTCGCGCTCCGACTGGCGGATCATCTCGCTGGTCTCTTTAGCTGTGTGTATCCATCCGTCAGTGAACACCAACAACTTGTTGCGTCCGAAAATTTGCCTGGAGGGAAGCGCCCGTGAACCCACAGATTGCCATGATTGTAATCACCGACGATACTTTCGAAACGTGCCGTCGGTCGACTGAATACCTCTCGCTACAGACAATTGTCGATAAAGTTGAATTGGTCGTCGTTTGCCCTTCCTCAAGTCGATTGGAGGCAGATACTGCGTTGCTCGAAAGTTTTGGCACGCACCGGATCGTAGAAGTTGGTCAGTCAGTATCGACCGGTCAGATGTTGGCAGCAGGTGTAAGGTCGGCCGAAAGCCCATATGTGTTCTACGTCGAAGAACACAACTTTCCACCGCCTGAAACGGCGGAGCGTGTGTTGGCCTTTATTGCAGAAGGCAACAAAGTCGCAGTGGGTCTTTCAATGCGTCCAGCCAATCCGGGACTCGTTGCTTGGGCGCACCTATACGGACAGTTCGGTCACGCAGTCTCGCCAATCGAGAGCGGCGAAGTCGTCCGATTGGGAGGGCATCACGCCGTCTACAGCCGCGAAATCTTGCTCGACTACGGTCACGAGTTGAAAGATCTGTTGGATAACGAGGCTGTTCTGCACGAAGAATTGCTCCATCGCGGTGTGAAGCTTTTCATTTTCGGCGGCGTTGTTGTGCCGCATGTTCAAGTTTCTGACTTCCGAACTTACCTGCGCCACGAATATATCGCTCAAAGAATTTTTGGGTCAGCCCGCGCTTCGGTACTTGGTTGGACGCCGCTTAGACGACTTGTATATGTTCTCGGCTCGCCTCTCATCCCATTCTTGCGAACGTGGCGCGTCTTGGTGAACATCCGCAGGACGGGGCGTAACCGTGAACTTCTCCCACAAATAATACCGGTGGTTGTCGCGGGGAATATCGCGGGAGCGATAGGTGAGGCGATGGGATATGTCTTCGGATCCCGCCCGAAAGACGTGTCCGATCGACTGGAGATTGAACTCGACCGCTACGCATTCGTGAACAAAACCGATCGCGAAAGGCCAAAGGTCCCGAGCTGACAGAAATCACCGTGTGATTTTTTCAACCCAACAGCGGCAATTAATCAGCAGCGCTTGTTCGACTGTTGCCGGATTGACAACTACGCTCACTTGGTCTCTGCGATACGGTCCGAAAAGTCGCGCCGCGAAATCCGACGTTCCCGTTCGGGCGGTTTTTGGCAGATCAACAAACTTGCTGACGCATGCTACGCGATTCACGAACGTCCGAACTGATGTGATTTTCCTCGGCAGGCCAACGCCATCAAATTCGGCTCTGGGCTGGTTTCAGATGCTACGCCGCCTCAGATTGCCGTTGGAGTCCTGTCAGCACCTCCGCTGCAATCCCGAATGATTTTATCCGGGCGGTGGGATCGTGGATCATCCCGGTAACCATCAGTTCGTCCGGCCGATATGTACTGATCAGATCGCGAAGTCTGTCGCCGATTGTCTCGGGTGAACCCGTTGCCGAACATGAAAGGGCTGCGTCCACCTGCGCGAGCAACTGCGCCGGGACCTCAGCGTTAATATCATGTGTCGGGGCGGGCAACTTGCCAGGCATTCCAGAGCGGAGTCGCGCAAAGGCCAGCGTCTGGGAAGTGCGAAGAAACGCGGCTTCTTCGTCGGGATTCGCGGCGCAGACTCCGACGGCCATCATGAAGTACGGTTTTGCCAGCCATTGAGAGGGTCGGAAAGTCTTGCGATATATCGAAATGGCTTCGTCGAGCATCGCCGGGGCGAAATGCGAGGCAAAGGCGTATGGAAGGCCGAGGTGCGCGGCCAGTTGAGCACCGTAAAGGCTAGATCCCAAGATCCAGACGGGTACATGCGTTCCGGTTCCGGGAATGGCACGAACGCGGTCCGTTTCGGCGGCATCATCAAAATAGCCGAGGAGTTCAACCACATCGTTCGGAAAGCTTTCCTCCTGCTCCATGTGGCGCCGAAGGGCGCGCGCAGTTGCCATATCTGTTCCGGGAGCTCGTCCTAGTCCAAGATCAATTCGTCCCGGATAGAGCGTCTCAAGCGTTCCGAATTGCTCTGCAACGACTAGCGGCGCATGGTTCGGCAGCATGATGCCGCCAGCCCCGACACGCATGGTTTTAGTTGCTCCGGCGACGTGCCCGATGACGAGGGCCGTTGCCGCACTCGCAATGCCGGACATGTTGTGATGTTCAGCGAGCCAGTAGCGATGATATCCCAAGCGCTCGGCAGCGCGGGCAAGCTCGACCGTGTTGGCCAGTGCATCGGCGGCGGTTTTGCCTTCAGGGACGGGCGAGAGATCGAGAAGCGAATAGTGCTGAATGTGATTGTCCATGCCTTGGTAGTTAATCCCGGAGCCCCGTCCGTCCAAGTGATCATGCTGCCGCTACGGTAAATCAACCGATAAAGTCTTCGACTCCAAAGCTAACAAACGGAGAACTCGCTCGAACATGCAAACCCCCATTGTTCCGCGTCTGAACTCCAGTTGGGCATTGCGCAATAGCAAGACTGTTAACGACCACGCTGATGATATGACCGCTCGCAATTGTATGAAACTTCTAAGAGTTTCATCCTTTTGAGACCAAATCGCTGACGACAGCGATGGGAAAAGTCTCGTTGCATTCGAACGTCCGGAATGAAGGGCCGAACTCCAGCATCCAGCTAGCAGCGGACTCTCCAGAAGCTTGGAAACCATGGCGTGTCGGCGCGCTAGGTCGCCGTGAATTCGGCTACTTGAAGGTTGCAGCGTAACGTGGCGCGAAGAACTTGGTGAAAGCCTTCACCTCTGGGCGTCTGTAAGCTTCCGGCGCGATCAGCATCATATTTTGCTTGGACAACTCGTCGATATTGCCGAAGCAGCGGATCAGCCCATCGTCAGAGTCAGCCAGTCTCACATTGATCAGTCCCAATCCATGGCCCGCCCTGACGGATGCTCGCATCAGGTCTAACTCTCTGAAGGACATGATTATCTGATCCGGCGACACGTGGCGCACAAGCCAGTTGTGTAAGTCGCTTGGTACCTCGTCGTGCTCGAAAGTTAGAAACCGATGGCCCTGAAGGTGGTCTACGGAATTTGGCAAACCGAACTTCTCAGCATAGCTTTGTCCTCCAAACAGGGCCCATCGTGCGGTGCTGATTGATCGGCAGATAAGATTTTTGTCCGGCTCGCTACTTGCAATTCGCAGTGCAATATCGGCCTCGCCTTCGGAGAGGTTCAGGACTTTAACGCTGGGAATGAATTCGAATGCAACACCCGGATTCAAGGCGATAAATTCGCTGAATATATTCATCGATCGGACCGAGAAATCCCCTGGTGCGGTGATGCGGATGGGGCGTCGGACAGCCAGTTCCCGTATTCTGCTGTTAAAGTTTCCGGTAGCTTCTTCAATTGCTTCCGCCAGCGGATAAAGACTTCGCGCTGCAGCCGTTGGCTTGAACCCCCGCGTATCGCGTTCAAACAAGATGAGCCCGGTCGCGCTTTCCAGTGCGTCGACGCGCCGCGCGACCGTGGGTTGGGCGATTCCGAGTTTGCGCGACGCGGCCAACGTCGAGCCTTCTCTGACCACCGCCAGAAAGACGCGAACGTCTGACCAGTTCTGAAGCTCGTTCTTCATTAATGCAGAACAGCACAATGCCAAACACGATACTAGATGCTTCGGGCGGCAGGTATTTTCGGAGTCGAAACATAAACCCAGAGAGACCTTTCCATGACCACCATTCCTTTCCCACGACCCTCGATCTGGAGCCGCTTTCAAGATTTCTGCAAAGCCTTAGTGCCTTCGCAAGTCGCCGCACCTCCACTGGACAACTCGCAGAATGATGCTCTAGTCAGACGAGATTTCATCAATGAGATGCTGGATAGAAGTCCCGACGCATTCCAAAGCGAACTGGATATCCAACACATGGCGCGTCTTTACCGCTGCAGGTTTTGACTCTCCCGGCCGCTTAGAACTGGCGAGACGCGCCGAGAATTCCGCTTCAATCGCGACCCTATCGCCCCGTTCGCCACCTGGTTTGGAAGCCATTCAGAGGTGCCGGGGCTGATCGAGAAAGGCCGACTGTGATTTGCTCTCACCGACCGATCCGCTACGATGTCAATCAATAGAGTGCAGATTGCAGGCAGCGCCGTGAGCATCACAAGACGTCATTTTGGGTTTGGCATTGCGGCATTCGGCCTGGCTGCCTGTAGCAACGCTACTCCGCTTTCGGTCGACCGGGATCGTACAATAGGGCCGAATGCGGATCTTCGACCTGTGCCTAACGCGGGATACGATACCTGGGTCGCCGCGTTTCGCGCGCGCGCTGGCGGCTACGGACTGTCAGACGCGACTGTCTCGGCGGGGTTTCGCGGTGCTGGTTATCTGCCCGGAGTCGTCACGCGCGACCGAAACCAGACAGAATTTGCCCGCAGCCTGGAGGACTACCTGTCAATCGCGGCCTCCGATGAACGCGTCGCCAAGGGCCGCGCCGCCTTCGCCCGTCACAGCGCTACGCTAAGTGCGGTCGAGACCAAGTACGGCGTCGACTCCCGGATTGTCGCGGCGATCTGGGGGCTCGAGAGCTTCTACGGCGAACGACGGGGGGATGTGCCGGTCGTATCCGCTACCTCTACGCTTGCCTACGACGGGCGGCGCGGTGCGTTCTTTGAAAAGCAACTCGTCGCCGCTCTCAGGATCCTGCAGAACGGCGATATAACTGCAGATCGGATGACCGGCAGTTGGGCTGGTGCGATGGGACACACACAGTTCATTCCCACCTCCTATCAGTCCTATGCGGTCGATTTTACCGGTGACGGGCGCCGCGACATATGGTCGGACGATCCCAGCGACGCGCTCGCCTCGACTGCCGCCTATCTCGCACAAAACGGTTGGACTCGGGGAATGACTTGGGGCGCAGAGTCCGGCGCCGGCGCACCGACAGGAAATGTGATTCAGCCCCAGCCGGGCGGCCCTCTCTTCGTCGTCACGAGCAATTTTCGAGCGATCAAGCGCTACAACAACTCGGATGCCTACGCCATCGGCGTGGGGCACCTGGCGGACCGTATCGGTGGAGCCGGCCCACTGCGCGGAAGCTTTCCACCTGATGCCAATGGTCTGACCAGGCAAGACCGTATTGCGCTTCAGGAACGTCTGACCGCCAGAGGATTCAATACGGACGGCACCGACGGCGTAATCGGTCCCGACACCCGCAGAGCCATCAGCGCCTACCAGTCCAGTCGCGGCCAACGCGCAACGGGCGAAGCGTCGTTGCAGTTACTTCGAGATCTCAGATAGTGCCATTGCCATCGGCTGTTCTAGGGGTCGTCCGGCACCCGAAAGCAGACATCCCGCTTGACCCCAAAACCCCAATGAAATAGTCACTCGGATGCCAAGCGGGCGTTGTGTAATGGTAAGACCTCAGCCTTCCAAGCAGGTGGTTTAAGTTGCACCCCCGTTGCGCGGGGTTGCTAAGAGTTTCAATTTGTAAGAGATTTTATTGCGCAGCGTTGCGTTTGCCAAGGCTCACCGTGACCTACGCCAGAAAGCTTTCACCTGCGAAATCCGGGACCGACTAGTACTGGGACGTCGAGATCAGGGGCGTCGTGCCCTTCGTCGGCAAGCGTTCGAAGACCTCGTACTTTCAGAGGGATGTCGGCGTTAAGAACAAACGCGTATTGATCGGTCGCCATCCGATCATCTCTGCGGCAGCGCGACAGACGGCTCTTGGACTCGCGCTCGAAATGGGGCGCGGGGCAGGGTGCCAGATACACGCTTTCTTTTCGACAAACATGTGCGGGACTAGTTGCGCCTGCCGCTCGACGAGATTTCCAAGTTGATGGTGGCGAAACGACATGGAACGATCCGGTCTGCCTGCACTGCCGCGCATAGAGAGTGTTCGATGGTGTCCGCTTTGGATAAGGGCGCGTTCTTTCACCATTTCAAAACGAAAGAGGCGCTCGGCGTCGCGGCGGCGAACCATTGGACCGAGACGACCGGTGCGCTCTTTGCCGGAGCGCCGTATCACGTGCTGGACAATCCATTGGACCGCGTTCTAGCCTATCTCGACTTCCGCAAGTCCATCATCGGTGGCAAGACCTTTGAATACACTTGCCTCGTCGGCACAATGACGCAAGAGGTTCACGACTCTGCCCCTGCCATCCGCGACGCCTGCGCCGAAAGCATTTTCGGTCATGCCGCCACGCTCGAAGCGGACATCTCGTCGGCAATGAGAGCGCGTGGCATTGCGGCCGAATGGGCTGCTGAAAGTCTTGCCCGTCACACTCAGGCCGTCCTTCAGGGTGCGTTCATCCTGGCCAAGGCGTCGGGCGATCCCGACATGGCCCGCGAGAGCATTGATCACCTGATCCGCTATATCGAACTACTCTTTGATCAACCACGCATCGAAGCACCAATACGCAAAGGAGACGCACCAATGACCAATCGTGAAGGCACCCCCATCTGGTATGAGCTGATGACGCACGATCCCGATGCGGCTCAGAAATTTTACAAACGTGTAATGGGATGGAAGTTTGAAGCAATGCCCGGCGGGCCAGAGGTTGATTACCGCATGGCCTCAGCCAAAAACGGGACCGTAGCTGGTTTGATGCGCACGCCCGAACATGCGCATGCCATGCAGAATATGTGGTTTGTCTATTTCGGAGTGGACGACGTCGATGCCTCTGCCGAGAGGGTCAAGTCGCTCGGCGGCAGGATCGATATTGAACCAACCGATATTCCCGGGGTCGGGCGTTTCGCCTTTTGCAGCGATCCCCAAGGGGCAAACTTCTACCTGATGCGGGGACGCAGCGACGAGGACAGCACTGCGTTCGCGCCAATGAAGCACGGCCATGGCTGCTGGAACGAACTGGTCACGTCCGACCAGAAGTCGGCGCTCTACTTCTACAGTAAACTGTTCGGTTGGGAGCACGGCGGCGCGATGCCGATGGGGCCTGCCGGTGATTACACCTTTATTAACCACAATGGCGGGATGATCGGTGCGGTGATGGATGCACCGGAGAAAGACGCCAAGTCGTTCTGGAATTTTGCGATGCAGGTCGCTGACATCGACAAGGCCAAGGCGGCTGTGGAGAAAGCGGGCGGTACCATCCGAATGGGGCCGACTGAACTGCCGGATAACAGCGGCTGGCTGATCCAGACGGAGGATCCGCAAGGCGCAAAGATCATGTTCGTTGGCGAAAGGAAGTAGGCTGTGTATCTTGAAGCGTGCAGACTTCAGCCTGATCCGAAGCGAATAAACGCCGCTTCGGATCATTTGTGCAGTTCTGGCTCGGAGCAGTCTTTTGCTTTGGGACGCAGCAATGTCAGCTCTTCCGAGATCGCGTACGGCAATGAACCCGTGCGAGTTGCTCGTAAATTCGGCGTTTAGCGCATTTGGCTCAGTGGCTCGATATATAGGAGCTCCGGTCGAATGGCGATCGATATGATCGAGGGTAGATGGGGTATGCTAGTCGTCGGATGAATCCACGGCTTCGAGGTGTCTGGCAACAACGGCCATATTGCACATTATGCGCCTATGGCGGATTGCGAACTTTCTCTGCGCCTGCGAAATCCCGGCCCGCTCCTTGGATAGTCCGACATTGACTGCGTTTTCGTCGTCAATGCGTTTCTTTCTCTCTTGGCGACCGCGTTTCTCCCGGTTGAGGTCAGACCGGGGGGATTCATGAGACTCCGTGCCGACGGCCCGAACCTTGATCTCGTCCAATGAGTGGCGGCCATTGCCCACTTTGACGTCCAGGACGATCAATTCCATCCGGTGCGTCCCGGCAGCGCGTCTATGCTGTAGGTAGTGACACGATGCCCCAAGTTAGATTCCTAAATGCACCCCGAATATGCTACAATTGATGCTAGGCGCCATTTCGAACGCGTCCGACGATTATTCCTGCAAAATCTGTACAGCCCCTTGCGGCAGGCACGCACGGGAATGATCGGCAGATCCAGTTAGGGAAATGACAAGATTCTGACAAGCGGTTGAGGCTCTGGAAGGTGACGATCTATCGCATTCTTAGTCGCCATCACATGGTTCCGTTGCAATCCTCGGATAGCCATTGCGGTCTCTATCTGTGGTTTCGATCCTGGCACCGGGAAATGGCACCGGCGGCAGGAAGGAGTAGCCGGGGATGACCTCAAGCGGCAAGTTCATCCTCTTGGGCTCGGTTCGTTTCGACCCGGAGAAGATGGAGCTTGCCGATGCCGAGGGCGAACGGGTTCCGCTCCGTCCGCAATCGGCCGAAGTGCTGTTGGAGCTTGCCAGGCACGCGAGCGATATCGTCTCAAAGGACAGACTCATTGAGGCCGTCTGGTCTGATATCAACGTTACCGATGAGAGCCTGACCCAGTGCATCGCCGATATCCGCCGGGCGATCGGCGACAAGAGCCACAGGATCGTCCAGACAGTTCCCAAGAAGGGATATCGCCTAGTTCCAAAAGCATCCGTCAAGTCGAGCACGGTTGCGGGGCATGTTCGGCACAAAAGCATAGGATTAGCTGTGCTATTGGCGCTGATTGCTGGCGCAGCGGTGTGGTTTTCCCGGCCGCACCTACGTGGCGAGACGAACCCCGGTGCAGAGGTCACGGCAGCCGCGACCGGTGTCGGCATTGCGGTCACGGCCGAGGATTCGCTGCTGATGAACACCCCTGCGATAGCAGTCCTGGCGTTCGAGAGCCTAAGCGGCAGTGAGCGTTGGACCCGGATAGGAAAGGGTATTGCCGCTGACATCGCGAACGAACTTGCGCGCAACAAGGAACTCTACGTGACCGCGCCCGAAACTGCGCTGCAGATTGCGGCGGAATCGATGGAAGCCCGCAGTGAGTTGAATGTGCGTTTTATCCTTGATGGGACGATCCAGGCCGAAGAAGGCACCCTCCGCATCATGGCGCGACTGACCGACACTACGACCCGGACGATCGTCTGGTCGGAGCGCTGGACTCGGGAAGCCAGTGACCTCTTCGCGGTGCAGGACGAGATCGTGACCCAGATCGGCGCAATGCTCGGCAGCACTTGGTGGGGCGTCCTAGCGTCGGCCGAGCGCGCAATCGCCCACCGCCGCCCGACCGAGAGCCTCGCCTCCTACGAGCTGACCCTCCTCGCAGTAGAGCAAAAGCACAAGTTCACGCAAGAAAGTTACGCGAAGGCCGCGACCTACCTCGAGCGGGCGCTGGCCATCGATCCCGACAACGTGCGGGCGCTGGCCTTGCTTTCGAATGTGGAAATCCTCCAGGCAGACATTGCCGAAACGACGGAGGCCGCCGCCCGCCTGTGGGAGAAAAGCTTCGCGCACGGCCGTCTTGCACACGAAATTGACCCGAGCGACCCCCAGGCGCTCCTCCGGATCGCGACGGAAGCCAAGCTGACGAACCACCTCGCCGAAGCCTACGACGCCGTATCTCGGGCCATCGCGGTGTCACCGAACGATGCCGACGTCCTGGCGCTGGCCTCTGTGATCTACCCATTCAAGGGAGAGGACGGACGAAATCCTTTCGACTGGGCCAGGCGGGCTATCGAATTGAGCCCGCGTCATCCAGATTGGTACTTCATGTCTCTAGGTCACGCCGCATTCTTCGCCGGCGAGATCGAAACTGCGGCGGCAGCGCTGCGCCGCGGCCCCCGAGACATGCCCGACACCTTCGTGATTCTCGGTCCGGCCGAAGCGCTGCTCGGCCGCATGAAGGAGGCCGAGATCGAAGCGGCCAGGTTCCACGCGCTCGACTCGTACGCCACCTTGTCAGAGTTTTTCGGAACCGACATCGACGGCAATCCCCTATACGGTCGGCTAGCGGAAGGTGCACGTTTGGCTGGTATACCGGTCAGCGAGAGGGATTTGCACGACACGCAAGTGGGCGACCATTCGCCAGCTAAAGCCGCTGCGGCCGAATAAAAATCACTGCCCGCCAGAATTCGTATGACGTGCACAGCCTGAATTCGGATTTAGGCGGTCTTGCAAGTGGGATTGAGCGGTTCTTCGGTCTGGACAGCGGACTTCCCGCCGTCGAGGTCAATATATTGTGCCGGGGGGGTGCCCCAGTTGAGGCATGAGCGAAAGTAGCGGCGAACGCTTTCAAAAAATTTCAGCATTTTTCATCTTAACGTTCAAGACTCCTGCAGCCTTCTTCGTGCTGGATAGTGCTGTCGGAGCGGACCGCTTTGAGCGCTGTCGCTTCTCAGTACTTCCTGGCAGTCGCGCGCGGCGTACATCACGACATTTGAAATGCCCCCAGCGGCAAACCAACTGGAGAAGTCTCATGACAACAATGAACGCCACCATTGCCCTGGCAGCACTCTTGTCGGCGCTAAACGCCGCTCCAGCGATGGCCGAAGCACTCGATGTAAACGGAATAGCTTTGCCCTATGAAGATGCGGGAACCGGTCCGGTTGTGCTCTTCGTGCACGCGATGCTGCAGGACCGCCGGATCTGGGAACCTTATCGGGAGCAAATTTCTCGGAACCGCAGGTTCGTGGCCTATGACCAGAGGTATTTCGGCGCGTCCGACTGGCCGGACGCGGGAGAGAATTTCTCGGTCGATACTCATTCCGACGATCTCATCGGCTTCGTGGAGGCGCTCGAAGCTGGTCCTGTGAGTGTCGTGTCATGGTCCTACGGAGGCGACGTCGTGGCGCGCGCGGCAGTGGCGCGGCCCGATTTGTTTCACGCCCTCGTCTTTTACGAACCGGATGTGAACGGCCTGATCGACAGCCTTCCGGGATCGGGCGAAGCGGTAGACCAGATGCTGGCTGGCTTGAGGCCAGCATTCGCGGCCGTTGAGGAGGGGCGCCTGGAAGATGCGGCGCTGAGGCTGATCGAGGGCGTATTCAGTATGCCGGAGGGCGGTGCAAAGACCGAGCCCGAGGAAATATTGAGGATCTTTCGGGAAAACTCGCGAGCGATCCCGGCATTTCTTGCGGCGCCTGCCGGAGATCGGGCGACATGTGAGGAACTCGGCAACGTGCGGGTTCCGACGCTGGTCGTCAGGGGCAGCGACGGCTTCGTTCTCGATGCAATGGTGTCCGAGCGTGTGGTCCAATGCATGCCCAATGCGATCATCGCCATCTTGAACGGGGTCACGCATGACGGCCCCTATCGCAATCCGGACGTTTTCGCTGAGATGATAGACAGCTTCCTTAAGCTGTTCGATTGAGCGCCGTCGATCCTTTCCAATGACGGCTCGAATCGTGGTAATATGTGTCGCAAGTAGACAAAGAGACTGCGTGAGAATCCCTAAGCGAGCAGTGCGTTGAAGCAAGTTTGGGGAGACAACTAAATGATACGTTCAGAAAGCGAAGATTTAGGCCTCGCATTTGTCGCGGGAGGTGGCTTGATCAGCCGACGCCTGCTTTTGAAAAGCGCAGTAGTTGGAACGGGCGCGGTCGCCGCCGGACTGACGATGCCAGGACGTTCAGCGGCGCAGGCCGACATTCCAGAATGGGTCACAATCGCTGGTGAGCGCGCCAGAGGATACGGGCTTCCTGCCGAAGCCGAAGCTTCAGTTCAGCGCGCGATTATAGAGCCTTGGCAGGATGTCGCTCCGGCTTTTAGCCTCTCGGGCACGCCACATCATCGACTTCGTGGCACGATCACGCCAAGTGGGCTTCACTTCGAGGTGCATCACGGCGGGCGACCCGATGTCGATCCAACTCGCCATCGGCTGATGATCCACGGCCTCGTGGATCGACCGTTGAAGTTCGATCTTGATGCGCTTGAACGGTATCCGATGGTCACGGCAACCCATTTCCTCGAATGCGCCGGGAATAGTCTGTTCAACGCAATAATGCCCGAACCGATGCAGGCGGGCTGCGATATGCTCCATGGACTCCTCTCCAACACCGAATGGACCGGCATCCCGATGTCTGTCCTGATGGACGAGGCTGGTGTTCAGCCGGATGGAAAGTGGATTGTTGCCGTCGGCAGCGATGGCCCGAGCCTGGCTCGTTCGATTCCGATCGAGAAGATCATGGAGGACGGCATCCTCGCGCTCTATCAGAACGGCGAACGGATCCGTCCGGAGCAGGGGTACCCCATGCGCCTTCTCTTGCCCGGGTTCGAGGGCAACATGAACGTCAAGTGGCTCACCAGCCTCTGGGT
>JBBKWG010000058.1:0-6329 GCA_037968835.1 Paracoccaceae bacterium
GACGTCATCGACCGGCCGGCGCTGGTCTACTTCGGCTATACGTTTTGCCCGGACGTCTGCCCTCTGGATGTCGCGCGCAACTCGCTTGCCGTCGACCTTCTGATCGAACAAGGGTTCGACGTGAAGCCGGTCTTCATAACCATTGATCCCGAAAGGGACACACCCGAAATCATGGCGGAATATGCCGAAGCAATGCATCCCAAGATGGAGGCTCTGACAGGCAGTCTCGAACAGATCAAAGCCGCCAGCCAAGCTTACAAGACTTACTATGCAAAGGGTCCGGGCGAAGGCGAGTATTATCTGATGGACCACAGCACCTTCACATACCTGATGCTACCAGAGACCGGACTGGCCAGCTACTTCGGGCGCGATGTAGCGCCAGAGCAAATGGCAGAGCAGGTCGCGTGTCACATTCGCTCCAGTTGAGCGGGATTGTTTGACCGGTCGCTATTGACGCCCTAGGTTTGGCGAAACCATTGGGATGCGAGCAAAAAATGACGGAGCGACCCTTGAAAGACATCGGGCCGGATAAATCGTTGCTGATCGTTGACGACGACGAACCATTTCTGAAGCGGCTCGCGCGGGCGATGGAGAAACGCGGTTTCGAAGTGGAGACTGCGGATTCGGTTGCTGCCGGAACTGCTATCGCCACTGCGCGAACGCCTGCTTATGCAGTGATTGATCTGCGTCTGGAGGACGGAAACGGTCTGGATGTTGTCGAGCGTATTCGCGAACGCCGCGCCGACAGCAAGGTTGTGGTTCTGACCGGATATGGTGCCATTGCCACCGCCGTGGCTGCCGTAAAGATTGGCGCGACGGACTATCTGTCGAAACCCGCGGATGCGAACGACGTGATGAATGCGTTGCTTGCAACCGACGATGCACTTCCGCCACCACCTGAAAACCCCATGAGTGCGGATCGCGTGCGCTGGGAGCACATTCAGCGGGTCTATGAGCTGTGCGACAGGAACGTCAGCGAAACCGCCCGCAGATTGAACATGCACCGGCGCACCTTGCAGCGCATTCTGGCAAAGCGCAGTCCTAAGTAGCGGCGAAATATTGCACTTCGACACCGGGGGCGACGGCTGACAACACGGCCTCGGTCACCGATTTCTGGCTGATGCCGCCATGTGCTTGCTCAACAAGGACCGCAGCTTCGATCTCGTAGGGTGTCAGCGGCGGTTCGGACATGTTGAGAAGCGCAAGCGCGGATTCCAGGGGCGACATACTGGGATTGTAGGCGGCGTTTTCGGCATAACGACCGGTATAAATGCGTCCGTTGGTCAATTGGAGCGCGACACCGCTGAAACTGTGAGTGTAGGGCGCGTAACTCGCGTTCGCAGCGCGGAGAGCAGCAACGACCAGATCGTCGGACTCGGAAAGCTGAAGTTCATGGTTCTGAACTTGCATCAAGCGGTCCTTGATATCGAGGTCGGCGGGGCCGAACGCGTGAGGCAGGTAATGGTCAAGCGGTTCTGCCGAATAGGCATGATCGACGCCATCGCCGGCATTGGTTTTCATGAGGATTCGAAGATCTCGCGCTGGCGTCGTCAACTCGCTCAGAAACTGGCGGCAATACCCACAAGGTGCTGCGTTGATTGCGAGTGACTTAAGGGCGGTCTCGCCCGAAAGCCATGCGTGGTTCACGGCTGCCTGCTCTCCGTGAACGCTGAAGCTGAGCGCATGGCCGGAAAACTCCATGTTAGAGCCGAAATAAAGTGCACCTGTGCCGCCTTGCGCGATTGCGCCAACCTGGAAACCGGAGATTGGAACGCGCGCAAAAGAGGCGGCAATCGGAAGCAATTTGATCATCAATTCGCCCATGTCCACGTCGACAGATCTGGCGATCGTGGTGGCGGTGTCGACGTCGATGGACGCGCCGTTCGTGAGAGCCCGCTGGATCATACCGATCGTTTCTTCTGGAAAAACGTGCGGAACTTCCAGGCTCATGGACCATTTCCAATCTGGAGAAGATGCCCATTTGTCCGGCAGCCAGCCACTAATTGAAATTGCATCACGACATTTGTCCGAGCAGGTATACGTGTCGGGCAACATAGGCTTCGCGCACTTCGAGTGGTGGCCGCAAGACGATGTTCAGTGTTTCGCTGAGGTGCGAACCGGGTTTGCCGAAGAATTTGTTTGCCTCAACTTCTGTGAAGCCGGCGATCTGGGTTGCTTCTAGCCATGCCGAGATTTTGTCCGCCTTCTTGATTCTCTTCTTTACAACGGCCGGAAGGGTGGCTGGCAATCCGAAGCGAAGATGAATGGCAGCGGCGAGTCGATCATCGAGACTTCCATACCCCGGACCCATAGCGGCCTTCACCGGCGAGATCATATCACCAATCACGTATTCGGGCGCATCATGGAGCAAAGCTGCCAGACGCCATTTGATTGGGGCTGAGACTTCTAGCCGGGTAAAAATGTCTTCCACCAAAAGCGAATGCTCAGCCACGGAATAGGCGAACTCGCCACGAGTCTGACCGTTCCAGCGCGCAACGAAGGCGAGGCCGTGGGCAATATCCTCGATCTCGATATCCACTGGTGTCGGATCAAGCAGATCGAGTCTGCGACCGGAAAGCATGCGCTGCCACGCGCGCGGAGATGAAGTTTTTGGTCCCATTTTCAGGGCTTCGGTCTGCCGCGTCCGCGTGCCTTAGGTCAAGAACATTTCAGTCTGTCGCAAATACGTGTGGTGATTTGCGATGATGATCAAGGGCGAGCCAGCCTGAGAAAGCCATCGATGTGGCATTGAATTAACGCAATTTCTTCCGCCATTCTGGCGCATTTCAGGCACAGGATGAAACTTGGATACGTCCATCAACTACAAACAATTGGACCTATCCGGTTACGATGCGGAAACATTCTAGCATTAATCAGTGAAACAACACGACCGGGAGGAATGACAGGCAACCGCGGCAAACCCGCCGCAGAAAGGATATCGTGATGCGTTCTATGCTCACTGGCCTGACCCTTCTGGCAGCAACACTGCCCTCTGCACTTCATGCTCAAACCAACTGTGCGAACCGCGATGTGGTCGTTCAGAAACTTTCGACCGGATACGGTGAGGCTTTTGCCGGTGGCGGGCTTCAGAATCAGTCCCGCGTTTTCGAGGTCTGGTATTCGGAAGAAAAGGGGACGTGGACGATCCTGATGACGCGTGCAGACGGCACGTCCTGCATCATGGCGTCTGGCACAAACTGGCGCGAAGGCATGCCGGGTCTCAAGACTCCCGCAGGTATTCCTGGCTGATACAGTTGCCGGGTCGGGGACCCGGTGCTAAGTGACCCGCAGTCGGATCAAGGAGCGGGTCAATGCCCAAGGACTACGTCGTCAAGGATATTTCGCTGGCCGCATTTGGCCGGAAAGAGCTTGATATCGCGGAAACAGAGATGCCGGGCCTTATGGCCCTGCGCGAGGAGTATGGCGAAAGCCAGCCCCTGAAAGGCGCGCGCATCGCCGGATCGCTACACATGACGATCCAGACAGCCGTTCTGATCGAAACGCTGAAAGCCCTTGGCGCGGATGTGCGCTGGGCTTCGTGCAACATCTTCTCGACCCAAGACCACGCCGCTGCGGCAATCGCCGAAACAGGCACGCCGGTGTTCGCGATCAAGGGCGAAAGTCTTGAGGATTACTGGCGCTATACGGACCAGATTTTCCAGTTCACCGATGGCGCGAACCTGATCCTCGATGACGGTGGTGACGCAACACTTTACATTCTGATGGGCGCGCGAGTCGAAGCGGGCGAGGACGACTTGATTGCTGTCCCGACGTCCGAAGAAGAAGAGTTCTTGTTTGCCCAGATTCGAACACGGATCGCGGAGACGCCAGGTTGGTTCGCGCGACAACGGGATCTCATTCAGGGTGTCAGTGAGGAAACGACGACAGGCGTTCACCGCCTCTACAAGATGGTAGAAGAAGGACATCTTCCCTTCCCGGCGATTAACGTGAACGACAGCGTCACCAAGTCGAAGTTCGACAACAAGTACGGCTGCAAGGAATCGCTGGTCGACGGAATTCGCCGCGCGACCGACACGATGATGGCAGGCAAGGTCGCCGTGGTCTGCGGTTATGGCGACGTCGGCAAGGGATCTGCCGCCTCTCTGAGTGGGGCCGGGGCTCGGGTCAAGGTGACGGAGGTCGACCCGATCTGCGCACTTCAGGCGGCAATGGACGGCTATGAGGTCACGCTGCTGGAAGACGAAGTAGCGACGGCCGATATCTTTATCACGACCACAGGCAACAAGGACGTGATCCGCATCGAGCACATGCGCGAGATGAAGGACATGGCGATCGTCGGAAATATCGGGCACTTCGATAACGAAATCCAGGTCGCCAATCTCAAGAACCACAAATGGACGAACATCAAGGAACAGGTGGACATGATCGAAATGCCTTCGGGCAATCGACTGATCCTATTATCCGAGGGACGTCTCTTGAATCTTGGCAATGCCACCGGGCACCCGTCTTTCGTGATGTCGGCGTCGTTCACCAACCAGGTATTGGCTCAAATCGAGTTGTTCACCAAGGGCGATCAATACGAGAACAAGGTATATATCCTGCCGAAACATCTGGATGAGAAAGTCGCGCGCCTTCATCTGGGTCGGGTCGGCGCGAAACTGACAGAGCTCCGCGCTGATCAGGCCGCTTATATTGGCGTGGCGCCAACGGGTCCGTTCAAATCCGAACACTACCGCTACTAGACGAGCGGCCGACGGTCGATGCGGATACCCTTTGCTTCGGCGACCTTGAGCTTTGCGACACTGGTGGGCGCGGCGTCATTTGTTGCGATGGCGCACCCTAAAACGCCGCTTCCACCAGAGTGGAACCCGATGCAACCTCTGTCGGTGGCGCATCCGGTGACGCCTGTCACGGCGTGGAAGTTACGCCAGACAGCGAGCGACGAAACAGCGTGCTTTCAGGCTTTGAATTCGACGATGACAGAGCGGTTGTCGCCGTTGATCGGTGAAGGAAGCTGTGGAATCGCAGCCAGAGTACGCGTCTGGGGTGTCGGCGAAGCGGCGCTGTCGCCGGTCGAGACCGACTGCGCCGTCGCACTGAAATTGGCGATGTGGGAAAGGCACACAGTTCAGCCCGCCGCCCGAAATATTCTACAAACTGGAGTTTCGCAGATTGAGCATCTTTCGAGTTATTCTTGCCGGCCGATACGAACTCCCGAAGGAACGACAAGCCGGATGTCAACTCACGCCACCGGCGAGGCGATCGACATTACAGGTTTCGTTCTGGATAACGGGCGTCGGATTACGCTCGTTTCCGACTGGGACGGCGGCGAGGATGCCAAGGTATTTCTGCGTGAGGTGCGTGACGGATCTTGCCGCTGGTTCTCTACGACGCTTGGCCCCGATTTCAACAGTTTGCATCAAGACCATTTCCATTTCCAGTCACGCGGGTGGGGGCTTTGCCGCTAACGCCGGAAACTCTTGAAGGGGAGATTTTCTATCCGTCTATGCCCCCAAGCGCACAAATCAGCTTCCACTCGTTCTCGGTCACGGGCTGAACCGAAAGTCGAGAATTCTTCACCAGCACCATCTCTGAAAGCGATACATCGGACTTAATCTGTTCAAGAGTAACGGAGTTTGCGAACGGCTTTACAGCTTTGATGTCGACGCATTCCCAGCGATCATCGTCTGTGGAACTGTCGGGATGGGCGGTCACTTTCACCTCAACGACGCCGACAATCGCTTTGTCTGATTGTGAGTGGTAAAAGAATCCACGGTCGCCGACCTGCATTTCGCGCATATGGTTTCGCGCCTGATAGTTGCGCACGCCATCCCATTCCTCGCCAGCCTCGCCTTTGGCGACCTGATCATCCCAGCTCCACGTTGAGGGTTCGGATTTGAACAGCCAGTAGCGCATTTTCATTCCTTTCGGACGGGACGAGAAAGCAGTGTCAGGATGGCGTCGGCAATGTCGATACGGCCGTCGGCAACCGCGGCTACAGCGCGAGTAATCGGCATGTCGAGATCGCGCAACTGCGCTTCGCGGGCAACTGCGGACGCGGTGGCAATACCCTCGACGGTGATCGCAGGATCCAGCTTCTCGCCGCGACCAAGCGTCTGGCCCGCCATGAAATTTCGCGACTTCTCGGACGTGCAGGTCAGGACCATATCACCTAGCCCCGACAGACCCTGAAGGGTCTCGGATCGCGCGCCCATTTCGCCAGCATATCGGACGATCTCGGCAAAACCGCGCGCAATAACGGACGCGCGGGCACTGTCGCCAAGTCCCGCCCCGATAGCGATTCCCGATGCTATGGCGATGACGTTCTTCAACGCGCCACCAAGTTCGGCACCTGTCACATCGGCTGT
>JBBKWG010000059.1:0-22720 GCA_037968835.1 Paracoccaceae bacterium
GACTGCTTTCTGGTCGGCGTCTCCACCTCGATTGATTCGCCCGTCCCAAGGACGCCTGCGAAGCGCGCGACTGCGCCGCGACCAATGGGCCAAATTCGCGGGATTGAGGTATTCGAATGGAAGGCCAAGAAGGCCAGAGCGCGCCATGGAATGCGCGATCATGTGACTTCCGCATCTGGGTGTTAACGCAATCAGAATGGATTCCCGCGGCGTCATCGCTTGCAGGTTCAGATCTTCGTCGAACTGTCGCAGATAGAGGTTCATAGGATATGGCAATCCTGTCGATGGAGCGCCAAAGCGCCGCCGGGAGTGCCCACACCCAAGGTAAACTTTAGATCGTAACGCCCGTGGATGGCAGCGAATTCGTTCAGCAATCTGCTGGAGACAAATGCCTCGGCGGTTCTTCGCCAGTATGTCCCGTCGCAGTGTCCCTGACGCCTAATGGGTTGGATAATCGTCACGTGCCGTGCAAGTGTCCCGTGGGGGCATCGAACGGATTTCAAAGCCGGATATGCCAAAGCAATCTCAACCCGAACCACTTTGCGTGGTGATCGCGGCGCAGAACGCGGAAGACACGATCGCCGATGCCGTCAGCTCGGCTTTGGCTCAGGATGAAGTCGGCGAGATCGTTGTCGTCGACGATGCCTCGACAGACCACACGGCCGATGTGGCCCGGACAACGGCAGGCACCGACACACGCCTGAAGTGCCTATCGCTTGGCAAGAACATTGGTCCGGCCGCGGCCCGCAATTTGGCGATCCGGTCGTCGGTCTCACCTTTGATCGCTGTGCTCGACGCCGATGACTTTTTCCTGCCGGGACGCTTCGCGCATTTGCTGTCGATGCCCGACTGGGACCTGGTCGCGGACAATATCGTTTTCGTGGAGACCAGCGGCGACCAAAACGTTCCGATGGGCAGCAACTTAGTCGAAGACCTCGACCTTACCGCATTCGTTCTTGGCAACCTTTCAAGCAAAGCTACGGAACGCGGCGAGCTTGGCTTTCTGAAACCGATCATGCGGCGCGCCTTTCTGGACCTCCACGGTCTTTGCTACGATCCCGGGCTCCGGCTTGGGGAAGACTACGATCTTTATGTCCGATGCCTGATGAACGGCGCCCGTTTCCGCCTGTCTCACCGCGTTGGCTATGCAGCCGTGATGCGAAACGACTCGTTGAGTGCGCGCCATCGGACCGCCGATCTGAAGACTTTGCTGGACGCGGTTGATCGTCATTTGGCGGCACCTGATCAGGAAGCCGTTGCGCGTGCTTTGATGGCGGAACTGCGCGCGCAAACCCGGCGTCGCCACGTTCTGCGAGAATTCCTGGATCGAAAGGCAGGCGGTGGCATGGCGGCCGCGCTATCCTATGCACTGTCGCCGCTCCACAATCTGATGCCTATTGCGCAAGGGGTCGTCGCGGACAAGCTCAGGGCACGAAGGCGGATTCCTCCGGCAGAGGGAGTCGTCAGAACGCTTTTGCCGATTGGCAAAGGGACTAGTTTGCGCCCTGACTTGCCCTGAGGCCCGCAGACATACAAACAACCGTCACAATCACTAAAACAGTCCACAGACTGAACTGGAAAAATATCGGCGCTTCGAGAAGTGTCATCGTGGCGAGCATTACCATCAACGCGAAAAGAAGCGCCGCGCCCCGGCTTCCGGTCATCAACGCGAGACGGCCCGACTGGACCACCGCCACCGCAAGCACAATTGCCTCGATCAGAACTCCGATCACCCCGATTTCGACGGCGTTCGATAGGTAGGTGTTGTGAAAGTTGAAGCCGGCGCGCCCATCTATGCCGAAGCTGTCCCAAAGCGCCTCGGCGGCGGCGTGGCCCTGGACCCAGAACGCCTGATACCCCGATCCTAGCAAGGGCCGCTCGGCTATAAGATTCAACGCCACGCGCCAAAGATCCACCCGACCCGTCAGCGTCATGTCTTTTCCGGTCAGATCGAAAAAAGCCGCGGCAACGGCGTCGATCCGCGCAGTGATGACGATCGCCGTCAAAGCGAGCGTTAGGCTCAGGAACAACCCGGCGACAATTCGCACCGGGCGTCTCAGACGCCGCAGTAACAAAACCGAGAGGAATGCGCCAATGCCAATTGGCAGATATCCCAGAGCACCCGCCGATTGAGCAAGTACCGTGGCTGACAGGCCAAGCACGCACCCCGCCAAGGCACAAAGCCGGATGATGCGCGGTGGTTCAGGCGATGCGAGCAATCCGAAAGAAAGGATCGTGAACAACGTCGCCGCCAGCGCCATTTCGTTCTTGCTACCGAAAAGCCCGACCAACGCACCGGTGTCGGTTCGGTAAGGTCCAAGCATGACGCTTAGAAACACCAGTGCGAAGAGGGTCGAAAACAAGGTCAGAATGATCGCGGACACTTGGATGCGATCGGCGATCAGAATGGCGATCACGACTGTTGCAGAAAGTTGGATGCCGTACCGGAGGCTCAAAGCAGGGTATATCGACCACACGGTGCTGAGGACGCAGAACAGCGGAAGAACAAGCAGCGCGCGGTATCTGAGAAGGGTTGCCAGCGCCGAGGTCGGACGTCCCACAAACAACAAAGTCCCGGACAAAAGAAACAGCAACGCGGCCGGCGTGTGTAGCACGGGAACCAGAACCAAAGCGGCAAGCGCCGATATGCCCAGACAGGTATCGAGACTGACCGCACGCCCGTTGAACCGTCCAAAGCCGTGCGTTACCGCTGCCATATTATTTGCCATTGCAAAGGACAGACGCCTCGAATTGGCATGGCTCGCCAAGGCGTGTGTAGGCCAACCACTCGATCGCCATGCGTTGGGGCATGGCCTTTGCATCGAACGGCCCCATCCAGTCTGTGAAAGTTGAACTGCTCCAGAGGCTTGCATAGATTTTCTGCGGCTCGGTCGGCAGTTTGGTGCCTTCTTCGGTTCGATGAACCTCGTTTCCGTTTATCAGCCAGACGACGCTTTCGGGGCGCCATTCAAAGGCGACATGGACGAATTCTCGATCCGAGGGGTTTGGTAGGGCAACGCTTTTGCCGTTCAAAGGCACCCCGTCAACATAGGTGTTGAAACTCACTTGCGCGGTGTCCCGCAACAGTATCTCGACGTCGATCTCGTGATGCGGGCGATCGTGGGCTGGTCCGATATAGGTGAAGAAGGCCGCGTTAATGCCTGAACCAGCACCGGTGCGCAGTAGCGCCTCATAGGTACCGAACCCGTATTTCGCATGCGATTGGATCTCACCGCAACGATTGGTCCCGGTCCCTTTGCTCGATTGAAAGAGCCGCAAGCCCAGCTTTCCCTCGTCGATGCTTACCGCCTCGCGCGACCAGGTGCAGTTCATCCAGTCGCCGTTGGACCAGCCGTCGGAAATCATCCACGTCCCGCGGTTAAAGACCTCGAAATCGTCCCTGAACGACGCTCCGGATTCTTCCGCGTGGGCGCTGCCTGCCAACAAAATGCAGAAAAGCTTCCAAATTGCTCTCATCAATCCTCCGGGGAACGTGTCCGGCCATCAAAACGGCAGAAATGTGTCACGCTCTTGGCCGACGCCCGAACACGAAGATCAATGGGCGACTTCCTGCCGGTTGCCAAAATCTTGCTAAGAAAATCATCGCATTGGTTCGACCCGCATGCGTAAGGTCGGCCTTGGGGCACTAAGGCGGGGCGCATACGCGTCATTCGAATGGTATCCCAAGTTAACATCAATTCAAATTCGGAACCGAAGCCATTGCTGAGCGTCATCATGGCGAATCACAATGGTGGGCGTTACATCGCCGCCGCGATTGCATCGGTGTTGAATCAAAGCCTGGGCGATCTAGAGTTGATCGTCTCAGACGACGCGTCGACCGACGAAAGCGCGCGGATCGTGGAAGAATTGGCGACACGGGATCCGCGGATCAGATTGCTGCGATCACGGACTTGCGGCGGACCTGCCGTCGCGCGGAATCTGGCGCTGGAGGCAGCACGAGGCGAATGGATCGGAATTGTCGATTCAGACGATCTTATTCACCCGTTGCGCATGGAACGCTTGATCGACCGGGCCCAAGAGCTTGATGTCAGTGTGGTGGCGGACGATCTCGTTTATTTTGGCGCGAACCTCGGCAAGACCCTTCTGGGCGACCTTGATCTTCAATCCCCCTGGATGCCTACGAACGCCGACTTTCTGGCCGCAGAGATGACGCACCCCGCGACCCCCGTGGGCTATCTGAAGCCGTTAATTCTACGCTCTGCGATTGGCGCTCTGCGCTATCGACCTTACATGACCGTCGGCGAGGATTTCGATCTGTTGTTCCGCGTTTTGCTTGCGGGAGCGAGAATCGCTGTTTTTCCCGAGGCTTACTATCTTTACCGCCTTCACGACGCGTCGATATCGCATCGCCTTTCGACGGCCAACATTGAAGGTATGGAGCGAGCAATTGCTGAACTTCGCGCCGAGATTCCACCAGAATTGGTGCCGCTTCTCGAACAACGAGGCAGAGCAAAAGTGTTTGGGAGGGAATTCGCGGAATTGGTTGATGCGCTAAAGGCCCGCCGTCTTTTGACAGCGGCGCGCATGCTCGGGGCATCACCAACGCTCGCCCGTCCGCTCTTTACCGCCGCGCGCGAACATATGACGCGACGCATTATACCCCGGCAGATACCGACGGAACTATCTCACCTGAGCCTTGCCGCGTGTGATGCCGATTGCGACGACACGAAACCCTACCAAATGTTCAGCGTGCCCTCGGATCCGTTGACCTGGACGCCTGCCCGTGCCGCAGATCTCATCGCCAGAACAGGTTGCGGACCGGTGCGCATTCGCGCGCATGGGCGGGCGGGTCTCAACGCCCTTGGATTTGTGCCAGAGTGGGAAGTTGCAGAACTGGTTTCACCGAAAGGCGGATGGAGCGAACAGGAAATGGATCGCATCAAAGCGCTTCCGTGGCCCGTAACAATGACGTGAAAATTCTAGCGCGCGCTGCTTTCGGTCCGACTGGACGAATTTGTCAGAGTGCTGCGGGTGCCGTTTGGCAACACCGTCTCTTCGCTATTCGCTGCGCTGCTACTGGCTCCGCGATCCGTCAGGGCCGCGATAACGACCAGCCAGGTGACATATGCAAACTGTAGAACGACCAGGACCGAGATGACGAAAACAGCAATCATTCCAGCACTATAGCCCAATGAATAAGCATAGGTTCCGAACAGCAAAGCTGTAAGAAAATTAAACACCGTGAACACTGCCAATCGCATCTAAAACTGCCCGTGGCTGACAAAGGGACGTGTTGATTGGTATTGTTCTATCGTCCCCTTTGGGCGGCAGTATGCCGTTTTGAAGGCATCCGCGTCAACGTAACGATGGTTGTGGTCTCACAATGTGGCCGACCGGTTGCTGGCTGGCACCACCCCATAACGCCAGAGTCGATGTGTTTTCGTGCGGTTGAGAACCACGCCGAGGATTTGCTTCCTCAGGTCCGGTTCTCGCGCAAGATATTCCTGACACATGGTATGCGAGGTTTTGCCCCAGTCGACCACCAATACAATGCCATCCAGCAGTCGAAGCCACGCCTTGGCTTCGGGGCGGTGGCACAGCGGTGGCAGGTCCACGAACACCAAATCGTAGCTTTCCCTTGCCGATGCCAAAGCCTGTCGCAATGTCACCACACGGGACGCTTCGGTCCGCGATTTTTCCGAGTCAAACGCCGGCAGGAAATCGAGCCCGGATGCCGAAAGCGTCCGCACAGAACGCAACTTGGAAGTGGAGCGGTCGTATGGGCCGCCACGATCTTCCGCTCCGTCCAATTCCATCCGCCCTGTCAGATCGGATCGTCCAAGGTCGCCGTCTACCAGCAACACCCTCCGCCCCGTGATCGCCGCCAAATTCGCCAGATTGGCCGCCAGCGTCGTTGCCCCCTCGCCCTCGACAAGTCCACCGATGGCGATGACATGGCCGCGGCCTTCGTCGAGTCCCAACTCAATTGATGCCAGTATATTGCGAACCGCGAGCTGATAGCCCGTCGCCTTGCCCTCAATCGAGATCATCAATTCGGGCGCTGCAAACTCGATGGTAAGGGGCTCCTCCAACAGCAACGGGGCGGCGGCTGTCAAACCTCCTGCCCTGCCGGGGACGCCAGCATAGGGCGACCGGCTGGATGCGAAGTACGAAGGCGCTGGATTTGGCTTGTCCCCACCGCTCTTTCCGGAGTTGCGCGCAACCTGTCGCTCGGTGGCGTCGATAAACGGTAAGTATCCGAGGAAATCCAGTCCCGCCACCGTCACGTCGTGGGCCGTGCGATAACCGGTCTCCCTTCGCTCTCTCAAAATCGCAAGTCCAAGCCCGGCCATCGTTCCAACGATTAATCCGGCAAGTAGGATGCGCCACGCTTTCGGTTCCACGGGTCGATCCGCGACCAGCGCATCTGCCAATACCCGACCGTTCGCCACGGGATAGGACCCGGCGATAAGGGTCTCCTGATACTGGGCTTCGATGGTCAGATAGAGCGCATTCAAAGCCTCGACCCTTTGTTCGCGTTCGCGCAATCCCTGTTGATCCATCGCGCCGTTCTGCGCCCGAAATTTCTCTGCTTCGGTTGCCGCGTCCAATGCGGCCTGCCGCAACCCCTCGATCCGCTCCTGCATCCACGCCGCGGTACGGTCGTTGGTCTCGGTATTGGCCAACATCCCGTCCGCCAGATACGCCTCGGCATAGGCATCGGCGATCGCGGCCGCCAATTCGGGGTCAGACGAGAGATATCCGATTTCGACGGAAAAGCTCTTGCCCGCACGGAAGAACAGCGTCTCCTGAGCCAGCCTCGACGCCGCCCTTTGAACCTTGTCTCGAGCGATCTCGTCCGGCGTCGAAGTCGTGATGCTGCCAGTTCTCTCGGGCTGAGGCGCGACTGATCTGACCCACTGGAGGACGCTCGATTTCAGGACGCCCAACGCAGAACGCGGCGGTGACAGGAAATCGGGGTTGTCCTGCAGGCCCAGGCGACGCACCACTTCCGTCGCCAACTGAGTTGATTGCAGAATCTGCATCTGGTTCTCGAAACTCGTTTCGTTGCGGCTCAATGGCCGAAGCGAAGAGATCTCTTGATCGAGATCGTTCTGTCGTTCCTCGATCAGGATCGTCGTGCTGCTGTAGTATTCCTTTGGGCTGGTCACGTAGTGAACAGCGCCAACAGCAAGTCCTGCGCATGCGAAGAAAACCACAAGCCACTTCTGACGACGCCAGGCTAACAGAAGCTCGAAAAGGTCGCTTCGGTCCGCCTGTCTCGGCTGGTCGTTTCGCGGGGCGATTTGGCCTTGCCAGATCGGTGCAATGTTCTGGCTCATCCCGTGACCGCTCCCAATGCTTTGCTCGGGTGAACCGTTGTTTGGTTTCCGTCCCACATCGCCAGACCGACAACGACCCCCGAATGCAGAACAAGACGCAAAACCAACAGGTTGCGCACGCGTCGAATTGGAAACGCGGCAAGCGCCCCAAGTGCGCAGTACGTCACCTTCGCAACAGCAACAGACAATTCACGCCATCTGTTCTTTTGTCGGGTGGCGAGCATCATCCAGGCGTGGGTCTGACCCATGCGGAATTTACGCTGCGCGAGCCACCTGAAGGATGCTCGCGACTTTGGCACAGCTTCGATGACACCTGCGTCCCGCGCGAACGCCATGCGGGCACCGGCGGCAAAAGCAGCACCAAAGAACACGGTGTCCTCGCCACCGGTCTTGCCGAAGTCCGGATCGAATCTCAGACCCGCAACGGCAGCGCTTTCCTGGTCAATCAGAACATTGCCGCTATAGCCTGTCCGGATCTCACCTTTGATCCACACCGGTTCGGTCGAATGCAATCGGGCCTCGCGCATCCACGCCGGCGCGTCGTTGTCGTACTTAGCTTCAACCGGGCCAAAGACGATATCAGCGTCGGTCCTTGCCTGCTCGGCCAATAATTTCTCAAGCCATCCCGACGTCGCGACTTCATCATCATCAATGAATGCCAGGAATCGAGCATCTGCGGCATCGAGTGCACCGTTGCGGGCAATCGAAATGTTGGAGCCCGGGCAGTGGACATAGCGTATTCTGGTGGGTGAATCGCTCGACATGGCCTCGACTGTGTTGCGGGCGCTGGGCGTTTCGTCGTTGTCGATGACAATGATCTCACACCCGATCCCGTCTGGAACGCGCATCATCTGCATCAGAGATGACAACGTGTCAGCGACGCTCTTGCGACGGTAGGTGCAGACGCACACGGATACTTCAATCATGCCGATACCGCTTTCGCTGAATTCCTGGGTCTGTCGAAAATCTGGCTCCAGAAACCGACCGACCATGACAAATGCATGAGCAACGAGACGGGGCCCGACAATAAATGCAGCGGCTCGCGCCGACTTACTGCCAGCGCGATACCACCCAGAAGCGCCGCATTGACCCAGAGCAGCGTCGGAAGTGCGAGTGCCGGCAGGATGGGCGCCACCATCGCCATCAGAACCAGGGGACCGAACGCGATGACCGCACTTTGACGAAGGTTTGGGCGCGCCGAGTGTTTCAGCAGGTTCTTGGCACGGCCCCGTCCGTAGTTGAAATACTGGCGGGCCAAAGCGCCCACGTGACTGCGCGGAAAGTAGACGACATGCGTGCGGGCGCTGAGCCATATACGGTGTCCCGCTTGGACAAGCCGGTAATCGAATTCGGCATCCTCGTTATGCGAGAACGACTCGTCATAGCCCCCGATCTCATTGAACGCATCAAGCCGGATCAAGGCGTGATGGCCGTGATAGACATATCTTCCCGTTCCCTGCTTTCGATGGCTGGAGCCGCCATTGCCTATCCTCGAATTCTGGGCCGACGAATTGATCCGTTGCAGCAACGTTTCCCCCTCGGCAACCATCCCGACCGCGACCGCAGCGGCCCCCGTTTCGGCGGCGTCGCGCGCAAGTGCGGAAATGAACCCCTTGGGGTAATCACAGTGGGCGTCCGCGCGGATTACATGGGAGTGACCGTCTCCGAAGCGCCGGACAGCGGCGTTGATTCCGGGCGACTGCAACCGAGCCGGGTTCTTGAGAAAAGCGACATCGGAAAATTCCTCGGCCAGACCAGCGGCGACCACGGCGGTTCCGTCGGTACTGCCGCCGTCGACAATCACGACGCTTCCACCGCAATCCTCCAGATCCAGGCGCATTTGCGAGACAACGCGAGCTATGTGCGCGGCTTCGTTAAGGCAGGGAATGACAACAAGTGGCGAAAAACGGGCAAAGCCAGATTCTGACTGCAATGAATTATCTCTCGTGCGCAACCGGACCTGATCTGCAACGCAGCGTCGAAACCGGAGTTACGCCCCTACCCGCGACAAAGGTTAAACCACTGGCACTGCGAGACAATGGGATAATTCAGCATATCTTCGATGTAAGCGGCAATCTGCCGTGTAGCTTTTGCCAGAATTCATCGCACGCGCAGTCGGCGTCACGACCGAAAAGCACTCCTGTGACGGTTCACTCCAAGTCTATCCCGAGCGTGCCGAAACGGGTTTCAGCCCATTTCGAAAAGCGCAGGACAGGGTAGCAATAGAGGAAATAGAAGACGGCGATCAGGCTGTAGATGAACATGATGTCGCCCGGCATTCGCATGATCGCCACTTCCCCCTGGCGGGTCAGTTCGGCGATGCCTATCACCGAAAGCACCGCAGTGCTTTTGATCACGATGACATAGACGCTGGCCATAGGCGGGATCGTCATTTTCAAGGCTTGAGGCAGCACTATATATCGGTAGGACTGCGCCTTGGTCATCCCTGTCGAACGGGCCGCTTCGCTTTGTCCGCTAGGCACAGCGAAAATGGCCGACGCGACGATTTCAGTCACGTAACTCGATGTGTAAAGCGACAGCGAAACCACCGCGGCGGTAAAGCTGTCGAAATTCAGCCACTCGATGTCGAATGACGGAAACACGAAGTAAATGATGTAGAGTTGAACCAGATACGGCGATCCGCGCAGAATATGCAGATACGTGTTGATCAGTTTTTCCAAGCTGTAGATTTGAAGCGTCTTGAGAACGCCCAGCACAAATCCCAAAGTCGAGCCGAAAAAAATTGCGATTATCGAAATCTTGAACGTGATCCACAGGCCCTGAAGCATGAAGGGCGAGAGTTGGTCGATTATACCCCACTTGTGTGCAAACCATTCCATGCGAATTTCCTAATTTGCCTGCCAGGCGGAGCCGCCCAGTTTTCGTTGCACCATGCCGGAAATCACAAGCATCATGGCGTATATCGCCAGGTAGCAGACGGCGGTCGTTACATAGCTTTCCGTGGCGATCACCGTTTCCGAGAACATCCGCAACCCGGCCCCCATAAGCTCGAACACGGCGATGATGCTCAGAAGCGACGTGTCCTTGATCAGGACCGCCGTCTGACCAAGCAACGGCGGCACGACGTTCGCAATCGCCTGAGGCAGAACGACGTTCGTCATGGTCTGCTTGCGGGACATGCCGACCGACAGAGCACCTTCGATCTGGCCGCGATCGACGGATTCAAGACCGGCCCGGATGATTTCGCCCATGTATGGCGTGGTGTGAATGGTCAGCGCGATGATGCCGGTTTGTGTTTCATCCAGAAAGTTTCCAAACGGAAGGATGGATGGCAAACCATAGTAGATCAGGTAGATCTGGATCAGGAGCGGGGTCGAGCGTATCGCCTGGATATAAACCGCCACAGGTCGCCAGATCAGCGGATTACTTGATCTGCGCGCCAGAGCTATGAAGATCCCGAAGATCAGCGACAACACCAGACAAATCGCCGAAATGAGGATTGTATTGGTAATGCCCTGCGCGAAGACCTCCCAATATTGGAAAACGATCCGGAAGTTAAAGATACTTTGAAGCCAATCCATTAACTCATCCGGTTTGAAGCGTATTGAATATCTGCGATTTTTCGGCCCGCATCACGGCGGCGCGAACGCCGCCGTGGGTTCTTATCTTACTTGTGATCCGCTTCCCAATTGGTTGTGTTCCACCAGTACTCCAGCTTTTCGTCCAGACGCCCGTCCGCGCGAATGAGGCCCATGTAGTTGTCCAGCGCCAACAGCAGATGAAGCGAGTCCGGGCGGACCGCAAAACCAAGCGGTTCACGGCTGATGTCGCCTTCAAGAACGACGAGGTTGTCAATCGACGACATGAAGCCCGCAATCGTCGCCTTGTCGGACACACCGGCGTTGATACGGCCGGAAGTCAGGGCCTGAACCGTCTGCGCGGTGCCGCCGGCGAACTCTTTCAGTTCGGCGTTCGAGATCTTCTGGCGCGCGATGTCAGCCCATGAGGAAGCCTGAGTAGCCCCGACAGAGATGCCTGCAACATCGAGGTCCTTCCAGGATGTATAGCCGGAATCCTTCAGCGCGAACGCAATGGTTTCCGAGAAGAAAACAGGCTCGGTAAAGACGACTTGCATGCTTCGCTTGGCAGTCGGGGTCATATCCGCCGCAATAAAATCGGCCTTTCCGGAAAGCAGCGAGGGAATAAGGCCCTTCCAGTCATAATCCTGAACGATCAGCTCGACTTCCATGTCGTCGGCCATCATCTGGGCAAGCTCAATGGCAAGGCCGGTTCGCTTGCCGTCCCTGTTGATAAAGCTGACGGGCGGGCCCTGCGTCTGGACCGCAATGGTCATCTGCCCGGTTCGCACGATCTTCTCCATCGTGGATTCGGCAAACGATGCCGTCGCCATCAGCGCCAGCCAGGTTCCGCTGACCGCCGCTATCGTAAGTTTGGTGAATTTTCTCATTTTTCTCTCCACTGTTGGTAAATTATTGTTGTTTCGACGCGTTACAGGATCTGTCGCAGGAAATCCTGGGCTCGTTCGGATTTTGGGTTGTCGAAAAACCCGTCGGGAGTGTTTTCTTCGATGATGGCCCCGTCATCCATAAAGATCACGCGGTCTGCGGCTTCGCGCGCGAAACCCATTTCATGGGTCACGACAGCCATTGTCATCCCCTCCGCCGCAAGGCCCCGCATGAGTTCCAGGACCCCGCCGACAGTTTCGGGGTCAAGCGCGGAAGTGGCTTCGTCGAACAGCATGACTTTCGGCTTCATCGCGAGCGAGCGTGCAATCGCCACCCGCTGCTGCTGACCGCCCGACAACATCGACGGATAGTTGCCGCCGAGGTTCGGAATGCCAACCTTGTTGAGAAGATCGTTGGCAATTGATTCCGCTTCGGTGCGGCTGCGTTTCAGCACAACTGTCTGCGGCAACACTATGTTTTCCAACGCAGTCTTGTGCTGGTACAAATTGAAATGCTGAAAGACCATACCGACTTGCGAGCGCAGGAGGTTCAGGTTGGTTTTCTTGTCGGTCACGCTGACACCGTCGATGATGATCGTGCCGCTGTCGATTTGCTGAAGTCCGTTCAAAGACCGCAGAAGCGTTGATTTTCCAGATCCCGACGGACCAATGATCACGACGACCTCGCCGCGATCTATGTGGTTGGTCACGTTGTCTAATGCGCGAACCGGTTCCGGGCGGGATTTGACATGGTATGTCTTGCACACCTTGTCGATGCTTATCATGACGTCGCTCATGCCAATTTCCGTTCTGGTTCTGGAAGCGTTCCGCTGAAACAGAATTCCACCGGGCCGGTCATTACGGCGGAATTGTCGCTGCGGATCTCTATCTCGACCGATCCCGCGGCCATCTCGACCGTGACGCGATTTCCTTTGATCAGTCCGCGCAATTGTGCGGCCCGGACAGCGACGCAAGCGCCACTGCCACACGCGGTGGTCAAAATCCCCGGGCGCTCATAAACCGTCGAACGGATGAGATCGTCGCGCACAACCTGTGCCGCGCCGACGTTGATCTGGTTCGGGAAAAGTGAATCGTTCTGGATTATGGGAGCTACCGACGTCATGTCGACTGCGTCCAGGTCCTCGACGAAATAAACCACGTGCGGGTTGCCGATATTCAGCGCGACTCCGTCGGACAGCGGGCCGTTCCCGACCTCCAGATGTAATGTGTCCGCTGGCCGGGCCAGTGGAATGCTGTCCCACCCGGTCGTGATCTTCCCCATCTCGACGCTCACCATCTTGTGGCCCACGCGGTGACAACGAAGCGGACCGACTACCGTCTCCAGAATTATGTCGTCCCGACCGGTTTCCTCCAGCATTAACCAGGCAAAACATCGCGTGGCATTTCCACAAGCCTCGGCGTCTTTTCCATCAATGTTGATGATCCGCATGAATGCATAGGCACCCGCTTGCTTGCCTGACTTGGTCGGTGGCTGAATAATCAAAAGCTGATCAGCCCCGACGCCGGTTCCATGGTTGCAGATCCGAACGGATTCATGGCGATCGGGAGTGAAATCTGCCTCGCGTCCATCCACGATCACGAAGTGATTTTCCAGCCCCTGCATCTTGATGAATGGCCGCCCCGGTGCGGGAGCAAGCTCGATCCAGCTTCTAATCGACAGAATCTCCGTCCCCTGTGTGATCTGCTTGGCGAACAATATGGTCCATTTCTTCGGACACAATGCAAATCAAGCGTGGATGCGACTCGTTTGGCGGTCACTTCCTCAGAATTCCTCGCAGCTTGTTCGCATTTGGTAACGTGCAGCATACACAGCACGCCTGAAATCTCTAACGATTTCGGAGAAGTTGATAACATAGGTGGTGCCAGACCAGTTGGACCGACCGCGCTGGAGGGTCCGCAGACCACCTTCTTCCCCTGGCATCCGGCGCAGCGACGAAACAGCCCTGCCCGCCTCGCGCCAAAACCTTCTGACAAACAAACGCTATTTCGTGTAGTCGTTCCCTCGACTTGTCCGCGATTGCCGACATAGTGCCCTAGATGTACGAGCAACCGTCAAAAAATGCCGAGGCAAAGTGACAGCAGAAAAATCACCTCTGACGACTGATCTCGACGTTTCCATCGTCATGCCCTGCCTGAACGAAAGCACCACAATCGGGCAATGCGTGGACATCGCTATGCAGGCGCTGAATTCGCTTCAAGACGAGCATGGGATGACTGGAGAAGTCATCGTTGCCGACAACGGCAGCAGCGACGGCAGCCAGGACATCGCCCGCGCGAAGGGCGCGCGCGTCGTCGATGTTCATGAAAAAGGCTATGGTGCCGCGTTGCGTGGTGGCATGTCCGAGGCGCGCGGACGGTATCTTGTCATGGGCGACAGCGATATGTCCTACGACTTTCGCCAGGCCGTCCCGATGATCGAGAAACTTCACGCCGGGGCCGAACTGTGCATGGGCAATCGCTTTGCGGGCGAAATCAAGCCCGGCGCGATGCCTTGGAAGAACCGCTATATCGGCAACCCGGTGCTTTCGACGATGTTGCGGGTCCTGTTCCGCACCCCCATCGGCGACAGTCACTGCGGCCTGCGTGCCATTCGCCGAGATGCCTATGAAAGCCTTGGACTGACAGCGACGGGCATGGAATTCGCGTCGGAAATGGTGCTGAAATCCGCCCTCAAGAACCTGAGCGTTGTCGAAGTGCCGGTGACGCTTTCGCCCGACGGCCGCGATCGCCCGCCACACCTCAACCCATTTCGGGATGGCTTTCGACATTTGTTCTATATGCTGATGCTGAGCCCTACATGGCTGTTCTTTGCCCCTAGTGCCCTGCTTTTCACCTTCGGCATCGTCGTCCTGGGGCTTCTCATCGCACGACCCGACGCCGAAATGGTGCGGATCGGCGGCTTTGGCCTTGGCAACCATTGGGCAGTCGTCGCCTCCACCGCGATCATCATCGCGGCACAGACATTCATTGCTGGATTTATCGCGCTGATCGTGGGCGTGCGCGAACGCTACCTGTCACCCTCGTCGAAGGTGAAACGGATGATCCGCGCCTCGACCCTCTCCGGATGGCTGATGGCTGGGCTTGTCGTCTTTGCATTCGGGTTTGTCTGGGCGACGATTATCGCGGCCGGGTGGCTATCGTCGGGCTTCGGCGAACTGAATGAAATGCGAAATTTCATCGCTGCATTCACCGCAATGGTGGTTGGTAGTCAGATCGCGTTCGGCGGCTTTCTCTTGTCCATCGTGTCAGGCAACAAGCTTAAACACCGCGCTGTCCTGTCGCCCAATTTTACCGAGAATTAACTCAGAACCCCGGCTCAAGATACGTTCCGTGCGGCAACCCGAGTTCAACCAGATCCGCCCCGGTTATGCTTTTCACCGACCCGTCGTTCAACGCCTCGAACCCGGTGTCGCGGTTCAGGTAGTAGAAGGGTTCATCGCGCAAATACGGATCATTTCGGATGAAGTCGGGCATGAACCACGCGCCCGTCGCGGTTACGATAATGTTCTCTGCTCCGCTCGCCTCCAGTTCAGACTGCATAGCGGCGCGTGGACCAACCTTTTCATGCACCTGCCACGCCCGCCAGGGGATCAAGATCACCGCGCCGATCATCAATGCAGCCCAAGTCGCTGTCCGCACGCGCGCGTTGTCGGCCAGAGAACAATATGCCGCCATCGCAACAATTACCACATTGGCAATTGCCGGATGGTAGTAGCGCGAACCCCAGGTGTGCATCTGATTTGGCAACAAGACGTGCGAGGCGACGACGGTGAAGATGAACCCGATCAGACAGATCACCGGAACCATTCCCAGACGTGGCCGCAACGTCAGCGCGAGCGCCAGAAGCAACACGATCGCTGGCGACATCCACAGGGCAAACCGCCAAAGGTTGACGACCAGAAAAAGACCGGAAAATTGACGGTCGGCCGCTCCGACGGTGTCGCTCCTGTCCAGATAATTCGCGAAATACTCGACTTCGAGAAGCGCGCGCGGCAAGGCGCTTGCGTCGCCCGTTTGCAACCAGGTCGCCACTTCCGGCCACATGATCCAAAGCGGCACACCCACGGCATACGCGACGATATAAGGCAGCGTTTTCCACCGCGATCCGAAATACCCCAGTAGCATCGCGATCCCGAAGGGAAACACATAGATCGCATGCACGTGGACCTGATGAATCCCCAGCGCGAAAAACCCGACCGTTGCCGCCATGACATGGGCGGTCCATGATCCCCGCAGGAAAAGCGCAAGCCAGACCGTGTTGAATGCCAGATGCGTGGTAAACGCAAATCCTGATGCCGAGGTCAGCAGAACTTGCGGCGAGCCCAGCACCAAGGCCGCGGCCAGAACCGGCGCGTTCGCGCGGTCCGGGAAAAGCCGTCGCGCTATGTCGGCCATTGCGATCAACGTGATTCCGCTGAGCAAAGCGTGTGCTGCTGCCTGCGCATAGAGCGGCGGAAACAGAGACAGGATCGCCGCATGAATCGGCCGGTAATGCGCGATCCACAATTGACGCTCTTCATCGACATAGGTGAAAAACGGCTGAAGCTGATCGCGGATTGCAAATGCTTCGTCGCTCAGCGGAGCCATCAAGTTACCGCCTCGGAAGATCGCCGCCTGAAAGGTCGGCATGAACTCGTCAAGAGACAGCGGATAATTGTGATGTGCTGCAAATCGCAGAAAGACGCTTCCCAGAATCGCCACCGCGACCAGCGCCGGTAACATTACGTTCGCGTTCAGATCGACCCTTGACCAGACCCGCTCGCCCCATCCCCACGAATACAGCAAGATGGCTGCGACCACCGGACCGGCCCACATATCCTGAGCCACGAACAGGTTCAGCGTTACGAAGTAGTCCGACGCGTCGCCCGCGACCGATGCTCCGCCAGCACGGATGAACCAAAACCCGATCGGCACCGCCGCGACGCAAAATGCCAACGCAAACGCCAATCCGCTGACACCCGCATTCGCCGCCTTGAGTTCTGCCCTGCTGCCGATCATGCGCCCGATCCGACTTTGCGACGCATCAGCCGTAGTCGGGGCAGAACCCGGTGGATGACGCGCGAATTGCGCAGAAATACGCCCCAATGCCGCGGCCCAAGTGTCACGATCGCGCGAAGCACCGCCAAGAGCGAGCGACGTTCGTTGTGAAACACCGACGCCAGCCAGACATTCATCAAATTCGACGCTCGCGCCTGCGCCACAATCCCGTCACGCTGATGGTCGGCCAAGGCGCTTTGATGGCGCTTCAGCGGTGCCTCAAGCTGTGATGCGAAGTCATCCAGATCGCGAGAGCCAGAGATGGTCAGAGAGGTTGCGTGAAGCCGAAACGCCACTGCGCGCTCGGGCGACCAAAGAGTCGGTCCGCACCGTGCGAGAGCCAGCCAAAGGTCCCAGTCCGCCGTATACCAAAGCGCCTCGTCCAGACCGCCGATCTCAAGCGCGGCATCGACCGGAAACGCAGCCGCCGGAAGGGCAACGGTGTTCTGCACGATCAGCCGCGCCAGCACCTCGGGCGTTTCGAACTGACGCATCCGTCCGCCGAAAGGTGGGCTCAGCGTGCCAATCGTCTTGCCCGCATCATCCACATAGTCTGCGCCATGCAGCCACAGCGCCATTTCGGGTGCCTTTGCGAACATTCGCTGCAACAACTTTGCGCGCCCCGGTCTCCAGAGATCGTCCTGATGCAGCAGACAGGCGCGCGGCGCGCTGGCGAGTTTCAGCGCCTGGTTTGTATTCTGAACCCAATTCTTGTTCTGCGGCGCCGAAACAAGCCGCAGGTTCATCCGATCCAGGTATTTTTCCGCAATGGCGACGCTGGCATCATCTGAACCCTGGTCGACTAGAATAACCTCGAGTCCGTCTGCCTGACACGCCAGCGACTCCAACGTCGCTTGAAGCGTTGCCGCCCCGTTAAAGACCGGCATCAGAACGCTCAGCCACGACACGCTCACGTGCCCCTCTCCGTCGTCGCGCTGCGCGAAACACCGTCCAGAACCGGGCGCAATGCGACCAGTCCCAAGCCGATCAGCACCATCGTCACGAAGGTCACCAGCCGCAGGGCCAGCGCCGCAAGCGCCGCCGACGCCGCAGTCGTCCCGCCGGCGACAAGAACCGCGCTCCAAGTCCATTCGGCAACTCCCAGACCTCCCGGAGTGATCGGCAAAGCTGTGATCAGGCTGACGGCGGGCGTGGCTGCGAACACCAGCCAGCTTAGTGTCGACGGCGCAAAGACCGCCATCACCACGACGGCCCGCAAACCCACGACGATCAGACGCGCCAGAGAATATCCGGCAAGCGTCAACACCACCGATGTCGGTGCCGCCGCGGCCCTCGCGAAACCGGCCGCCGCACCCTCGCAAACCCGCGACAGCAAAGCCACCCGCGCTCCGGCGCTGCATATCACGGACGCAATGCGCATCAGAGGGCGAAGGGCGACGACAGTGATCCCGACAACGCCGAAGAACGTGCCAACCACACCCGCAGGCGTCAGGCCAAGTCCAAACGCTGCGATCCCTGCCACCGCACCACTGGAAACCAGTATCAGATCGAAGGCTTGCTCAAAGAATGTCGCTCCGATCACATGGCCGGACGACCGCGCCTTTCGATCCAGAAGAAACCACCGCACCAGAAGCGTCGACAACTGCACCGGGATGAATTGACCGAACAGCGCGCCAAGGTTGGTCATCTCGACCAGACGCCAGAAACCCGGCCCATCGACGGGCTGGGCAAGGTAACGCGCGGAGACTTTCCACTTGAGTGTGCCAATTATCTTGTTGGCCAGCGTCAGCAGGCCGACCACGGCAAAAAGCCATAGTGGTGCCTGGGTTACCGATGACATCGCCTCGCCGAGCGTAATTCCCAGACGGGAAAACAACAGCCAGATCAGCGCAAGTCCAACCCCGCTCCACGCCGCCAACCAGACCGGGCGCAATCCGACACTCATCGTCGCTGTGCCCGAGCATCGCCGTCACCCGACTCAATCCCGGATGCCCTCCCGATGAAGGGCGCGTTCACGACGTCAAACGTCGTTCGCCTTCGGTCAGGTCCTCTAGCCATAAACCAGGCCAATCCCGTACATGCCTTGCGTTTCGTCCGCGATAATTGTGTCGGTCCTAACGTCGGTATCCGCTTCAAGCTCATTCCAGAAGCGGTTCACATCAATTGAGGGATCGACCTTATTTTCCAGCACATCGTGCAGCGCAAGCAGTCCACCGGGTGCCAGAAGCGGGCGGTAATTCTGATAATCCTTCTTGACGCCTTCGAATGAATGATCCGCGTCGATCAGAATGAAATCGAAACCTCGATCGCCAACAATTTCGCGCACTCGCTCGACAGTAGCGGCGTCATGAGAATCGGCGCGCATCAGATGCAACGCCTGTCCGTTCTGTGCGAAGTCGCGATAATACGGCTCTTTCCATCGCGGATAACCGCCGCCGTTGCGTCCATATGGAAGATCGACGCTTACGATCGTTGCATCCGGCGCCGCAAATCGACACATCAGGAACAGCGTGCCACCGCGCGCCGTGCCGATCTCCAGAATTGTTTTCGGCTTCCGCACGTTGATGCGTTCGATCAATCCAGCCAATTCCGACGGGACCTGCATCGGACGTATTCCGGCTCCGAAAGCATCGTCGCAGACTTCGCGCACCGCGCTTTCGACAGTCTGCGGAAAATCCCCCCGCTTCAGCCGCTTACCGACCCGCCCGATCGAGAAACGATCCTTGAGGTTATTCAACGTCGCCCAGAACGCCGTCGCAACACGAGTGACCCGTTCGTGTTTCCCCTCGCGTTCCCACGACCGAATTTGCCATTTCAGAGTATCAATCATATTTTTGACCGGGCTTCTTCATTCCACACTCATGCCGCTTCTTTGCGCTCAGGCATCGACCGTCCCACATCGCCGCAACGCAGTTTTGAAACTCGACACGCCGCACCCCGACACTTTGATTGTGCTCTAATGCGCAACAATCGTGGTGGCATTATGGCAAAACGCGCCATTTCTAGTGCAAATCCGCTCCGCAATAGTTCCCAGCCAGCAGGGAAAAAACCGTGTAAACCGTCCCCCGGGATGCCGACAACAGAAACCCTTCCGCAACGAAGCGACAAAAGCGTCTACGTGGGGCGGAAATGACAGCGCAATAGCGATGAAAGTTGCGGGAATTCAAAGCTGAATTCCGCCGCATTAATACATACAATCAGTAACTTAGGTCGGTGGCGGTGCTGTCAGACCAATGCAAACTAGTCTCCGCAAGGACAGTTGAGCTGTCCCATACCCCGCGCCGAGACCGCGCCACTCGGCAAGATCAGCGGCATGATTGAGCTTGAATTTGTCTCTGCTGAAGAGCGGGCGCTCCTGGTTGAAATGGTTATGTATCGAAGAATGGACAGCAGCGAACTTCTGCAGACTTCGCATGCGACAGAAGCGCAGCATGGCCCGCTCGCGTCGCCAAATTGGCGGGGGCGAGTTCTCCGCTTGATTGTTCTGCCAGCGGCCGGTTTCATGTTTGTCCGAATTGCCGCTGACCTTCATCCCAGCGCCGGGGATCGAAGTTTGTCGGTCACGATCACTTCCGGATTCCCATTGCGCTTCACACTCCCACGCGACCGGCTGATCTCGGTCTGGGGGCTCGACAGCAATCCGCTTACATACGTGGTCGATGTCACGGTAAGCTGAATTCGGCGCATGTTGGGGCAACACGGGGTTACAGAATATCTCAGGTGTCCTCACTCAGAGCCGCGGGGATGATGGCCCCCTCGATCAGAGCCATTAGGTCGCCGAAATACCCGCCGCTGCGGGCCGGCCGTGTAGGATCGGAGGTGATGGCAATGCTCATCCCGAGGTCTGGCACGATACAGATCACCTGCCCACCGTAACCGCGCGCCAGCGCATAGGCATGGCCCCGCGCGTTGCCAAGGAACCAACCGTATCCATAGCTGAGCCCGGAAAAGGGTGAGTGGGTTCGGGGACGCAAAGACCGCGCGACCCAATCGTCGCTGAACACCTGTGTGCCGCCCCATCGGCCGCCGTTCAGGTAGAGTTCTCCGATCCGTACCATTGCGGGAAGGCTCAGTGCCATTTCATTACCGCCGAGATAGCGGCCTTGCGGATCACGGGTCCATGTCGGGATGTCGATGTTCAGCGGCCGGCCAAGTCGCCCGCGCGCGAGCGACAACAGGTTTTTCCCAGAGCGTTCCGACAGCACCGCACCGAGAACGTGGAAGGAACCCGTCGAATAGAGCATCCGGCTGCCCGGCTCGGCCACGAACGGCCGGTCAAGCACGTCGCTGACCCAGTTCCCGCTGCTGACCCATTCACCGTAATTCGCGCCCGACGTCCGTTCCAGCCCGGCCTGCATCGTGACCAGATGCTCGATGGTGATGTCTCCCACCCGCGGGTCGGCGCCGCGCGGGATCAACCGGGGGGCAAGCTCGGCCAGTGTAGAATTGAGCGAAGGGATCTCGCCCCGATCGAGGGCGGCGCCCGTCAATGCCGCAACGATTGTCTTCGAGACCGACTTGACGGGCACGGCAGTTCCGATGGAAGGACCTCGGAAGACTTCCGACAACACCGTCATTCCATCGCGTTGCACGACCAGCGCGTGACACTGATCGAGCGCCCGAGCCTGGTCAATAATTGCTTGCCAGGTGCCAGATCGAGCCCCGGCGGGAAAGGCGCCCAGAGCGACCGCACCGGTAAGAAAAAGGCGGCGTGTCAGTTTGAACATCCCTCGGCCTCGCGATCCACATGCGCAGCATAGACCGTATGTTCGACGGAGCGATTCATCATTTCGTGAGGCAGCCCCAGAACTGCCGCCCAAAATCATGAATTGGCGCTGCCTTTTGCGAATAGGAAAACGGATACATGAGGGTCTTTGAGGCCGAAGTATCCCTCAGCGCGACACCGTTCGCTTCGCCCACACCCGGAGGTCGATCACGACCTTCGTCGTCGCGGTTAGTACCAATGCACAAAGCGCCACCTTGGAGATCGTCTCCATCGTTCCTTCGATCAGTATGGCGTGCACCACACTTCCGACGACGATCACCACCGCGAGGGACGTGTGACCGACCCTCCACACACGCAATCGCTGGCGAAACCGCCGACGCAGTGGTGCCAGGAGCGCTGTGGCGAAGAGCGCCCACATTGCTATCACGCCCCAGGATGAGAACGGCGTTGGAGACGCGAAGAGAAGGGCGTCGATTACGTCCGGCGGACTGGTGATCCAGAGGCCGGCGACGTGGATCACCACCATCACCACAAGAGTGCCGCCGATCCAGCGATGCACTCGCCGACCACGATGAGTCGGCAATCCCGGCAGATACCCACCTGCCAGCAAGGGCTGAAACACCATAAGTGCAATCGCTACGATTCCGGCAAACCCGGCAGCAATATAAACTGGATCGCGCCATGCGAGCAGCGGGCTCGCCGTCGCCGCGAATATCGGCAAACCAACGGCCATCCCGAGGCCGGCCCAGACCAGAGTCGCTCGGACCACGCGCATGCCCTTCGCCCCGCCCGGTCAGACCGGTTGGAGGACGAAATGCGCCTCCAGGCTGGTATCCTTTACGCTTCCCATGACTGGACGGAGGAAAACGGTTTCGAACTCTCCGCTGTCATAGGCGAGGTGGCCATGCGGTTGTCCAAAGGCGGGCACGATCTGCGGCATTTCGAGGCGAAAAACGCCGTTCGCGTCCGTGAGTGTGGCGCCGTGGCTGTGGGGGTCACGCTCGTGCCCTTCGGTGGTATGCGCCCAGATTTGAATGCGCCGGTCCGCAATTGGGGCGCCGTCACCAGCGCGCCGCACTGTCCCAGACATCCAGAAGCCCCCGCCGCCAATCCGATCCACGATCGGAGCGTCGGGCAGGTAGTTGTTGGATCCGCCGCGCATCGAATGCGTCGGTGGGATCCCTCCCGCGCGGGCGGGTGCGAACAGGCCGGAAACACCACTCGCCACGACGAAGCCGCCAGCGA
>JBBKWG010000060.1:0-7191 GCA_037968835.1 Paracoccaceae bacterium
GCGGTCTCGGGGCAGGCACAGGCGTCCCATTCCTCGGGCGCAATGTCGTTCAACGTGCCAAGCACGGCAATTTCGATGTCGGGCGAAGTCATGGGATATTCCGAAGTCCGACGTTAAACGTGGCGTTCATCCCCGAGATTTCAAGCCACATGGACGTCCGGCAGATACCCCTCGAACGTGATGTTCTCCGCGATCTTTCGTGCTTCCGTCTCTTGCTCGGGCGAGCGAACGGTCCAGCACAGGATCGTCGCGCCGGAGGCTTTCAACTCAGCCACACGCGGTCGGGACAAATCGCGCCGGTCATGGCTGATGAAACTTGCCTTGATCCGCTCGTAGTCGGGTATCTCCCGCAGGTCCGCAAGTCGCTCTTCGGGCACCGGCCAATCCTCGGAACTAAACGCGTCGGTGACCAGGCCGCGCGGGATATTCGGCAGTAACTCACTCATCACTTTGACCGAATGCGGATTGAACGACATGAGCGCCACGTCACCGGTATATCCGTCCAGATCGGCAGCGACGGCACTCTCCAGCGCCCCGACGTTCTCTCCCAACGCCCCGTCCTGATCCTTGATCTCGACAAGCAGCGGAACCTGTCCGCCAACAAGTTCCAGAACATCGCGCAGACCGGGTATTCCGCTCTGCGAACCCTTCAACGAAATCCCGTGCAAATCCGCCGCCACGCGCTGTCGCAAGGCCCCGGTATCGTTCGTCAGCCGAACAAGGTCATAGTCGTGAAAGACAATCGCCTTGTCGTCGGCCGAAAGCTGCACGTCGATCTCGATGCCAAAGCCACGCTCGATCGCGGCCTTGATCGATTCGATCGAATTCTCGGGCCTACCCGCCGCAAGATCGTGCAACCCGCGATGCGCCAGCGGACAGGTCCGAAATGCCTCGGCAAGTTGAACCCTCATGAAAGCTCGAAGATCCCTTCAATTTCGACCGCAACGCCAAGCGGAAGCGATGCCGCACTGACTGCCGAGCGGGAATGCCGCCCCGCGTCGCCAAGTACCGCAACCAGCAGATCCGAAGCGCCATTCACGACCTTGGGCTGATCCGTGAAGTCGACCGTGGAATTCACGAATCCCGTCAGTTTCACGACGCGCTTGAATTTCTTGAAATCGCCGCCACACGCCGCCCTGACTTGCGCCAGAAGCGCAAGCGCACAGGTTTGCGCCGCCTTGGCTCCGGCCTCGACGTCCATGTCACCGCCCAGCTTGCCGGTGATAAGGCCGCTCGCATCCCGCGAAATCTGGCCCGATACAAAGACCAGATTTCCCGAGACAACGTAGGGAACATAGTTCGCCGCCGGCGCAGGTGCATCCGGCAATTCCAGGCCCATATCCGCAATCTTTTGCTCTACTGTCATGGTTTCTCTCCGTTTTTGTGTAAACTTCCGCGGCATGAACGACGCGCCCGCGCTGCATCTCGCCCGTCCGTAGATCAAGCGCAACATTTTTCGCGAAACACGCACATCTATTTGGCAAGACCTGTATATTCTCCTGAAGTCGGATATGTAACACTCAGGATGTCTGCATTGCTGCCTGGAACGGACCTGACATTGCCACTTGTACTTCGCAAGATTTTTCGCGTTTCCCTTGTGCCTGCATTATTGGCCCTTGCAGCGTGTTCGACCCCCAAGGATGCGACGCAAGTCAATGACCCATACGAACCGGTAAACCGCGTCACCCATTCGTTCAACAAGGGCGTCGACCGGGTCTTTTTCCGGCCGGTGTCCCGGGTCTATGGTTCGGTCCTGCCCGGCCCCGTCCGCAACGGGCTAAGCAACGCCGCGGAAAACCTCGATGCCCCGCGAAGCATGTTGAACCATGTGCTTCAGGGCGAAGGCGAAGACGCAGTACACAACGGCTTCCGGTTTCTCATCAACACCACGCTCGGCGTCTTTGGCATCTTCGACCCCGCCAGTTCTTTCGGACTGGAGGAACGCGAAACCGGGTTTGGCGACACGCTTGCGGTGTGGGGCGCACAGGAAGGCGCCTACCTCGAAATTCCGGTATTCGGGCCCTCGACCGAACGCGACACGGTCGGTTTCGTGGTCGACATCCTGACCAATCCGATCGGCGCGGTCCTTCCCGACAATAGCGAGGAAATCGCGAGCCTTACGTCCCTGCCGTCTGTGCTCAATACCCGATACACCTATTCCGAAACGTTCGACAGCATCCTATATGATAGTGCTGACAGCTATGTTCAGCTTCGCCTCTACTACTTGGAAAGCCGCCGCTTCGAACTCGGTGGTCAAGCAGGAGCAAGCGACGCGTTTGACCCGTACGAGGACCTGTATGATGGACTTTATGAAGAGCTTCGACCTCAGTAATCCGACCCGCCGCCAGTTTCTCGGCGGCCTGATTGCCGCATCGGCCCTGCTATTCGCGCCCCGCGCCTTTGCGCTCAATGACAGGGATGCCAGTGCGCTCATCAACCGGGCAGTCGGCGAAATCAATTCCGTCATCAACTCCGGCAAATCCGAATCCGCGATGTATCGCGACTTTGAACGCATCTTTCGCCGCTACGCCGACGTCCCCACCATCGCCCGCTCGGCCCTCGGCCCACCTGCCCGTCAGGCAAGTGCAGCGCAGATGAACAAATTCTCCGAGGCTTTCGCCGGTTATCTCGCTCGCAAATACGGCAAGCGATTCCGCGAATTCATCGGCGGAGAAATCCGTGTCACCGGCTCACGTTCGCTCAAAAGCTTCTACGAAGTTCAGGCCGTCGCCGACTTGCGCGGACAGGCCCCGTTCGCAGTCAGCTTCATGGTTTCGGACCGCTCGGGATCCGACAAGTTCTTTGATCTTCTGATCGAAGGCATCAGTCTGTTGAAGTCAGAGCGTGCCGAAGTCGGTGCGATGCTGGACCGGCGGCGCGGTGATATCGACGGTCTGATCGTCGATCTTGCGAAGGCGGGCTAGGTCGCTTCACTCCATCGTCGCAACACTCATATGCCGCTTGCGGCCATAGCCATTGCGACGCTCGACCCTGAAACCGGCGTCCGCCAAACCTCGCCGCACAGCCCCCGCGGCAGAATAGGTCGCGGCGGTTCCGCGAGGGCTGGTGTGCCGTGCCACCTCGGCCAACAAGTCGGCTTCCCACAACTCGGGATTCTTTGCCGGTGCAAACCCATCAAGAAACCACGCATCGGCAACGCCATCCCAGCGCGAAAGCGTCTCGCGCGCATCGCCCAGCACAAGATCGAGATGTAGCGTTGGCGTCCTGACACTGGTTTCGCCTTTCGCCAGCCACTCCAGCACCGGCTCGGCAAGCTCTCTCAGCGCAGGATAAACCGTCAGCGCACGCGCCATGTCATCGGTCGCCATCGGAAACCGCTCGAACGAGGTAAACCGAAGCGGCCCGACCGCGCCAACCTCGATCCAAAGCGACAGCGCGGCAAAACAGTTCAATCCGGTCCCGAAGCCAAGCTCGGCAATGTGAAATCCCGGCCTGAACCTTTGCGGAAGTCCATTCCCCGCCAGAAACACATGCAACGTCTCGGCCCACCCGTCATCCAGCGAAAAATAAGGATCGCCGAATCGTCGGGCGACAGGCACACCGTCCTGCCAGTCGAGTTCCGGATGCTGGTCCTGCGTCACGCACTACCCTAGTTTCAAATCCACAAGCTACGAACACTCGCAAGGAGGCTGCACCTTGGCAATGGTCGACCTGACCGTCCGCGGCGCCGGAATTTTCGGCCTTTCGATTGCGTGGGCGGCGCTCGGACGCGGCGCGAAAGTGCGCGTCGTCGATCCATTCGGTCCCGGCGCAGGCGCCTCGGGCGGTCTCGTCGGCGCACTTCAACCCCATACTCCCGACCTCTGGAACCCCAAGAAACAGTTCCAACTCGAAAGCCTGTTGATGATGCCCGACTTCTGGAAAGCGGTCGAAACCGCGTCCGGCATCGCGACCGGCTTCGCGCCCGCAGGCCGCCTGCAACCTCTCAATGACGACCGCGCCGTCGGGTTGGCGCGGGCGCGTGAAGCCAGCGTCACATCGTTCTGGGGGTCGCGTGCATCCTGGAAAGTGATCGACGCCACCGAGGCCGGCGACTGGCGACCGCCATCCGAAACCGGCCTTTACATCCACGACACTCTTTCCGCCCTGATCCACCCCCGCCGCGCCTGCCAAAGCCTTTCCGCCGCCCTTCGCGCGCGCGGCGCAGAAGTGACCACCGAAGCCTCCGACGAAGGCCGCGTTGTCTGGGCAACCGGATGGCAGGGTCTGCGCGATCTTTCGAATGCGCTCGGCAAAGAGGTGGGAACGGGCGTCAAGGGACAGGCCGCGCTCTTGCAACACGACGCGCACGGCCGCCCCCAGATCTTCGCCGGCGGCGTCCATATCGTGCCGCATCTGGACGGAACTGTCGCCATCGGCTCGACCTCCGAACGCGAATTCAGCGCCCCGGACACCACCGACAGCCAGTTGGACGAAATCATCGAGAGCGCGGCTCTGACAATGCCGGTGCTGAAGGGTGCCAGGGTCATCGAAAGATGGGCGGGCGTGCGTCCACGCGCCACCAGCCGCGCCCCGCTGCTTGGACCGTGGCCAGGTAAGCCGGACCACTACATCGCGAACGGAGGCTTCAAGATCGGATTCGGCATGGCCCCGAAGGTCGCCGATGTCATGTGCGACCTCATTCTCGACGGAAACGATACGATTCCCAACGACTTCCGGTTCGATCCAGGCTCCTCTTAGACCACCACGAAATCCTCGCCATCCCGATCCATCCTCAATATCTTGTGGATAACCGCCCAAATATCCACTTCCCTTGGTGTACCACGTTGACTCTCGCATCGTAGACCCGGAAACTTCGTCACCGGAATCACTTACCTGAGGATCAAGCGACATTGCGCTTCTCCCGACTTCGCCTGAACGGCTTCAAAAGCTTCGTTGACCCGACCGATCTGATCATCGCGGACGGGCTGACTGGCGTTGTCGGCCCGAACGGCTGCGGTAAATCCAACCTTCTGGAAGCCCTGCGTTGGGTCATGGGCGAAAACCGCCCCTCGGCCATGCGTGGCGGTGGCATGGAAGACGTGATCTTCGCCGGGGCCGCCACCCGCCCGGCCCGCAATTTCGCCGAAGTCGCCATCAGCATCGACAATTCGGATCGCCTCGCACCAACCGGTTTCAACGACAATGACGCGCTCGAGATCGTCCGGCGCATCACCCGCGACGCCGGCTCCGCGTTCAAGGTCAACACCAAGGACGTTCGCGCCCGCGATGTGCAAATGCTCTTTGCCGACGCGTCCACCGGCGCCCATTCCCCGGCGCTGGTCCGTCAGGGCCAGATCTCGGAACTGATCAATGCCCGCCCCAAATCGCGCCGCCGGATCCTGGAAGAAGCGGCCGGCATATCCGGTCTCTACCAGCGCCGTCACGAAGCCGAACTGAAGCTCAACGGCGCCGAAACCAATCTCGCCCGCGTCGACGATGTCATCGAACAACTGGCCAACCAACTGGCGTCGCTCGCGCGTCAGGCAAAGCAGGCCGCAAGGTATCGCGAAATCGGCGGTCAGTTGCGCCATGCCGAAGGGCTTCTGCTGTATCTTCGCTGGCGTGAAGCCGAAAACGCACGCAACGCTGCGCATGCGGATCTGGCGGAACGGACTCGCGCCGCATCCGAGGCCGAGCGTGCCGCCCGCGACGCCACGACCGCGCGTTCGAACGCCGAAGACTCCCTGCCGCCGATCCGCGAGGAAGAAGCCATCGCCGCCGCGATTCTCCAGCGCATCCAGGTCCAGATCGGCACGCTTGGCGACGACGAACTCCGCGCCACCCGCGCCATCGAAACGCTTCAGTCGCGAATTGCCCAGCTTACCCGTGACAGCGAACGCGAAGTCACCTTGAATGCCGACGCCGGCGACACCCTGGCCAAGCTGCAAACCGAGGCGCTGGAACTCGAAGCCGCCGGCGTCGGCCACGACGACACGGTCGAACAAGCCTCTGTCGCCGCGCACGATGCGGCCAGGGTGCTGCAGGATCGCGAGAATGACCTTGGCCAGTTGACCGAGGATGTGGCCCGTCTTGCCGCGCGACACCAATCCGCGCAGCGCCTGCTTGACGACGCCCGGACCACTTTGACACGCAGCGAAACCGCCGAGGAAAAGGCGCGAGGCGAGGCGAAATCTTCCGCCAGCGACCTCGCGACAGCCGAATCCGCCTTCGTTGAAGCAGAAAGCGCGTTGTCGACCGCCAGCGCCGCCGCCACGTCCGCCGAAGCCAAGCTGGTGGCAGCCGACGATGACCGCGAAGAGGCTCAGGGACGCGAAGCCGAAGCCCGCGCCGGGCGCTCTGCCGCCGAAGGTGAAGTCAAGGCGCTTCAGGCCGAAGTCGCCGCCCTTGCAAATCTTGTCGATCGCGATACCGCCGAGGGCGGTCAGGTCATGGACCTGCTCTCGGTGAAGTCGGGCTATGAAAAGGCGCTCGGTGCCGCCTTGGCGGACGATCTGCGCGCCCCTGCGATCGACGACGATGCGGCCTCCGGCTGGGCCTCGCTGCCGGGATATGCCAAGCCGCAGACCCTGCCCGATGGCGTCGGGTCGCTGACAAACCACGTGACGGTGCCCCAGGTCCTCGCGCGTCGCTTGTCGCAGGTCGGGCTTGTCAAAAAGAACGACGGCCCCCGCCTTCAAGCGGATCTGAAGCCGGGCCAGCGCCTTGTTTCCGTCGAAGGCGACCTCTGGCGTTGGGACGGTTTCCGGGCCGGTGCGGGCGATGCGCCCTCTGCCGCCGCCCTCCGGCTCCAGCAACTCAACCGTCTCGAATCGCTGAAACAGGATCTCGAAAAGGCGACCGCGCGCGCCGACGGGGCTGCACGGGCCCACGATTTGCTCCGCCATGAAATGGAGACCCTGACCGCCGCCGTGACCGCTGCCCGCGATATGCGCCGGGCTGCCGACCACGCGCTTGCCGAAGCCAGCCGCGCCTTGTCGCGCGCCGAAGCCGACCGCAACATCGCCGGCGGCAAGCGCGAAGCGGCCGAACTCGCCGTGCGCCGTCATGGCGACGAAGCGACCGCAGCAAGAAAAAGCGCGACCGAGGCCGAGCGCGCGTTGGCAGAACTCGACGATCTCGAATCGCTCCGCGCAACCGCCGACGATCTGAAGATGACCGTCGAAGCGGCGCGGATGACGATGATGGCCAGGCGGTCCGCCCACGACGAACTCAAGCGCGAAGGTGAAT
>JBBKWG010000061.1:0-10624 GCA_037968835.1 Paracoccaceae bacterium
CGGATCGGCTCGCCCGTTGTGTTCTCGACCGACTGTTCGACTGTGAACATGAATTTGTCGTCGACCGAAATCATGCGGCGGAAGATCAGGCCGGTGGGGCTTTCCCAGCCCAGCGTCACTGGGGTCTCGGGCGTCAGAGTGCCGCCGGATTCGACACTCCAGATCGTGTCCGGACCGGGCACGTCTTCGGCCGCCAGATTGCCGCCGGGGGCCCATCCGAACAAGGTGTAATAGGGCTGGGCCGAGCCGATGGGCGAAAGGATTGTGACCTTGTCGGCACCGCGTTTCAGCGTGACGTCATAGTCTTTGAGCGAGAGTGTATCAATTCGCCCACCTGCAAGCGATATCGAGCCGGAAAGACTGGGCGTCGACACGTCGATGCGCCCGACCGAAGCGGCAGCCGCGCTGGTATCGGGGGCCGTTGCTGGCGCAGTTCCGGGAGGAGCTTCAACGCCCGGAACGCCACCGGGCAATACCGCACCGCCTTCGCTGTTAGTGGCGGTCGTCTGATCAACGGGAACTGGTTCGGGCGGGGGGAAAAGGATGAACCAGACAAGCAGAACCATGGTGCTGAGCACCATCGCGAGGATTAGGTTCTTGTTCTGATCGTCCATGCCGGGCACCAGGGGTCGATTTCGGATTGGGCAGGTTCAATCCTCCGACAGACAAAAGGTCAAGCTGTTTTCCCTGATTCCGGGCAAGTGCTCACGAAATGCCCGTTGGCAGAATGGTCCGTGCGGGTTTTCCCAAGACGGGCGTAGTGCTCATTTGCATGGCGAGGGGCCGTAGCGGCTATTTGAATAACCCGCGCGCGGCAACGTCCAACTTCCGTCAGCCAGCGGCACGGTCGCCGCTTGTGTGCATGGCTTTCGGCTGATTTGCCGACAGGTGCGCGCGGTGCGCATCGACCCATGCAAAGGTGTCCGCAAGCGGCAAGGGCCGGGCAATCGCGAATCCCTGCACATAGCCGCAGCCAAGTTGCGCCAGCATCGCGTGTTCGCCAGTGGTTTCGACGCCTTCGGCCAGCGTTTCGATGCGTAAACGCTCTGATAGCGACAGAACGGCGGCGACCATATCGCGCTGATCGGGGTCGCTGTCCACGCGCGAGATCAGCGACCGGTCGATCTTCAGTCGGGCCACCGAAAAACGTCGGATATTCAGGATGCTGGTGTGCCCGGTGCCGAAATCGTCCAGATCTATCCGACATCCCAGCCCGGCCAACGCGCCAAGCGTTTTAGAGATTGCGTCCTCGCGCGCCTCTGCGATCACGTTCTCCAGGACTTCGACAGTCAGGCGCGACGGGGGAAGATCGTGCCGGTCCAGTTCCCAGCGGATAAAATCGGCAAGCCGCGGATTTCTCAGATCCTCGCCCGAGAAGTTCACTGCAACCGTCGGAATTTCCAGCCCCGCCTTATCCCACAGATTCAATGCCCCAAGCGATTGATCCAGGATGATTTCCGTCAGCCGCTGGGTCAGGCATCCGCGTTCGATCAACGGCAGAAACGTCATCGGCGAAATAATCCCGCGCGAGGGGTGGTGCCAGCGGGCCAGAGCCTCGAACCCGGTGATGTCGCCCGAATCCGTCGATATCTGAGGCTGGAACCACGCCACGACCTCGCCATTCTCCAGCGCAGGACCGATTTCGCTGTCGAGATCGCTGTGTGGGGTGCGCTTATGCGCAAGGCCGGGCGAATACATACGGATCGTTCCGGGTCCGGTCTTGCGGGCGATCTCGTGCGCCTCGATCGCGGCATCGAGAACGCCGAGGTCACCTTTTCCAAGCACTTGTCGTCCAATTGCGCCGCCAACAGAGACGGAGCGATAGACGCGCACGCCCACATCGCGGAACGGTTCTTCGAAGCCGCTTTGTAGCCGTCGCGCCAATTGCAGAACTGTTTCGGTCTCGGGCGGTCGCACACGTGCCAGCCCGACGGCAATGCAATTGGGTGACAGGTTTGCGATCATGTCGCCGCGACGTAACATGTCGCGCATCCGAACCGCGGCGTCGGCGACCACGCTATCGCGGACATGACGCCCAAGCCGAGATTCAAGCGCGTCCAGATCGTCGATGGAAAGCACCAGAACGGCAAGCTGGAACGCCTCGGGATTATCCCTGACCATTGCATCTTTGGCCCAGAGTTCGAAAGCGTCCCGCAATGGCAGTCCCGAAACCGGATCAAGGGCGAGTGTCGCGGTCGGCGCAAATAGATGACGATGGATGGCAAGCACAAGGATCGGAAGGCAAAGCGCGGCACCCAACAGCGCCCGTTCACCACCCAGCCAGAACGCGACAAGAGAGATCGCCGGTGTCAGCGCAAGACCGATTGGCCCCAGAACGTGCCGTGTTGCCAGTTCGCGGATCGTTCCAAACCCTCGATCGGTGCGCGCGGACATGGCAATTTCCCTGAGCTGTAAGAACGCTTTGGACCTGTCTATCGGCTCACGCTCTACGACTAGTTAATGGGAGCGGATTCAATCACAGGGAGTGTCGGCGTCGGTAGTCAACTTGCGGGTCAAACCGGCGAAATCAAACAACTCGGGATCCAGAAGGTGCGAGGGACGCGCGTTCATCAGCGCCCGGAACATGATCTGACGGCGGCCTGGGCTGTTCCTTTCCCAGCCGTCCAGAATCGCCTTCACTTGTTGACGCTGCAAGCCATCTTGGCTGCCGCAGAGGTCGCAGGGAATGATCGGATATTTCATCGCGCGGGCAAATTTCTCGCAATCGGCCTCGGCGACATGGGCCAGCGGTCGATAGAGAAACAGATCGCCCTCTTCGTTGACCAGCTTGGGCGGCATCGTTGCCAGTCGTCCGCCATGAAACAGGTTCATCAGGAAAGTTTCGAGAATGTCGTCCCGGTGATGCCCAAGGACGACGGCCGAGCAGCCTTCCTCGCGCGCGATCCGGTATAGATTGCCGCGCCGCAGACGTGAACACAGCGCGCAGTAAGTCCGACCTGCCGGCACCTTGTCGACGACGATGGAATACGTGTCCTTGTATTCGATCCGGTGCGGCACACCCCTCTTTTCCAGAAACTCCGGAAGGACGGTCGCCGGAAAGCCCGGCTGACCCTGATCCAGATTGCAGGCCAGTATCTCGACCGGTAAGAGACCGCGCCACTTCAGCTCATAAAGCGCGGCCAAGAGAGTGTAGCTGTCCTTGCCACCCGACAGGCAAACCAGCCAGCGGGCAGGTACAGGCGCGTCTCGATCGATCATGCCATAAAGCTCGATAGCTTCGCGCATGTTGCGGATGATGCGTTTGCGCAGCTTGCGAAATTCCGTCGTCGCCGGAGCGCCGTGGAAAAGCGGATGTATGTCGTCGGTTTCGTCCAGCATGCCCGCCGCTATGCCAGAATCCATGCCGCTGGGAAAGCGCACATCGCATTTCAAGATGGCGCCCGGGTGCCTCGCGAAAAGCCGCCGGACGTGAAAGCGAATTCAGGCAAGTTCTTGCGAATGGCCACCCGTATCGAATTTCATAGGAACGCCCCGGAGAGGTGACCGTTTGGAGTGTGCAGCGGCAACAAGCCGCAGTAACGCAAGAGGAGAAACAAGATGAAACGTGGAATCATTTTAGGCACGACAACCGCCCTTATCCTGTCTTCATTCGGCACCGCGACCTTGGCGCAGTCGACGAGCACTGACGTCGACGCAGGCGTCACAACTGGCGTCGATGCGACCGTAGATCAAACCGGAACCGACATGGCGGCTAACACCAACGCGAATGCGAACGCTGGCGGAGAGCTCAATTTCGGTCAGATCATCTCGGGTCTGCGGACCGGAGAGATCGCGAACACCGATTTCAGCACCCTTGGCGAAGATGTAACAATCGAAACTGTGCTGCTGTCAGAGATCGCGGGCGACAAAGATCCGCAGGCACTGGAGAACGCGCTGGAGGCCGAAGCCGACGCCATGCGCAATTTTCACGACCAGATTGCGGAGAACGCCAAACTTTCCGCCGAACTGGCCGAGGAAAACTTCAGTCCCGATGACGTGATTGCTGTGCGTATGCAGGGCAATAACAAGGTTACTTTGGTGATCGACGACCGCTCGTAACGGCAACTGATTACATGATTGCACGCCCCCGGATCCCCCCCCGGTGGCGTGCGTTTCGCTTTGGCGCTCATGTTCACAGTTGAAACCGCCGCCAGTCCGCGGCCTCGGGTTCGACCAACAGGCCAACATCGCGCCGCAAGTGCGCACCAAGCTGCGAGGTGTCCGGTGGCCGGGGTTTCCGCGCTGGCCGCTTGCGCAGGATCGCGATCATTGCGGCCACAAGAACACGGCTTGCGCCATTGCTTGCGATTGCCTGGTCGATCAAGTCGCGCGCGCCCGAAGTCGGAGCTGTTTCGTTCAATCTCAATGCTGTCATGTCTCTATGGCCCACGGGACTCCGCGCGGCCCCTCTGAATTTGGGGTTGATGCAAAGGCGGACCACGGATTCCGGGCCTGGCATTGCGTTTGTAGATGTTAGTGTTGGATGGGTCCGACCCGGTCAGGTCAGCGAGGCGAAGGCGTCAGGTCAGCAAGACCCATAGAAACGCCGCGCGAGTCGCCACGATCGGGAGGGTATAGGTGTGCGTGTTGTTCATTGGTCCCCTCCTTCATTTGATGTGGCGACGCCGCGTCCATACGGCATGTTCGCGAAAAAATCCATAAAAAAATAAGACGAAAAAATCGGTCTTTCGGCTGCGGGATTGATCCAGTGGTCGGCGAGCCGTCGAAACCGAATGACGATGCTTGCCCGGACGGTGCGGGTCCTGCTAGCCTGATCGCACCTAACCGGGCAGCGGGGTGTCTATCGGACCCGCCCGACGTCGCGCCACGACGCGTGAAATCCCCGCGAAAACCGGCGCAACCGCGCCATTTTCGAAACGCCGGCTTTGCTGGCAAAAATGGGGGTCTGCCATGATGAAAGCTGGCGTGATCGGACTGGGCGACATGGGGTCGGGCCTGGCCAGGAACCTGATCGCAAACGGGTTTGAGACCACAGGATTCGACCTGAACTCTGAACGCAATCAAGCATTTATCGATATGGGCGGGCGACTTGCAGCGTCCCCGATCGAGGTTGGTGAAAGCGCCGACGCGGTCTTTGTCATGGTGATGAACGGGGATCAGGCAAAAGCGGTCATCCTCGGCGAAAACGGACTGGTTACGCAACTTCCCAAAGACAGCGCGGTGATCCTGACGGCAACGATCAAACCGCGGGAAGCGCGCGAGATCGGGGCGGCGATGGAAGGCTCGGGCGTCCATCTGATCGACTCGCCGGTGTCGGGCGGCTTTGCAGGCGCGCAGGGTGGATCGCTGACCATGATGGCAGCAGCGCCCGACGCGGTGCTGGACCGGTTCGCCCCGGTGATGGAAGCGGTTTCCGCGACGATCCACCGGGTCGGAACCGAAGCGGGGCAGGGGCAGACGGTCAAAGCCTGCCTGCAATCGCTGATAGGCGCACAATTCGCCGCGACCTTCGAAGCGGCGGCACTGGCCGCGAAAGCCGGCGTGCCGGGTCAAGTCATCCTCGATGTATTTTCGACCTCGTCTGCAGGCTGCGGTATCGTCAACAACGCATTGCAGAAGATCATCGACCGGCAATTCGAAGGCACCGGCAGCCACATCAACACCATGCACAAGGACCTGACGATCTCGATGGGTCTGGGCGAGGAACTGGGCGTACCGCTGCACACCGCCGCCGCCGCGATGCAGATCTTCCACGCGGGCCGCACCAAGTATCCCAATGGCGACAACTGGGTATGCACCCGCGTCATCGAAGAGATCGTCGGTGCCGAACTTCACCGGAAGGGCACCAAATGAAACTCGGCGTCATCTGCGACGGTATCAGCCGCGACCTTGCCCATGCGCTCGACGTGATGGACGAATTCGCGCTTGAATACGCCGAACTGCAATTCGTCGGCGAAACCGAGGTCGGCGACCACTCGGCTGGCGAGATTGCCGAAATCGACCGGATGCTGCGCGATCGCGGCAAGCCCGTGTCATGCCTGTCGCGTCACATCTTCGCGGGCATGACGACGACGAACCGACCCGGCGATGAACTGCACACCAAGCATATGGATGCACTGAAACGGGTGATCGACATGGCCCAAATCGTCGGCAGTCCGTTGGTGCGGATCATGACGCAAAAGAAGGAACAGATCCTGTGGGGCCGGAACGGGGCCGAGAAATGGAACGTCGCTCACGGGGCCTGGGACACCATGCCACCGCTCATCGCACCTGCCGTAGATCTGGCACGCTCCGAGGGGGTGACGCTGGTGGTCGAAACCGGAAACGGGACGATGGTCAATTCCAACTACACTGCGCGCAAACTGATCGACGATCTGGATGCCAAGGACGCGCTCAAGGTGCTCTGGGATCCGGCCAATAACTGCTGGTGCCACGAGCGCGCCTTTCCCGATGGGTATGAGGAGGTCAAGGACGGCCATCTGGGTCATATCCACATCAAGGATGTGCAGGTCGACACGCCGCGCGCCACCCTTGAAGTGCGCCGGATGGGCGAGGGGCAACTGGCGGATCAATTTCAGCCGATGGCGGACGCCTTGCGGCGCGATGGCTATGACGGCGTGATCTCGTTCGAAAGCGTTTACCATCCCGGCAACGGCAATTTCGAGGACGGGTTTCGTCAGTGCATTGATCGTTTCAAGGAGATTTTCGCGTAAAGCCTCGATGGGCCTTTCTCACAACGCAAATCTGACCAGCGCGTCGCGGTTGATTTCTATCCCCAGTCCCGGACCGTCCGGAATCCGCACCACGCCGTTTTCGTGTTCAAGGGGAACTCTCACGACCGCCTGGCGGAACGGATTGTCGGTGCGATCGAACTCCAGGATCGGCTCGACAGGTTCCGGGCGCGGTGGGTTCGGCGGCAACGCGGCCATGAATTGCAGGCTGGCTGCGATCTGAACCGCCGTGCCCCAGACATGCGGCACCAACCGGACCCCGTAGAGCGCCGCCAGATCTGCAATCCGCCGCCCCTCGGTGAAACCGCCGGTGCCGCAGATGTCGGGTTGCAGAATGTCGACGCACCGCTTTTCCAGTGCATCTTTCATACCCCACCGCCCATGCCAGGTCTCGCCGCCCGCAACCGGTATCGGCTGGCGCGATTTTACGTCGACATAGGCGTCGAGAAGCTCTGGCAGGACCGGCTCCTCGAACCAGTCGATGTCGTATTCGGCGGCGCGCTGGCCAAGCTGAATCGCCTCGATCACGTCATAACCGTGGTTGGCGTCGATCATCAGCCGCATGTCGGGACCGATTGCGTCGCGCACGGCGGCAATGACACGCAGATCTTCGCCAACATCAAAGCCGATCTTGATCTTGACCGCGTGAAATCCTTCGGCGCGGTATCGCGTGACCTCCTCTGCAATGTCACGAACGCGCTCGACACCCGCGCGGCGGAACGATCCAGTCGCATAGGCGCGCACACTTTCGCGGAAGCGACCGCCCAGCAGGACGGAAATCGGCACCCCGAACCGCTTGCCCTTGATATCCCAGAGCGCGATGTCGATGCCCGATAGCGCCGTGATCGTCAGCCCACGCTGCCCCTGATCGCGAAAGATATTGTATAGCTCGATCCACGTCTTTTCGGTCTCAAGCGGATCGCGTCCGATCAGGTGCGGTGTCATCGCGCCGACGATCCCGGCGTTTGCCGTGGCCGGACCAAGACACTCGCCCCAGCCGACCGTTCCATCGTCGCAGACGATCTCGACCAGCACGTGCTGGCGCCGGTCGAACCGGTTCGAGGCGCTCTCGAACGCCACTTCCAGCTTGTGATCCAGAAGATGCGTTCGAACCTCGGTGATCTTCATTCCACATCTCCGGCCATGAAAGACTTCATCCGCCCAAGCGCCTCGCGGATGTTGTCCTGGCTGTTGGCATAGCTCAGACGGATATAGCCTTCGCCGAGCGTCCCGAAGTCAGGACCGCCAATTGTCGCGACACCCGGACCTTCGAGCAATGCCGACGCCATCGCCTTGGCCTTGCGGCCCGTTTCCGAGATGTTGGGGAACGCATAGAACGCGCCTTTGGGGGTGATGCAGGAAACGCCCGGAATGTCGTTCAATAGTTCGACCACCAGTTTCCTGCGCGCATCGAATTCAGCGACCATCTTGCCAACCGCGTCCTGCGGTCCCGTCAACGCTTCGAGCGCCGCGTATTGCGACGGCGCGTTGACGCAGGACCAGGCATTGACCGCCAGCTTTCGTGCATTGTCGTATAGCGGCGTCGGCCAGACCGAATAGCCAAGCCGCCAGCCGGTCATCGCGTAAGTTTTCGACCAGCCGTTCAGCAGGATCAGCCGGTCGCGAATCTCGGGATAGGCGAGCAGGGTCACATGCTCTTCGCCGTCATAAAGCATCTGGTCATAGATCTCGTCGGACATGATCGCGACCTCGGGCCAGTCGGCCAAGCCCGCGATCAGCTTGTCGACCTCGGCTTTTGGCGTGACCCCGCCGCAGGGGTTCGCGGGCGAGTTGACGATCAGAAGCCGGGTTTTGTCGGTGAGCAGCGACAGCGTTTCCTCGGCGGAGAACGCGAAGCCGTTTTCTTCGCGGATCGGAACCGGGATCGGCGTCGCCCCGGTGAATTCAATCATCGAGCGATAGATCGGGAAACCCGGATCGGGATACAGGATTTCTGCCCCCGGCTCGCCGAACATCAGGATTGCGGCGAACATCGTCACTTTGCCACCGGGAACGATCAGAACCTGATCAGGGTCGGTCTCGACCCCGAAACGGCGTGAAAGATCCGCCGACACCGCTTCGCGCAGCGGCAGGATACCGGTCGCGGGCGTATAGCCGTGATGGCCGTCGCGCAGCGCCTTTATCGCCGCCTCGACGATGTTTTCGGGAGTCGGAAAGTCAGGCTGTCCAATCCCGAGGTTGATCACATCCTTGCCCGCCGCCGCCAGCGCACCGGCGCGCGCCAGAACGGCAAAGGCGTTTTCCTCGCCGATCCGATCGAAGCCTGCAATTGTTCGCATCGTTGTCTCCTAAAAATCCGGCCCGACGTTCAAATCGCCACTTCGATCTCGCGCGGCAGGATCGCGCCCCGCGCGCCGATGACGCGCGATGCAAGGGCATGACCCGCCTTCAGGCAGTCGATCTCGTCCATACCCACCAACCTTGCCGCCAAATACCCACCGTTGAAACTATCCCCCGCCGCCGTACTATCGACGACCTTTCCAACCGGGGCGAAAGCGGGTGCTGGCGAGCCGTCAAGCGGTCTGGGTCCGCTGGCACCACGCTTCAACGCGCCCGAAACCACGCCCCAATCCCCTAACCGGCGGATTACGGCGTCTTCGCCGACGTCTTGAAAAAGCGCCATTTCGTCGTCAACGCTTGGCAATCCCACATCACAGCGACGCCAAGCAGCTTCGACATCGCGCTGCGCGGTAGCAGCGTCGGCCCACAGGCGAGGGCGATAGTTGGAATCAAAGGCCACGCGTCCGCCATTTTCGCGGTATTCCTCCAGCCAATCGAGGAACCGTGCTCGCGCTTCGTCCGGCAATATCGCCAGGGTTATGGCGGAATAATAGATCATGCCCGCCCGCCCCAGATCGTCGAAAGGCAGTCCCGGCGCGTCGAACATGGCGCGCGCAGCCGACCGGTCGCGCCAGTACTGGAACGTGCGCTCGCCATCGGAATCGGTCGAAATCGCATAGATGCCGGGCAACCGCTCCGGGTGCCTCAGCACCAGATCGCTTACCAGTGCCTCGCTTTCCATCATCGCCACCATCCGGTCCGACAAACGGTCGCGACCAAGCTTTGTGGCATAAGCGATGCGCAGCCTTGGCGCCGACCGCTGGAGGTAGATCGCCGTGTTCAGTGTGTCGCCGGCAAAGCCGATCGCCGCGCTTTCCGGCGTCTTGTCGTCCAGCGACAACTCGATCATGGCCTCGCCCAGGCAGACGACATCAGCGCGGAACATGCGCGACCCTCCCCGGCTTTTCCCGCCACCAGATGACCAGCCCCGACGCAACGATGACGATGGCCCCGAGAACGGTCGCTGAGTCCGGCACATCGCCGAACACCAGATAGCTGGCGATGGTCAGATAAATGATGAACGCATATGAAAACGGCATCAGGACGTTGGCTTCCGCGAACGCATGCGCGCGCGAGAAGATTTCGTGTCCCAGCCATGCAGCGACCCCGATGATAACCAGAAGCGCCCAATCCGCGGGCGTGTCGGGACTGCACCATGTGAGAACCGCAAACGGCAACAAAACGGCCGAGCCTATCGCGCCCATGTAAAGCTGCATGGTCTGGGTCGGAATTGTGCCCGACAGCCGCCGCGTGATGATCGAAAAAAGCGCCATCGCGACAGCATTGTAGACAATCAGCACCGACGCCCAGTGGAAAGCTTCTCCGAAGGGGCGGATCACGATCAGAACGCCGATGAAGCCAAGCACGATGGCCGCCCACCGCCACGGTCCGACCCGTTCGCCTAAAAGCGGCATCGACAGCGCCGAGACGAAGATCGGCGATGAAAACATGATTGCCGACGTCACCGTCAACGACAGGAAATTCAGTGCGTAGAAGTTGAGAGCCGTGGCCGAGATCAGCAGCGAACTGCGGACCAGGATCAACACCAGATCGCGTCGCCGGGCCGCAAC
>JBBKWG010000062.1:0-3010 GCA_037968835.1 Paracoccaceae bacterium
TCGCGGGGGCGGCGCAGGGAGCGGGTGAATCGCACCTGGGCGACGCCTTCTTCGATCTGATTTACCGATTTGATGACCACCTCGATCCTGGCGTCGCGGCCATAGACGGTGATCGGATAGTCCGCGTTCGACGCGGTCCAGAGGTCGCGCAGGGTGCGGGCGGCATCTCCATCCGAGCGCTCCAGCACGGAATTTATCCGCTGCTCGCCATCGGTCAGATCAAAAGTCTCGCGATCATCGACATAGGCGACGAGGTTGGCCTGGATGATGGCATCGCTTTCGCTCAACGAGAGCGCCTGAACGGACGCGACCCGGTCCATGTCGCCGGTCGCCTTGTCGATTACGACCACGACGGTTTCGACGGATTTGAGCGGGAACAGGCTTGCGCCGGCGACGATGCCGGCAAGCCCCACCAGGACACTTGCGGCCGCCACGAAATACGCAAACCGCTCGCGTCTGCGCGGTCCGTAGATGAAATCCACCTCGAAGGCGTCTCGGTCATGGCTCGCGGCGTGTTTCACTGGGGCAGGGACTTTCAAGTCAGGGTTTGCGGAAGGTCTTTGCGGCGGTGAGCAGAGCGCCGGGGCTGTTGCGGATCAGTTCCCCAGTTTTGACCACGCTGGCGCTGGTGGCCTGGCGCAACTCGTGCGGGGTCTTGCCGGTGGCGATGCGCCCGGCGCCGCCGGCGCCGTATTCGCTGGTGTTGACGATGCCGCGCCGGGCAAGCCCGGTCAGCCCGACGGCGTTCGAGGCGATGCCCATGACGCCGGTGAGGTTGGACGCGATGTATGGCACCGAGGCCATGATCCCGGCGCTCAGGAGCAGGATCACCAGGAACGGCAGGATCAGGCTGACGGTCTCGACGTCGCCGGGATCAGCCGACGCCTCACCGATGGCTTCTGCGATCGCGACGATGATCCCGGCGGCTCCGGCGGCGGCCACCGGCATCAGCGCGTAGCCGATGGTGGCGCGGCTCCAGGCCTCGAAGAGCGATTGCGTCGGTTTGAAGAGCGAGGTGATGATCATGAAGGGCGCGATCACGATCATCAGAGCAAAGACGATCCGGGCAAAGGCGATGATGCCCGCGGTAATGGCTGCGAAGAGGGCAGAGAGGACAAAGAATATCGCGCCGAGCACCGCGCCGAAGACCCAGCCAGCCTGATCGCCGATGGCGTCGCCATACGCGGTGATGCGCGCCACCATGTTGTCGAGGCTTTCGTAGACGCCGGCCTCGTCGCCGGAACCGGTAAGGGCCAGAATCGAGGCTCCGACGGAGTCCGGCACTTGCGTAACAACGCCATAGATCACACTGAAATTACCCCAGCTCTGCGCGAATATCCCCACCAGCGCGATTTTGATTCCGAAGGCAAAAGCGCTGCCAAACGTCATGGGGCGTAGCTGCATCACAACATTGATTCCGAGCAGGATCAGCAGCAGGACAGAACCTGCAGTGATCACGTCACCGACGGAGGCAGCGGAGGACACGAAACCATCCTGCGCCACGGTGTCCACCGCCGCATCGACCTGGTCCAGAATATCGCGAATGATCCCCATCTATTCTTCGCAGGCCCCAATACGTTCGCCTTCGAGCGCATCGGCCATGGCGTAGAGGTCCAACACCTTGAAGGGCAGGCGTGGGTTGTCGGAGGTCTGGAAGCTCGGGAGCTGCTTCAGTGCCATGTCCCAGGTAAACTGATCCAGAAGGCAGTCGCAGGTCTCGGATTCCAAGCCTTCCTCAGCAATAATGATACGCAGGATCGCGCGATAGCCGTTGCGCTGGTAAGCGGTCTCCGCAAGATCAGCGGGTGGTCGAGGGACGCGGCATGCCCCTGCGTCCTCGGGTGCGATGGCCATCGAACTGAAAGGCTTGTCGGTCTCTGGCGCAGAGTTTGGCGTCGCGGCAAGGCCGGCCATCGGCCGGGCACAGGCGATGACCGAGGACAGGCAAAGAAAGCGCGCAAAACTTTTGGCAAACATCATTCCATTCCTCATGGGTCCACCGCCATCGATCTGAACCGGCGTTCATCGGCCAGCGTCGCGGCATCGACAACGCCAAGCTGGCCCGCACTTACGCCCTGGGCCGCTTCCAGCCGCCAGATCTGAGTCAGGATGATCCCGAGTTCTGCCGTAACACGTGTGTTGAGATCGACCGCGGCTTTGAGCCCGTCCTGATCATCGATCAGCCCGACCATGGTCTCGAGCCGCCCGAGGCTTTGCCCGGCTTCGGCGTGGCTCTCCTCGGCCGCAACCGACAGCATGGCGCTGGCTCCGGCCGAGGTGGCGATGCGGTTGTCGGCAGGCAGGGGCGAGGCCGAGAGCGTGTTCAGGCTTTCCGAAGAAAAGCCGCTGCCCGAAAGGACCCGTTCCACCGAGGCCTCAAGGGCGGCGCCGGGAGTGAATCCGCTCAGGAAGTCGCCATCGGCGAGGGCGCGGATAGTGTTGAGGGGGGCGACGAGCTTGCCGCGCAGTGTGCTGAACTCTTCGAGTGTGGCAAAGAGGCCGCCGAGCCCGCCGCCTTCGATCAGCGAGGTGAGTTGGGCCTCCAGATTGGTCAGCTGGGACAGCTCGGTTTCAAACTCCAGCTTCATCGTGGCGAGCTGCTGCAGCTGCACGTTCAGGTCTTCGGCCATATGCTCGAGCTGCGCGACCAGCTGCCCGAGCTGAGAGCCGTCAAAGGTGGGCACGCCTTGTGCGCGAGACGGGGAGCTGACCGCGATGAGAGAGACGGTCGCTGCGGCAAGGAGAAATCGTTTCACTTGGGGACTCCCATCTGCATGAAGCTGCGCTCGGCCAGCCGGTCGGCCACAAGGTGCTGACCAAGGGCGGCTTCGCGTTGCTGGTTCGCGGCCATGAGCCGCACGGACAGGTTCAGGATCCGGCCGATTTCGACCCTGGCGTAGGTGTTGAGCTCCCAGGCCGCCTTGGCATTCGGCTGGTCGTCGATCTGCAGAATGATCGCGCGCAGGCGATTGAGGACCTGGCGGGTCGTGGCATGGCTGTCGGCCGCGTA
>JBBKWG010000063.1:0-18743 GCA_037968835.1 Paracoccaceae bacterium
CCGGGCGATCCAGATTCCAGCGGCGAAGGACGAACTGCGCTTCGGAGTTCGGCTCCCCGAGAAGTCGTGCCTCGGCGGGCGTGTTGCGGCATTCGTTCAGATACCAGGCCCAGATGATCGGTGATCCAGTTGAATCGGTGTCGGGAGATTTGTGACCGAAGACTTTGATAGTCATGGGACGTCCGTGCTTTCTAAGAAATGTGTGGTTCGGCGCTCTCTTATCCGCTGACCCACGGCTTGTCACCCGCCGGATCCTGCCGATATGGTCTGAGCGGGCAGCAGGGCAGGCGTGGTGCGCGAAACCGACTTATATCCGCCGATCAAGGCGTTCCTGGAAAGCCAGGGTTACGAGGTGAAATCGGAAATCGGTGCGGCCGATGTCGTCGCGTGTCGCAACGACGAGGTTCCGGTGATCGTCGAGTTGAAGACGGGGTTCTCGCTGAGCCTGGTTCATCAGGCCATCGCGCGGCAATCGGTCAGCGACGATGTCTATGTCGCCGCGCCGCGCAAGACCGGGCGGCCGTTTCTTGCGGCGCTGAAGAACATGAAAAGTCTGTGCAGGCGTCTTGGCCTGGGGTTGATAACCGTGCGGCTTCGCGACGGCCATGTCGAGGTCCACTGTGATCCGGCCCCCTATGCGCCGCGCAAATCAAAGCGCAAGACGTCGCTGCTGTTGCGCGAATTCGCGCGGCGCACCGGCGATCCCAACTCCGGCGGTTCGACCAGGGTTGGGCTGGTGACCGCGTATCGCCAGGATGCGTTGCGGTGCGCGGCGTTTCTGGCAGAGGCTGGTGCGTCGAGAGGGGCTGTCGTGGCGAAGAACAGCACTGTCGCCAACGCGACGCGGGTGATGGCCGACAATCACTACGGCTGGTTCTGGCGTGTCTCGACCGGGGTATACGACGTGACGCCCGAGGGCCGGGTGGCGGTGGGTTCGGTGTGAGCACACGCGCGCTGTCGGCCCTTCCAACCGCCATTCGATCCGACTAGGAGAGGCGACATGCACACCGACGTCATACTCTCGCTCGGACCCTGGCTGCTGGCCGCGATCTTCGCGCTTGGGCTGTTTGGCGGCTTCGTCAAAGGCACGGTCGGCTTCGCGCTGCCGATGATCCTGATTTCGGGGCTGGGGTCTATCCTGCCGCCGGACGTGGCGCTGGCCGGGCTGATCTTGCCGACACTGGTCACCAACCTGTGGCAGGCGTTGCGCAATGGCCCGCGCGCGGCGGCGGCGTCGGCGCTGGTGCACTGGCGGTTTCTGGCGATGTTGCTGGTCTTCATCGCGATTTCGGCCCAGTTCGTCACCGCGCTGCCGGCGTGGGTTCTGTTCCTGGTCATCGGGGTGCCGATCACGCTGTTCGCGCTTTTGCAACTGATAGGGTGGCGTCCCCGTATTGATCCCGAGAACCGCCTTGGCGCCGAGTTGGGCGTCGGCGCGTTTGCCGGGGCGATCGGCGGCATCTCGGGGGTTTGGGGTCCGCCGACCGTGCTTTATCTGACCGCAATGAACACGCCGAAGATCGAGCATATTCGCGTGCAGGGCGTGGTCTATGCGACGGGTGCCGTGATGCTGACACTGGCGCATCTGAAATCGGGCATCCTGAATGCCGGGTCGACACAATTGTCGCTGCTGCTGCTGGTGCCCGCTCTCATCGGCATGGCGTTTGGCTTTGCGGTGCAGGACAGGTTAGACCAGAACCGGTTCCGGCAACTGACGCTTCTGGTGCTGGTCGTGGCGGGTCTGAACCTGATCCGGCGCGGATTGTTCGCGTAACCAAGACAGTCGCGAGCAGGCCAACTGGCCGACATGATTGAAGACGTTTCTTGCCACGCGATGATCTTGAAAAACGCTGATCCGAGGCGTAAAATCTGGGTCAGTCGGAAAATAGCGGTAATTCGGTGCAAGAATATCTTCGGGTTTGATCGACCAAAACCAGAAATTCGTCCGATTCCACGGCAATCTGCGACAAATTAGTCAAACCTCAACTAAAAGACCGTCCTTAATACGTGGCGAATGAGGCCGATTCACACATTATTGTTGATTCACCCCGATGGAGACATGAATATGCCTGAAAAAAGACGCACTAGAAAACGAAACAAAAAACGCGTTTAGAGCAGTATAGAGGATCGCACCATGTCCAGGATCGCATTGGTCGACGACGACAGGAATATCCTGACGTCTGTGTCCATGACCCTTGAAGCCGAAGGCTTCGAGGTGGAAACATATAACGACGGGCAGGCTGCCCTCGACGCCTTCAACAAGAAGCTGCCGGATATGGCGGTTTTCGACATCAAGATGCCGCGGATGGATGGCATGGACCTGCTTCAGCGTGTCCGCCAGAAAACCGCCATGCCAGTCATTTTTCTCACCTCCAAAGACGACGAGATCGACGAAGTTCTTGGCCTCCGGATGGGTGCCGACGACTACGTAAAGAAGCCGTTCTCGCAACGACTTCTGGTCGAGCGTATTCGCGCGCTTCTGCGCCGTCAGGAAGTCATTGCCGGCGACGTCGATGGCGAAAGCGTCGATCAGGCGCAGGTCATGGTGCGCGGCGAGTTGCGGATGGATCCGCTGCGCCACTCCGTCACCTGGAAAGGTCTGGAAGTTTCCCTGACCGTCACCGAATTCCTTCTGTTGCAGGCGCTGGCCCAGCGTCCCGGCTTCGTCAAGAGCCGCGATCAACTGATGGATGTCGCTTACGACGATCAGGTTTACGTCGACGACCGAACCATCGACAGCCACATCAAGCGGCTGCGCAAGAAAATGCGGATGGTCGACGACGAATTTTCGGCAATCGAGACGCTTTACGGAATCGGTTATCGTTACAACGAAGAGTAAGTAAGTAATTGCGTCGGAGATTAGGGTGGACGGCCCAAAGCCATCCAGACAAGCAGACGTAGTACTGGGCGAAGATTGGATCGGTCAGGACGCGGCGGCTGAAAGTGAAGCTCGCGCCAAGCGGGATCGGCGTGGAGTTATCTCCATGAACCGGTCGCCGCTAGCGCGCAAAATCATCACGTTCAATTTGCTGGCAATCCTCGTGCTTGTGGCGGGGGTTCTGTTTCTGAACCCATTTCGCGATAGTCTGGTCTTTCAACGCGAACGCGCCATCGTCATCGAGGCAGAATTGATATCGGGGTTCCTGGAATCCCGTCTGGAGGGCACGACGACGGTCGATCTGGCCACCGACAAGTTGGAGATCGACCGGCTTATCAGCGCGCTCGAAACGCCTACGGCAGTCGACATCTTCGTGTACGACGCCACCGGAACGCTGGTATCGACGACCGTCGGAAAGGATCGGCCACCGTCCCCGGTCGCCGATTTCGGACCTGACCTCCGTTCGACCTTCATCACGGATTTCCTGAGCACGATCTGGGAAAGCGGATCGAAGCTGGTTGGAAAGGACCAGAATCGACCCACGATCAGCACCAAGGACGCGAAACTGGTCGAGGGACTGGTTGCCGCCGCGCTGCTTCAGGGCACGCAGGTCCGTTCGGCCACCGACATTTACGGCAACACGATCTTCACGGTCGCCACACCCGTGAAGCAGGGCGAAATCCCCGTCGGTGTGATCGCAATCGCCAGCGCCGCCGGCGAGATCGATCGTCTGGTCAGATCCGAACGTGAGCAGGTCCTGCAGATGTTCGTGATCGCCATTCTGGTGTCGATCGGGCTTAGCCTTGTTCTGGCCTCGACGATTGCCAATCCGTTGTCCGATCTGGCCGCCGCTGCCGAAATCGGAAGCGAAAAGAACTCGCGACGGTTCAGCCCGGCGCGCGTGCGCATCCCCGACCTTACTGGCCGTCCCGACGAGATCGGGCGGCTCAGCCACGCGTTGCGCGGCATGGTGGCGGCGCTTTATGACCGGATCGACGCCAACGAACAATTCGCCGCCGATGTCGCACATGAGATCAAGAACCCGTTGGCGTCGCTGCGTTCCGCCGTTGCTTCGCTCAGGTTCGCCAAGCGCGACGATCACCGCGAGAAACTGCTCGATGTGATCGAGCACGACACACGGCGGCTGGACCGGTTGGTCAGCGACATCTCGAACGCATCGCGGCTGGATAGCGAACTGGTCAAAGAGGACGAGGAACGGTTCGATCTGTTGAAGATGATCGGCAATATCGGCGATTATCTCGGCAACGAGGCGCGCGAGAAGGGCGTCGAATTCATAACCGACATGCCATCGGAACCGATCATTATCGACGGACTGGAATCGCGGCTGGCGCAGGTTTTCGTCAACCTTTTGTCGAACGCAATTTCCTTCTGCGAGGACGGCGATGCCATCCGCGTCTGGGTCCGCAAGCGCGAGAACCGTGTCCTGGTCGTTGTCGAGGATACCGGTCCCGGCATTCCCGAGCAGGCCCTGACCAAGATCTTCAAGCGCTTCTATTCCGAGCGTCCGCAGAACGATTTCGGCAACAATTCCGGTCTCGGTCTGGCGATCTCAAAGCAGATCGTCGAGGCTCATGGCGGCGTTATCTGGGCCGAGAACATCCGGCCGACCGACGCCGACGTCACGTCCGAACCACTGGGCGCCCGGTTTGTCGTCGGACTTCCGGTCTGAGGTCGTCGCGTGGCCGAGGGCGTTCCCCAGCCGCAATATCTTCATGCTTCCGCCGTCGCGTTCGGTGTCGCCGGATTGCTGATCGTCGGGCCATCGGGCAGCGGGAAATCGTCGCTTGCGCTGCAACTTATGGCGCTGGGCGCGGTCCTTGTGGGCGATGACCGCGTTCTTGTCACGCCACTTGCGGACGGGGCGCTGCGCCTTTCGGCACCCGGTGCCGTCGCCGGTCTGATCGAAGCGCGCGGCGTGGGTCTGATCCGGGTCGAGCACGCGCCGGCGATTGCCCGTGCCGTCGTCGATCTGGAAACTGTCGAGAGCGAGCGGCTGCCGCCCCTGCGCGAGATCGTGATTGCCGGACACCCCCTGCCATGCCTGCGACGGGTTGAGAGCAGTGCTTTCCCGTCTATGCTCATCGCCTACCTCAAAGGAGATCGCGCCGCGCCATGACCACATCCCAGCCCGATCAGCCTGCGGAACGGCCCGATGCGCCGATCGTTCTGGTCACCGGCGCATCCGGTGCCGGCCGCTCGACCGCGATCAACGCGCTTGAGGATCTGGGGTTCGAGGCGATCGACAACATGCCGCTTTCGCTGATGGAGCGGTTGCTGAACGGACCGCCGCCATCGCAACCGCTGGCGCTGGGCATCGACGTGCGCAACCGCGATTTTTCGACCGACGCTGTGGTCGAGATGCTGGACCGGTTGTCCGCCGACCCCGATATGCGCACCGAGGTGCTGTATCTCGATTGCCGCCCCGAAGTGCTGGTCCGGCGCTATTCGGAAACCCGTCGCAAACACCCGCTGGCCCCGTCCGAAACCGCAGACATCGGCATCGCGCGCGAAATGGAACTGCTCGTCCCGATCCGCAGCCGCGCCGATCTGTTGCTGGACACCTCCGAACTGACGCCCCACGACCTGCGCGCCGAGGTCGGGCGGCTTTTCGAGCGCTCGGGCGGTGCGCGGCTTGCGGTGTCGGTCGAAAGCTTTTCATACAAGCGCGGCCTGCCAAGGGGTGTCGACATGGTGTTCGACGTCCGCTTTCTGGCGAACCCGCACTGGAACCCCGATTTGCGCAATTTGGACGGGCGCGACCCCGCAGTCGCCGCCTATGTCGCCGCCGATCCGAGGTTCGAGGATTTTTTCACCCGCATCAGGGATCTCACAACTTCGTTGCTTCCCGCTTACATCGAGGAAGGCAAAACATATCTGTCCATCGGTCTTGGATGTACCGGTGGGCAACACAGGTCGGTTGCCGTTGCGGAAAAGCTGGCAAAGGCCCTTGCAGACCAAGGTTGGCAGGTGTCAACTCGGCACCGGGAACTGGAGCGGCGGGGTCACACACCCGCCACTTCGTGATATGGGGACGCGCGTGTGATCGGTATCGTGATCGTTGCGCATGGTGGGTTGGCCAGGGAATATCTGGCCGCTGTCGAACACGTTGTCGGCAAGCAATCCGGTATGCGGGCTATCTCGATTGAGCCGGATCACGACCGTTCGACCAAACAAGCCGAGATTTGCGCTGCTGCCGATGGTGTCGATACCGGCGACGGTGTGGTCATGGTGACCGACATGTTCGGCGGCTCGCCGTCCAACCTGTCGCTCAGAGCGTGCAACCCTAAAGATCGCAAGATCATCTATGGAGCCAACCTGCCGATGTTGATCAAGCTTGCGAAATCACGTCACAAGCCGCTGGAAATCGCGGTGGCCGCTGCCTGCGCTGCGGGTCGGAAATACATCGACAGTTTTGACGGTATGGGCGAAAGTTGACGGATGGCCGATAACTGCACCCGCACCCTCAAGATCGTCAACGAAAAGGGGCTTCACGCCCGAGCGTCCGCAAAGCTGGTGGAACTGGTCGAGGACTACGATGCCGATGCCGAAGTTCTGAAAGACGGATTGAGCGCGTCCGGCGACAGCATCATGGGACTTCTCATGTTGGCTGCTTCGCGCGGATCGTCGATTGAGGTGGTGACACGGGGCGCGGACGCCGAAGCGTTGGCGGTCGCGATCGAAGCCCTGGTGGCTGGCCGCTTTGGCGAGGATATGTAGCTGACCTGATCGGCCTCGGATGTGGCCCGTAGTGATGGAACTGCTCTTAACGCGTCGGCACTGGCGTCTCGCCGCGATAATCATAGAAGCCACGGTCGGTCTTGCGCCCCAGCCACCCGGCCTCGACGTATTTCGTCAGAAGCGGGCAGGGGCGATATTTCGTATCGGCCAATCCGTCGTGAAGGACGTTCATGATCGCAAGGCAGGTATCCAGACCGATGAAATCGGCAAGCTCCAGCGGTCCCATCGGATGATTGGTTCCAAGCTTCATCGCCTGGTCGATGGACTTCACGTTGCCGACACCTTCATAGAGCGTATAGACCGCTTCGTTGATCATCGGCATCAGGATGCGATTGACGATGAAGGCGGGGAAATCCTCGGCTGTGGCGGAGGTCTTGCCCAATTTCTCGACGACGGCGTGCAGGGTGTTGTAGGTTTCCTCGTCCGTCGCGATGCCGCGGATCAGTTCGATGAGCTGCATCACCGGAACCGGGTTCATGAAGTGGAACCCCATGAATTTTTCGGGTCGGTCGGTCCGGCTCGCCAGTCGTGTGATCGAGATCGAGGATGTGTTCGAGGTCAGGATCGTCGTCGGCTTCAGATGCGGCACAAGGTCTTCGAAGATCGCCGTCTTGACGGTTTCCCGCTCGGTCGCGGCTTCGATCACCAGATCCATCTGACCCAGATCCGACAGCTTCATCGTGTCGCTGATGCGGCCCATCGCGGCGTCTCGTTCTTCCTGCGTTATCTTTTCGCGCGACACCTGCCTGTCCAGATTGGCTTCGATCAGGGTGCGGGCGCGGTCCAGCGCGTCGCGGCTGACATCGGTCATCAGCACGTCATAGCCTGCCAGCGCAAACACATGAGCAATTCCATTGCCCATTTGACCGGCGCCGATCACTCCAACTGATTTGATGTCCATGGACGCTCCTCGCATTCGGCGCGACCATAGGCGCTTGCCCAAAGCCGGTGCAAGGGGCGAAGGCGAAATCGTAAAAATGCGGGCTTTAGGCATTTTTCAATACCAAGCGGCGATGGTTGCGAAAGGTATCAATCACCCTGGCGAGCGGCTGTGGAATCTGAAGGACTTGAACGAACGGCGCTGGACTATGCGCATTGTCGCTATGGCGGGTCTCGCATCGACTTTCGCGGTCCTGTCCGGCCGCTTGACGGACCCTACATTGCCACTATCGGGGGCAGCGAAACCTATGGCAAATTCTGCGCCGCGCCCTTTCCCGACCTGCTTGAAGCGATGACCGGCGAGCCGGTTGTCAACCTTGGGTGCATGCACGCGGGATTGTCGATCTTCAGCCAGGATGCAGATGTATTGCGGATTGCGGGCCGCGCCCGGATGAGTGTCGTTCAGATACTTGGCGCGCAGAACATGTCGAACAGGTTCTATTCCGTGCATCCCCGGCGCAATGACCGGTTCCTGGGCGCATCGGCGCGAATGCAGGCGCAGTTTCCAGAGGTCGATTTCACCGAGTTCAATTTCACCGGACATCTCGTGCAAAGCCTGGCGCGGACTGCGCCGGAGCGGTTCCACAAACTGCACGAGGAATTGCAGGAAGCCTGGGTCAGCCGGATGCGCAGTATCCTTGCGCCGACGAACGGCAACGCGGTGCTGTTATGGCTGGCGCGGCGTCGTCCCGAAGACGCATGGGACGTGAGCGATCCGTTTGATCCGCTCTTTGTCGATCGCGAGATGCTGGAGGCGTTGTCACCCCATATCGCCGGGATCGTGGAGGTTTCACCCCCGGCGATCGACGACAACGCATCGCTATCGGGCAAGTTATACGCAGAAAGCGAGGCTCAGGCGGCTGCCGCCATGCCGGGGCCGGATTTTCACATCAACGTGGCACAGGCGCTGGCACCGGTTCTTTCACAGGATGCGGCGAATACAAAATGGCGCGACCGGTCTGATCCGGACGCGCCATGTGGTCTGGATGAACCGGCGATCAGAGCTTCTCGATAAGCTCCGGCACGGCGGTAAACAGATCGGCGACAAGTCCGTAGTCGGCGACCTGAAAGATCGGCGCTTCCTCGTCCTTGTTGATCGCGACGATGATCTTGGAATCCTTCATCCCCGCGAGGTGCTGGATAGCGCCCGAAATGCCGACCGCGACGTAGAGATCCGGGGCCACGACCTTGCCGGTCTGGCCAACCTGCCAGTCGTTCGGTGCAAACCCGGAATCGACGGCCGCGCGCGACGCGCCGACTGCGGCACCCAGCTTGTCCGCCAGCTTTTCGATCAGCGCGAAGTCGTCCTTCGATCCGACACCGCGACCACCCGATACGACGACGCCTGCGGATGTCAGTTCGGGGCGATCGCTTGCGGCGACCTTGTCTTCGACCCACGAACTGAGGCCCGGATCAGCTACCGCCGAAATCGACTCGATAGGAGCACTACCGCCATCGCCAGCCGCATCGAACGTCGATGTTCGCACCGACACGACCTTGGTCGCATCCACCGACCTGACGGTCTGGATCGCGTTGCCCGCATAGATCGGACGCTCGAAGGTGTCACCGTCGACGACGCCCGAAATATCCGTGATGACCATCACATCCAGGAGCGCCGCAAGCCGCGGCAGAACGTTCTTGGCGTCCGTCGTCGCGGGCGCGACAATGTGGCTGTAATCGCCCGCGATGGACTGGATCAGCGCCGCCGTCGATTCCGCAAGGCGATGACCCAACGACGGGTCCTCGGCCACGAGCACCTTGGTCACGCCGTCGAGTTTCGCCGCCGCCGCACCCGCTGCCGACGCCGAAGCGCCGGCGCAGAGTATGGTGACATCGCCCATCATTTTCGCGGCGGTGAGTGCCTTGGCGGTCGCGTCGACAGACAATTCGCCATTGGTCACTTCGGCCAGAAGAAGTACCGCCATCAGAGTGCCCCCACTTCTTTGAGTTTCGCCACGAGTTCATCCACCGAACCGACGATTTCGCCCGCTTTACGTGTTTCGGGTTCAGTGGTCTTGACGATTTCCAGTCGCGGCGTGACATCGACGCCGTAGTCGGCCGGGGTCTTTTCGTCCAAAGGCTTTTTCTTGGCTTTCATGATATTGGGAAGCGAGGCATAGCGCGGCTCGTTCAGGCGCAGGTCGGTCGAGATGATTGTCGGCATCGTCACCTTGATTGTCTGAAGCCCACCATCGACTTCGCGCGTGACGACCGCATGATCGCCGTCGATATCGACGTTGTTGGCGAAGGTCGCCTGGCTCCAACCCGTCAGCGCAGCCAGCATCTGGCCCGTCGCGTTCATGTCGTTGTCAATCGCCTGCTTGCCGCACAGCACAAGGCCGGGCTTTTCCTCGTCGCAGATCGCCTTCAGGATTTTCGCAACCGCCAGCGGCTCGATGTCCGTGTGCACATCGTCGGCCGCAATCACAAGGATCGCCCGATCCGCGCCCATGGCCAATGCCGTGCGCAGCGTTTCCTGCGATTGCTTCACGCCGATCGAGACGGCGATAACCTCGTCGGCTTTTCCGGCTTCGCGCAGGCGGATGGCTTCTTCCACCGCGATCTCATCGAACGGGTTCATCGACATCTTGACGTTCGCAAGATCGACACCGCTGCCGTCCGCCTTCACGCGGACCTTCACGTTATAGTCGATCACGCGTTTGACAGGCACCAGCACCTTCATCTGCGTAACTCCCTTAAGATCATTCCCGGCAGGGTGTATCGAAGGCTTGGGTGAGAAAACAGCGCAAAATCGACGCGTTTCGGTCCGGCGACGCCGCGTTTTGTGTTATGCACTTTGCGATCATCCAAACGGGGACAGCGAAATGGAAAAAGTTACGGGCATCGGCGGAATCTTCTTTCGCGCAAAAGATCCGGGCGGACTGGCGAAATGGTATGAGGAAATGCTGGGGATCAATGGCGCCCCGACGGACATGGAATCCGTTCCGTGGGTGTCGCAGGAGGGTATCACGGTGTTTGCCCCGTTTGGCGCGGATACCGATTATTTTCCGGCGGATCGCGCCTTCATGCTGAACTTCCGGGTGGCCGATCTCGACGCCATGCTGGCGCAACTTCGCGGCGCAAACATCGATGTTGCCCTTGAGCAGACAATGGAGGGGATCGGACGTTTCGCCCGGATTCACGACCCCGAGGGCAATCCGGTGGAATTGTGGGAACCGGTCTAGCGGTTGGCACCGGGCTTCCACAGCACATCACCGCGCCCGTCATCGTTCGCGATGCGGGCGGCGACGAAGAACCAGTCCGACAGCCGGTTGAGATAGGTGACGGCAGCCGTATTGACGGATTCGATCGTCGCCAATTCGACCGTCAGCCGCTCGGCGCGTCGCGCAACGGTGCGGCACATATGCAATTGGGTCGCCAGCGGCGTTCCGGCTGGCAGGATGAACGAGCGCAGCGGTTCAAGCCGCTTGATCATCGCGTCGATCTCGCGTTCCAGCCGCGCGGTTTGCTCGTCGACCATGCGCAGAACCGGATACCCGGCTTCACCGTCCTTTTCCATTTCCGGACGGCAGAGATCCGCGCCAAGGTCGAACAGGTCGTTCTGAATGAGGCTGAGCAATAGATCGGTATCGGCGTCCGCCACCAGCCGCGCCGTCCCGACGGTCGCGTTCAACTCGTCGACCGTGCCATAAGCCGTGACCCGCGCCGAATGCTTGGACACGCGCGTGCCGTTGCCCAAAGCGGTCTCTCCGGCATCCCCGGTCTTGGTGTAAATCTTGTTGAGAACGACCATGTCTTAACCTCCCGAGTTCCGGACAAGCACGAAAATCAGGATCAACGCGACAGCGACGGCTTGGGCGTAAATCCGGTAACGCATGATCCGGTTGGCGTGCTTCTTGTTGAAATCGCCGCCTTTGGCAAAACCTCCGATGCCAGTCAGCAGAATGCCCAGCACGATCAGAACGGCGATGGCGACGACGATGAAAAGCGGATCCTGTAGCATGGTGCCTCCGGGGCGATTTCCCGACATCTAGAGCAGCCGCGCGTGAAAGCGAAGAACCTCGGTTAGCGGCAATCAGCCACGCTCAAGAATGCGGTCGATGAGAACCGTTGGAAGGATACGGCGCGCGATGTCGGCTGCATAGGTCGGCGTGGTCACGAAATAGCGTGCCTTCGGCGCGCGGGATTCGAGTGCGTGGATGAGTTTCGCGGTCACAGCCGAGGCGGGTTTCTGGAACGGCGATTGGTCGCTGCCCGCGTAGAGTCTGTCCAGCAGCTTGGATTTATAGAAGTCGGCACGCCCGGAATTTTCCCAGTCCACCCAGCGTTCGAACTGGGCAATTGCATTCTTGCGAAAGTCGGTCTCGATAGGCCCCGGCTCGATCAGCGAGACGCGGATGCCGCTGCCGCGCAACTCCATGCGCAAGGTGTCGGAGTGCGCTTCGAGCGCGAATTTTGTCGCGACATAGGCGCCGCGAAACGGGGTCGAAACCAACCCGAGGATGGACGAGCAATTGACGATCCGCCCGTGCCCCTGAGCCCGCATGGCAGGAATGATCCGGCGTGTCAGATCATGCCAGCCGATGAAATTCGCATTGAATATCGCCGACATCGCGTCGCGTGGGATATCTTCAAGCGGCCCGGGGATCGCGTATGCGCCGTTGTTGAACAGAGCGTTGAGGGTGCCGCCCGTGCGTTCCAGAGTCTCGGCGGCGGCGGTGGCAACACTGTCGGAATCCTCATAGTCGAGCGTGAAGCTTTCCAACCCTTCACCGCGCAACCGTTCGGCATCCTCGTCCTTGCGGCACGTCGCCAGAACGCGCCATCCGCGTTGGGAAAGCGTCGCTGCCGCGTCATAGCCGATGCCCGAGGAGCAGCCGGTGATGAGGATGGATTTCGTGCCCGATGTCATGGCTGGACCCACTTGTTAAAGAGGTCGCATGACAAAGCGAACGCAACGCAGGTTGTCAATGAGAGTCAGACCCGGCGTGACCGCAGGCTTCAGCCCGGTGCCCGGTCCGAGAGGTATTTGCGGAAGATCCAGCCGGAGACAGAGCCGTCGGTTGTCTGGATTTCGATCCAATCGGCGTTCGGATCGCTCAGCACTTTGGTTCCGGTGCCCAGCGACAACGTCGCCACCACGGGGTTTTCGGTGCCGGGACCGGCGCGCAGGTTGACCATGGTTCCCGAGACGTACCAAAGTTCCTCGACCGCCTGAAGTTCTGCTTCGCTCGGCTCGGCTTCGACGGCTGCGATCAGGCCGCGCAACGACGTTTCGCCGACCCGGCCTGCCCGCTGTGCAGCGCCGGCAGCCAAAGCGACTTCAACTGCTTCGACATCCGACAGTCCTTTGTACGTGACGACGGATTCTGCGGACGCGGGAGTTACGAACGAAGCCAATGAAAAACCCAATCCTTCGGATGCGCTTTGACGTGCGACGATTTCGCCGTCTGCACGCTCGCCCCCAATGAGCAAAATGCCATAAAAGGCGACGAGAGTGACGAGGATTAGCTTTATCATCTGGTTTCCCCCCGGAAACTTCGAGTCTTCTTCAGGCGCGGCAGCACGCTGATTGCAAAGATGAAATGCTGTCGGGGCGAGAAAAGTTCCCTCATCGGGATGCGATCCCGTGTTTACCCACCGATTCAGGACAGCTATCACATCATCTATGACCGACGCGCCCGATACCCCCAAGATCGACCCTCCGAACGATCCGATGAATGTTTCCGAACCGTTGCGTCGGGCGATCGGCGACCGGTATCTGACCTATGCGCTCAGCACGATCATGCACCGCGCGCTGCCCGATGCGCGCGACGGGTTGAAACCGGTCCACCGCCGGATTCTTTATGCGATGCGCGAATTGCGGCTGTCGTCCACCGGCGGTTTCCGCAAGTCCGCGAAGATTTCCGGCGACGTGATGGGCAATTACCATCCGCACGGGAACCAGGCGATTTACGACGCGATGGCGCGTCTGGCGCAGGATTTCAACGTCCGCTATCCGTTGGTCGACGGACAGGGCAATTTCGGCAACATCGACGGCGACAACCCTGCCGCCGAGCGTTACACCGAAGCGCGCCTGACCGCCGCCGCCGAAGCCCTGATGGAGGGGCTGACCGAGAACGCGGTCGATTTCCGACCCAATTACGACGGCACGCTGGAAGAACCGATTGTTCTGCCCGCGGCGTTTCCAAACCTGCTGGCGAACGGTTCCAGCGGTATCGCGGTCGGCATGGCGACCAATATTCCGCCGCATAACCTTTCTGAACTGTGCGACGCCTGCATCCATCTGGCCAAGGCGAAGAACTCGGAAAGTGTTCGCGACGACACCCTGATCGAGATGGTGAAGGGCCCGGACTTTCCGACCGGCGGAATCATCGTCGAACCGCAGGAGAATATCTACGAGGCCTACCGGACCGGCCGCGGCGGTTTCCGGGTTCGTTGCCGCTGGGAGGTCGAGGATCTGGGGCGCGGTCAGTGGCAGATCATCGTCACCGAGATACCGTATCAGGTCCAGAAATCCCGACTGATCGAAAAGCTGGCCGAAGTCATCCAGACCAAGAAGGTGCCGATTCTGGGCGACGTGCGCGATGAAAGCGCCGAGGATATTCGCATCGTTCTGGAACCGCGGTCGCGCAATGTGGCGCCCGAAGTTCTGATGAACATGCTGTTTCGCAATTCCGATCTGGAAACCCGGTTTTCGCTGAACATGAACGTGCTGATCGACGGCGTGACGCCCAAGGTCTGCTCGCTCAAGGAAGTTCTGCGCGCGTTTCTCGACCATCGCCGCGAAGTGCTGCACCGCCGCTCGAAGCACCGGCTGGACAAGATCGACCATCGGCTGGAGGTGCTTGAAGGCTTCATCACCGCGTTTCTGAACCTCGACCGCGTCATCGACATCATCCGTTACGACGACGAGCCGAAAGAGGCCTTGATGCGCGAGGATTGGTCGGTTCCCCACATCCGCGCCACGTCCGAGGCCGATTACGTCAGCCCGGCTCCCGGCGAGGGTGAACTGAGCGAGGTTCAGGTCGACGCGATCCTGAACATGCGCCTGCGTTCGCTTCGCCGTCTGGAAGAAATGGAGTTGCGCCGCGAATACGACGATCTTCTGAAAGAACGCGCCGAACTTGAAGACCTGCTGGCCGACGAGGGCCTGCAATGGGCGCATATCAGGAACGAACTGGCTCAAATCAAAAAAGCCTTCGGCAAGGATTATGAACACGGCGCCCGCCGAACGACATTTGCCGAGGCCGCGATGGTCGAAGAGGTGCCGCTGGAAGCCATGATCGACCGCGAACCGATCACGGTGGTCTGCTCGCAAATGGGGTGGATCCGCGCGATGAAAGGCCACATCGCGCCGGATCAGGAGCTGAAATTCAAGGACGGCGATGCGCCGAATTTCTTCATCCACGCCGAAACAACCGACCGGCTACTGGTGTTCGGCTCGAACGGACGTTTCTACACCGTCAGCGCCTCCAGTCTGCCCGGCGGTCGTGGCATGGGCGAACCGCTGCGTCTGATGGTGGATCTTCCCAACGAGGCCGAGATCGTCGCGCTGTTCATTCATGCGCCGGGTCGCAAGCTGCTGGTCGCTTCAAGCGCGGGCGATGGCTTTGTCGTGCCCGAGGACGAAGTTCTGGCCCAGACCCGTAGCGGCAAGCAGGCGCTGAACGTGAAGGGCGACAACCGCGCCGCGATTTGCAAGGCGGTCGAGGGCGACACGGTGGCCGTCGTCGGCGAGAACCGAAAGATGCTGCTTTTCCCGATCGCCGAACTGCCCGAAATGACGCGTGGCAAAGGCGTGCGGCTTCAGAAATACAAGGACGGCGGCTTGTCGGACGCGCGCACATTCACCTTGGCCGAGGGTCTGCAATGGCTCGATCCGGCCGGGCGAACCCGTCACGTCACCGAACTGGACGAATGGCAGGGTGCGCGGGCCAGCGCCGGACGCATGGCGCCGCGCGGGTTCCCGCAGGACAACCGGTTTACCTGAGCGGTGGCGAGCGACCTGGGCATCGTTTTCTCCGGTCAGCGCGGACCGCTTTTCCGCATGGCGATGCGCATGGGCGCGCTGAGTGTCCTGACGCTTGGCATCTACCGTTTCTGGATGAAAACCCGGCTGCGCCGCTACTATTGGTCGGCGATACGCCCCGGCGGCCATCCGATGGAATACGTTGGCGAGCCACTGGAGAAGCTTCTGGGCTTCTTTATCGCCGTCGTCGTGCTGGCCTTTTATATCGGCATCGTGAACCTGGTGCTGATGTTCATCAGCTTCTCGCTGTTTGACGGGAACTACGCCGCCTATCTCGCCAGCTTCGTCGGCGTCATTCCGATCTGGTTTTACGCCCGCTATCGCGCCCGCCGCTATGTTCTGGCCCGAACCCGCTGGCGCGGCATCCGTTTCGGCGTCGAGCCTGCCGCATGGGGCTATGCCTGGCGGGCAATGCTTCTGTGGGCTCTGACAATCGCGTCGGCCACGCTGTTCTGGCCGCTGATGACGTTCCGGCTCGAGAAATACCGCATTGACCGGACCTGGTACGGTGATCGCCAATTGTCGCAAGGCGGAGACGCGCGAATGCTTGTGAAAGGGATGATCCCGGTCTGGATTATCCTTGCGGCGGGCGCTTCCGTTGGCATTTTTGTCGATCCCGGCGAAGGGATTCAGTTCGTTGTCGGGTTCGCGATACTCGCGCTGCCGCTGCTCGCGATTGCCTTTGCGTGGTATTCGGTGCGCAGTTTCCGACTTCTGACGGCCCACAAGATGGCCGGGGATATCCGGTTCGTGTCGAAAGCCAGCGCGCCGCGCGTCATCGGCATCTACTTGCTGGGTTACAGCGCGACCGCGATATTGACCGGCATCGCGGCAGCCGCCGTCAGCTTCGGCTGGCTGATTGCATTGTTCGCAACTTCGGGCGAGGGATTTTCATTCGAACAATTCGACGCGATTGCCGCACCCGGTCTGCCGCTGCAAATCGTCGGGTTCGTGATTTACTTCTTCGTGTTCGTCATCTGGTCCGCGCTGCGTCACGTATTCATCACCATGCCGCTCTGGCGCCACTATGCCGAGACGTTGGAAATACTTGATACAATGTCGTTGCCGGGCATCCGCCAGCGCGACCGTGACGAGCACCGCGAGGCGGAAGGCTTTGCCGAAGCGCTTGATCTGGGGGCCGCGATATGAGCGGTGCAGCGCAGAATTTCGCCGATTTCTTCGATGGAAAGACCGCCGTCGCGCGCCGGGTTGCCTATGCCATCGACAATGCGTCCGGAACCCTGTCAATCACGCCGCCCGAAGCAGCCGCGATGTTCTGGCGTTTCGAGAAATTGCGCGAAGTCCCCGATCAGGCCGCGCGCGGCCAGCTTGTCGTGACCACCGTCGATCATCCGCTTATGCGGTTGCACATCATCGACAAGAACGACGTTTCCGATCTGCGGCCACTGGCAAGGGATCTGCGTCTGAAACCGCCGGTACGTGGAAAGAGCCGGGTCTTGTTCTGGGCCGCCGGGGCCGTGGCCGCCGTTTTTGCAATTGTCTTCGTTCTGGTTCCCGTCATGTCCGATCAACTGGCGCGCATCCTGCCCCCAAGTGGCGAACAGGCGCTGGGCGAGGCGACGCTTGGTCAAATCCAGTCGGCGCTCAGCAATGAAATGACGGGGCTGGTTCCGACCTGCGATGCACCGGACGGGCTCGACGCCTTGGAGCAGATGCGCGAGGCCGTCGAGGGCGCAAACGATGGGCTGCCCTATCCTGTGCGCGTGACCGTTCTCGATCACGACATGATCAATGCTTTTGCGCTGCCCGGTGGTCAGGTGGTGTTCTTTCGCGGTATGATTGACGCCGCCGAGAACCCCGACGGAATCGCCGCGGTCATGGCCCACGAAATCGGCCATGTTGCGGCGCGTGACCCGACCCGCATCGCGCTTCGCTCGGCCGGATCGCTGGGCGTTCTCGGCCTGTTGTTCGGGGATTTCGCGGGCGGGGCGGTCGTTCTGCTACTGATCGAACAGCTTATCCAGGCCGAATACAGTCGCGACGCTGAAGCCGCCGCCGATGCATTCGCCATCGCCCGACTGCGCGATGCCGACATCAATCCAGCCGCGCTTGGTGACCTGTTTCAGGTCCTGCGCGACGAATATGGCGATGTCGAGGGCATCGCCGCGCATTTCACCAGCCACCCCGCGCTGGGCGATCGTATCGCCGCCGCGCGCGCCGCTGGTGCGGAGATGGGCGACACCCGGCCTGTGCTGAACGCCACGCAATGGGCTGCCCTTCGCGCGATCTGCGACTGACACCATTGCGGCGCGAGGCCTCTCAGGCTAGGTCTCGCCCCCAAACGGTTGGGAGGCACCTATGGCACACCGAATTCTGGCGCTCTTGGGCATTCTGGTACTGACGGCCTGCGCCGCGGAGGACGACCTGTCGCTGGCGCCGGAGCCGCTGGGTCAGTTTCGCCTTGGCCACAACATCGCGATTGCAGACAAAGTCGTAAAAGGCCCGTTTTCTCGCGAGTTCACCGAAACCCAGCTTGAAGCATCGGTCCAGAACGCCGTTGCCCAAAGGCTGCGCCGCTACGACGGCGACGGGCTTTATCACCTTGGAATAGTCGTCGGCGGTGTCGTTCTGGCGCAGCCGGGGATTCCAGTGGTCTATGCCCCTCGCTCGGTGATGATCGTGGACGTGACGGCGTTCGATAACACGACGCAGAAAAAGCTGAACGAAGAACCGCACCGCATCACGGCGGGGGAGGGTCTGCGCAACTCCGTTCCCATTCTTGGTTCAGGCTATGTGCGCTCGCCGGAAGAGCAGCTTGAAAACCTGTCGCTTGTCGTCGCCCGCCAGATCGAGGACTGGCTGCGCGAGAACGAGGAATGGTTCGCGCCGCGCCCCGATCAGGTTCGTGTCCCCTACACTGTCGCGACGCCTCCGCCCCCCATCGAGGTCGATCAGGTTGCCGACGCGACGGACACCGAGACGGCGGACTCCACAGCCAACTGATGCTTGATTTTCGCTGACCACTCGCATAGATGGCCCGCGATAGTGACCCCGGGCCAATTGTGGCCCCCTGACTTCAGAGGCGTTTTGGGATATGGGCAAGGCAAAGTTTGAACGGAATAAACCGCACGTCAACATCGGCACGATTGGCCACGTTGACCACGGCAAGACGACGCTGACGGCGGCGATCACGAAGTACTTCGGGGATTTCCA
>JBBKWG010000064.1:0-6805 GCA_037968835.1 Paracoccaceae bacterium
GGGCCGTCGCCGGCATGGATTCGGGCAGTATTTCATGGGGTCCGATCCGCTTTATTTCGCTGCCACCGCCGCATTCCGGGCGCTGGAGCCGCCCTATGTGCTGGGCGGGCTGGCGATGCTTCAGGGCTACGTCGGGGCCTGGTGGCGCGGCGCGCGGCAACTCGACGATCCGGAATTGCGTGCTTTCATCCGCGCCTACCAACGCCGCGCGCTTGTTGTCGGGAGGGCGCGGGCCGTGAGCGAGATCGAGGGCGCGCAGGTTGCGACGAGCGGGTAGGCATAGCGTGTTTGGAAACACTTGGTTCCGTCCCTCGACATTGTGTCTCCTAACGAATGTTTGGGGTACTTTTTCGCTCCGAAGGGCACCTACGATGGCGTTCCGTTCCTTAAATGACTAAACTTGCTGAAAATCGTATGCAGCACCTTACCAGTATGAGTTTCCTCTATGAAAGCTGACCCAGTCCGGTCGATTGATGCCCACAAGCGAAATGATAGCGATGTGTCGGGGCATTCCACCGAACCCTCTTTGTCCGTCGTTATACCTTGTTACAACGAGGCTGAGGGTCTTGGTGAATTGCGGCGGCGTGTGGAAGCCGTCTGCAAAGAAGTGGCTGGCGCGTCGTGGGAAGTTCTATTGATCGATGACGGTTCGCAGGACGTAACCCGGCAGATCATAAGGGATATCGTGAAGGGTTCCCCGAATTTTGTGGGTATTTTTCTGTCGCGAAATCATGGGCACCAGTTGGCGCTAACCGCTGGCCTCACGCAGGCGCGCGGAAAGATGATCCTAATCATAGACGCCGATTTGCAAGATCCGCCTGAATTACTGCCCCGAATGATGGCGATGATGGACCAGGGTCATGACGTCGTCTACGGCCAGCGCAGCAGCCGGAAAGGCGAAACCGCGTTCAAACGCGGCACCGCGGCGCTGTTCTATCGTATTTTGAACCGACTGACGGACACCAACATTCCTGTAGATACGGGCGATTTCCGACTAATGAGCCGTCGCGCGCTTGATGTCCTTCTATCAATGCCCGAGCAGCACCGGTTCATTCGCGGGATGGTAAGTTGGATCGGGTTTTCGCAGGTGCCGCTGCTTTACGACCGAGATGAGCGCTTCGCTGGCGAAACCAAGTATCCTCTGAGCAAAATGCTGACTCTGACAGTGGATGCGTTGACGAGTTTCTCAATCGTTCCGCTCAGATTGGCTACTTGGCTTGGGCTGTTTGTCGCCTCCCTAAGCGTGCCGCTTTTCATTTACATCTTCGGCAGTTGGATCACTGGACAGACCGTTTCGGGCTGGGCTTCAATGACGTTGATCGTGGTGATTCTGGGTTCCACACAGCTTATCGTCGTCGGTATTATCGGTGAGTATGTAGGCCGAATGTATATGCAGTCGAAGGCGCGCCCACTCTTCATTTTAGAAGAGGTTCTGCGCCACCCCGATCCGGAGGCGATCTATAGCGGGACGCCCGAGGTACTGGAGAAGCTGCAGTGAAAGCACCCCTAGGGCCGCCGCTGCGCGAGGTTGTCTCCTTTGCCCTGATCGGTGTCCTCAATACAGCACTTAGTCTGACTGTCATCTGGCTTGTCGCGCAGGCGGGGGGTGGTCCTTATCTTGCGAACGTTTGCGGGTATGCTTTGGGACTTGCCAACTCCTTTGCGATGAACCGAGCTTTCACGTTCAGGGACGCGCCGCAATCCGCCGGTGCAGCTTGGCGCTTCATTGCCACTTTCGGGATGTCCTACGCTGTCAATCTGGGAGTTCTCACTCTCGGTCTTGCAATCGAGCCATCGCACGCCTTTCTCTGGCAAGCTCTGGCAATGATCGCCTATACGGGAACTTTTTTCACGCTCAGCAAACGGTTCGTCTTCCGATGAACGGCGTATTAATTCCATACATCCGACGGATCTGCGAGAATGATTGGGTTTTCCGGATCGTGTTGATTGCCGGATTCGTGCTGCCGCTTCTCTACATCCTCCGCACGGAGCTCATTCACGACAATCCGCGCGACTTCCGCTATTTCTGGGCGGCAGGTCGCATCTGGGCCGAAGGCGGCAACCCGTATAGATCCGAGTTCAGCGAAATAGCCGGCGGATTCTTCGGGATAGGCAGTTTGCATCGATGGCTATATTCGCCCCATACGTGGCTCTTCGTCCGACCGCTGGCGGCCTTTGACTTCAAAACTGCAAAGATCCTCTGGACGTTCGTGAATGCTGTTCTGCTGTATGTGGGAACCGCGCTAACCGTTGCAGCGGTTCTCGATTTCCGGCAGCGGTGGCATTGGCTGGCATATGCAGGTCTGCTGCTTTGCACGGTCGTATCGGTCGGTGCGACGATGACGATCTCGTTGGGGCAGTTCGCGGCGTTTTCCTATGTCGCGATCGCTGCATTTGCCTATGCGGTGATGCGTGGAAGTTGGGTGGTCATGACCGTGGCCCTGATACTGCTGAGCATGAAGGCAAGCCTTGCCCTGCCCTTTGTCGCTTACGCTATTGCTGCGCCGCGCTGGCGACTATCCGTTTTGGCGGCTGGCGCGATGTCACTAGCCCTATCCTTGCCTGCTCTTGTCGGCGACCCAATCGGGGTGGTCGAAGGGTATCTCGATGGCTTAGGTGTCTATACCATCTACGGTGCCAATACGGCCGAGTCGGTCACTGGACTGCGCAACCTTATCTACCATCTGACTGGAGCGGACCTTTCCGGCATCCTGTTGTCGAGCGGCGCTGCTGTAATAGCGGCTGCTTTGGCACGTTGGGAATTGCGGCAGGACGGTCCGCATTCACCTATAGCGCTGACGTTCTGCCTGTCGGTCATTATTTTTCTGGTTCCTATGCATCTTTATGACCTTATCCTTGTCTCCGTTCTGTTCGTCGGCTTCGCGCGCTGGCCGGTCGTTCTGATATTGGGTCTGGCGTTGGCCCTGTTGTTCCGGGTCAATCGTCTGTCGGATGTTCTAGGCGTCACGGATTACGATCCGATGTCCTTTGCCGGCAGCCAGCTTGCTTCGATCGTGCTGGGGTTACTTGTTGTTGTTTCTGCGGTTCGTTTGATCGGGCAACAACGGACAAACCAGGTAACGATATGAATTTGGAGCGCTTTTATCCGGTCACGGCGAAGCTGCGAAAAAGCGTGCTGGAACAGCGAAGCCTCGCCGAGGATTGCGTAGCGGTCGAAGAGGTTCACCCAGCCGAGACGCTGCCCTCGGATGGCGTTGTTATTTCAGAGCGTGACCGCAACAAGGTGACGGCGCCTCACTGGGCAACGACGCTTGAACGCGAATGGCAGCGCGTCGATGCGAGAGACGTGCATCATGCGGCGACCGAACGGTACATATTCGAGGACGTCCTTGCGACGCCGTATGGCTTTTACACCCGACGTGCAGGCCATCACCTGTCGGGAGGTCTGCGGCTGCCCGAGCTTCTGGGCGCGCCGATCCATCGGATCGAAAAGGGGTTTTATGGCGCGTCGTCAGTATGTCTGAAATATTTCGGCCATTGGCTTCGCGATGCACTGCCAATGAGTCTTCTGCGTCGCCCCGATGAAGCACTTTATCTACCCGTGCCGAAGTCCTGGCCCCATGCGGCCGCCTATGTCGACCTGCTCGGCATCGACCGGCTGCCCCATGAATATGTTCATTTCGACCGCCTCGCATTTAGCCCGGATGTCGGCCAGAACTCCGATCAGCGCAAACGGGTGCGCCTGATCCACGATCTGGTTCAGACGCGCCTGCCAGCGCCGGAGGAACGCAAGGAAAATACCGGCCTGTATCTAGCGCGTGGAGAAACCGGAGTTATTCGCCGCCTGCTGAATGAAGATGCGCTGATCGATGCCCTCCTCGAGCGTGGCTTCGCCATGGCGCATTCGACCGATCCGTTACCCCAAATACTGCAAAAAGCGGCAGGTGTTTCCCAAGTTGTCTTCATAGAGGGCAGCCAATGGGCGCATGGCTATTTCGCAGCCAAGAGACGGGCTTTGTTCATCTCGCTTTGCCCCGCCGATCTCTTCAACAACGTCGTCGTCGAATACATGCCCGCCGTCGAAGGGCGTCTGGCGACTGTTGTGATGGACCGGGTCGAAAACGGATATGTCGTTGATGTCGATGGTGTACTGGACATACTCGATCGTGAAGGACACACATCATGATTCCCGTCCGGTCTTATCCCCTGAACAGCTATTTGCTGCGGAGGCTCCGGCGCCCGCCCCGTTTCGACGCCGCCGCCAAAGTCATAGAAGAGGTTTATCCGGGGGAAATCGTTGCCACACCCCCGATCTATATGATGCCGGGAGACTTCGAGAAAATCACTGCCGTCCAGCATGAAACGACTGAAGAGATCGAGCGCATCCGAGTCGAGGGCCAGCCCCGCGAACAAGGCGCGACGCGCAGGTTGATCTATCGGGATGTGCTGGCGACCCCGCATGGCTTCTATCTGGCGAACTGCGGTTTACAACTTTCCGGAGGGATGCGGATTGGCGAACTGCTTCGCGCGAGGATTCATCACGAGCCCAAGGGTTTCTATGCCACATCCCAATTCTCCTTGCGCTATTTCGGTCATTGGCTGCGTGAAGCCCTGCCGAGCACGTTGCTCAAGCGACCTGACGAGGCGCTTTACCTGCCCATACCCAAGGCCTGGCGGCACGCGCAAAGCTATGCAGATGCGCTTGGAATCGATCGACTGTCGGCCGACTATGTGCATTTCGATGAAATGGTCTTCGCAGATGACCTTGGCCACAACAGCCATCAGCGCGCCAGGGTTCGTGAGATATATGACCGAATTCAGGCACTATGCGGAGAAAGCGGCGCACCGGGCCTCTATATCAGGCGAGGTGGCTCGGGTGCGCAGCGGATGCTTGTAAACGAGTCCGAAGTGATAGCCGCGCTCGAACGCCGGGGGTTCGCCGTGGTGTCGATTTCCGATTCTCTTGAGACCATCTGGAAGAAAGCCGGTGGAGTCCCTGTTGTCGTCTCGATGGAAGGCAGCCATCACAACCACGGTCTGTTCGCTGCCCGTCCGGGTGCGCTACACGTCACAATCAACCCCGCAGACAGGTTCAACACCGTCTTTGCTGATTCCGTCGCAGTTTTTGACGCAAGGCTGGGAACCGTCGTCGCGCCAAGAGCAGAGGGGGGGTATGTCGTTGATGTCGCCTCGGTTCTTGAATTGCTTGACCGATATGGGACGCCTTCCGTTAGGCTCTGATCCCCGCGCTCTCGCCGCCATCGATCAGGGTGCCGATGCGACTGGCCTCGGTCGCGATGTCGAAGTCCTGTTCGACAATCGCGCGTCCGGCGATACCCATGGCCGTTCGGGCGTCGGCATCCGACAGAAGCACGTTGATCGCATTCGCCAGCCCGTCCGTGTCGCCGGGCGGCACGAGACGCCCTGAAACACCGTCTTCGACCAGTTCGGGGATGCCCGCGATCCGTGTCGCGATGACGGCAATGCGGCTCGCCATCGCTTCCATCAGTACGACCGGCACGCCCTCGGCGAATGACGGCAGCACAAAAAGATCCGTGCGGCTCAGCGCCTCGGCGACCTCATCCTGGGTTTTCGCGCCTGCGAAGGTGACGATGTCGGTCACACCAAGTGCCTTGGCGCGCGCCTGAAGCGCTGCACGCTCAGGTCCGTCGCCGATCAGCGTAAGACGTACCTCGGGATGCGCCGCGCGCACGGTTGCGAGCGCCTCAAGCAGCACCGCGACACCCTTGACTGCGGCCAGCCGGCCGACGAACAGCAGATTTTTTCCCACAGCTCGATCTTCATCGCGGCCATAGAGCGCCGGTGTGACGCCGCAATGCACGATCCGCATTTTCGGCCAGTGGACGGGGTCGGCGAAAATCATCCCCTGACTGCGGCAGAAGTGACTGATGCAGGCGATGAAGCTGGCGCGGGCGATTTTCTCGTCGATCCGCCAGCGGTGCGGTTCGAAGAAGATTGCAGGACCGTGCAGAGTGAAGCTGAAGGGAATGTCGGCAAGAACGCTTGTCAGCATCGCGACCGTGCAGCTTGAATTGGCAAAATGATTGTGAAGATGGCGGATGCCGGTGGCGCGCAGATGACGGGCCAGGACCATCGCCTCGATCAGGTAGAAACCCTGCCAGATCAGGGCGCGAAGTCCAGGAGGTCGCGTTGTCCAAGCGAGTCGGATGCCGCGTCCCAGGCTCCGGGGCCGGGACAGTGCCTGAGCGAACGCCGCCAAAAGCGTCGCCGGTTGTCTGGCTGCGCGGAGAATGTAGAAAGTGCGCCGGGCTTCCTCGGCTTCGGCCGGCCCGGCGGTCCCGGAGCCTCTGGCGCGCCGGACAGCGCATGTCTGAACGTCTCGTCCAGCGGCCCTGAGCGCGGCAACCTCGCGTAGAATGAAGGTGTGGGATAACGCAGGATACTCCCCTGTCAGATAGGCGACGGGGCTGGTCATGTCGGGAACTTTCGGGGGCATCGTCACTCAGGGTAAGAACTGATTGGCGGCTACCATGCCCCATCCACCGACACCGGTAAACCGTTCTTGATCAGGGTTCGAGAGCTCCGCGTGCGGGAGGCCCGGCTCGGGTGACACCAAAGGCGTCATGCTCTGTGACAAAGCCCGTGCCGCCGCCCCCGATTGCCGCCGATCCGCTCTGCGGCCGCGGCAGAGGGAGGGACGCTGGCGAGGCATACGTGGCGTCGGTAATGAACGTATCCCGCGCCATGTTGATGCGAACGTTTTCGCCGGTCGCCCAAGTGTCACCGCTGCGGTTTACGATCGTGATCTGAGACGCCCCGAAGCTCACATCGAAGTCGCCATCGTTCTCGAAATACCAGCCAT
>JBBKWG010000065.1:0-6176 GCA_037968835.1 Paracoccaceae bacterium
CAGAGGCCCAGAATGGCGGTTTGCCAACCCGTTACCAAAGCGAGCGTCACCCCCGAGCGCAGCAGCAGGTCGTCTGTGTCAAGCTCCAGCGTTGCGCCGCGATAGGCGACGGCTGAGAGAGCAAAGAAGACACCCGAAGCCAGCCCTAAAGCGGTCGCCCGGTTCAAAATGCTGCCGCCGTCAGGTGGCTCAGAAAGCAAGACCACCCCGAGAAATCCAAGCGCAATCGCTGCTGCGCCGATGGTCGAAACCGCGTCACCGAGGATGATCAAGCCAGCCAGGGCCGTCAGCATGACCTCGGTTTTCTTGAAAGTGATGCCGACCGCAAAGGCGCGATGTTTGAACAGGGCAACCGTGCAGATCGTCGCGAGGATCTGGGTCAGGCCGCCAAATAGCGCAAACAGCCAGAACGCTTCGGACAGATCAGGGAAGGGTGAATCCGATGTGACGAGGTAGCCGAGCATAACCGCCGCGACGACGGGGAAAGACCAGAAGAAACGCGCCCATGTTGCTCCTGCGGGGCTTAAGATTCCGACCGACAACGCTTTTTGAACCGCAAACCGCACGGTCTGCGCCGCGGCCGCGGATATTGAAAGGATGACCCAAAGCTCCATTGCGGGACGATGCCCGCTATCGGCGTCGGGCGAAAGAACCTATCCCCTGCGCCACAAGGGATGAACCACCGGATCCTTGCGAGTAAGTAGGTAGCGCCGGAATATTTCGCTGTAGGACCGATACCGGTAACCACCGTTCTGGCGCAGATAGCGTTCGGCGTTCTGACGGTAAAGCGAAGGCAACCGATACCACGCGACACGCGGGTGCATATGGTGGACAGCGTGGAAATTATTGTTGAGAAACAACAGCGCCAGCGGCCCCCGATCTTCGATGACAACCGTGCGCCCGCGCGCCCGTTCATGCGCCTGATGTTCAAGGAACGTCCGAATGCGCAACAGTGACAAGGCACCGTAGCAGGAAATTGCATAGGCCCAGAGCGGCATCGCTGCGAAATGGACCCAGACGATCACAAGAGCGGCGGCCGGCATGTGCCAAAGCCATCCACGAAGGATTTTTGGATCTTGGCCGAGATTGCGCAGGTCGCTGCGGATGAACGCGAATGTCCCGATCAGGGGGCCGAGCAAAAGACGTCCGGCCAGAGTGTTATTGAACGTCAGCAAGCCGCGCCGAATGACCGAAAACTGTTCCCAGTCACCGCCGTCGAGATAGTTGGATTCCGGATCGTCGAATGGATCGGTCAGGGCGTTGTCATGGTGGTGCGCCAGATGTGTATCGCGAAAGCGCAGATAGGGCACGATGAGCGTCAGCGCGGGAAAGACAAGTGCCGCGTTCAAGCGTTGATCGCGAAACGGGTGTCCGTGAAGCATTTCATGCTGGAGCGATGAAAATTGTGCGATCGCGATTGCCGAGATGATGACTGCGGCAAACACCGACCATTCTGCGAGATACGTCGTCGCAAACAACCATATCTGATACGTCACAGTGAGAATGGCCAGCGTGGGCCATTCCATTCGTTTCAACATGTCAGTTACCCGGTCCCGTTGACGCTATATTGCGCCTCTACATATTTAACTTGTGACACTTGTTGGTTGAATGCGGAATTCGGTATATAAGCAACATAAATCAAACATCGGTGAATTAATTCACAAGAGGGGCTGTTAATGGACAAACGTGATCGCGCCCTTCTGTTCCGGACCCGGCTTCAGATCGCGATGCGCAACCGCGACGCGACTCAAAGCGGGCTTGCCCGTGCTGTCGGTGTGGACCGCTCGACAATATCACAACTGCTATCGCGCGAGACTGCGCGGCTGCCGAACGCTCAGGTCGTCGCGGAATGCGCCAGTGCGTTGGGCGTTTCCGGCGACTGGCTTTTGGGACTCTCGGATCTACCCGAACTCGCAGCGGATCTTCTGGCCGCCTCAATGGAGGTGGCGGAGGCGCCGCGCGCGCTTGTCGACGAGCAGATATTTGCATGGCACAGCGAAGCCGCAGGCTACAAGATCCGCCATGTTCCGGCCGCCTTGCCCGACATGCTGAAAATTCCAGACATGCTGCGTTGGGAATACCAGCCGCATCTTGGCCGCACGACGGAACAGGCGATCGGCGCTAGCGAAGATAGGCTGAACTGGATGCGTCGGTCGCTATCTGACTACGAAATCGCCATGCCGCTTTTTGAAGTTGAATCGCTTGTCGGGCGGACAGGCTACTACCGCGGTTTGCCCAAGGTTGTGCGCGACCGGCAGATTGCGCACCTTATGGAGTTGCATGAACAACTTTATCCGTCGCTGCGCGTGTTCCTGTTCGATGCGCGTCGCCTTTGGTCCGCACCGCTGACGGTATTCGGTCCACTTGTCGGCGTGCTGTATCTCGGTCAACATTATCTGGCCTTCCGCGACCGCGAACGGGTCAAGATGCTGACCGATCAATTCGATGGACTGGTCCGCGAAGCGTCTATATCCGCCCGGAAATGGCCCGCACACCTTCAGGCGCTTGCCGCATCCGAAGATTGTTCGGAGTTGGACTGAGGCGCGACATCAAGGCTCGCGACTGCGGCCAGTTCGGCCAATGCGGTGGAAACCTCCTCACGCACTTTGGCATCATTCTTCGGCGACAGATTCAGAGAAAAGCCACCCTCATCGCCGTCACGGATCTGGATCACACAAGCGGGTCGCATGGCGCATGTCTGCACATCGTCAATATCGAATGCCCGCGACGCCGAGGCTATGATGGCGTTTTCCGGTGCTCCGCTTTGTGCCCTCTGGATGACCGTTCGCATAAGCTCCAGACGCTCGGGAAGGCAAATCATCACCCAGTCGACACCGTGAACCGTGGACGAGATCGTATCGTGCCGTTTCCAATCACCCTTCAGCGGCCGCGACCCTTCGGCCTTCGAATCCGGGTCGAAAACGGCCACTTTCCATCCGGCCTTGTGAAAAATTCGCGCCCACCGTCCGCCGGAGGCTCCGAGTCCCAGAATGGCTACTTTCTGTGTCATCGGCTCTCCTGCGTTGTCATTTTTAGCTGGCCAAGATTGTAACCGTTGAATTCCAGGACATCGCGCGCAGCTTTCAGGCGGTCTTGCGGGATCGTCGCTTCGCGGTTCAAGATCCATCCGGCGCGACCTGACGGTACCCCGATGACTGCCGTGCGATAACCCTCGTCCACCCACAGCACCCAATAATCCGCAGCGACCGGAACGCCGGCCAGCCGGACTTTCAGCCGCCCCGGCCCGACGACCTGCGCGTTGCCACTTATGGTTTTGGTGCCGCTGCCGGTGTCACACCGATTAAGAACGCTCAGCGTGCCGTCCGAAGCCGCCCCGTATGTCGCGGTGGTGTTCGAGCACCCTGCCTGGAAAGCGACCGGAAAGCTCGCGACCTCGTACCAGTTACCGAGATAGCGAACTGGGTCGAAAACCGCCATCGAACTCAGTTGCACGTCCATGTCGCGGTACGTCGGGACTGTCGCGCAACTGGCAAGGGCGACAAATAGTGGAATCCCAAACCAACGCATCAGTTGACACAAAGCGTTGCGCGCTGACCGGTATCCGTCAGCACTTCGTGGCAGCCAAGGAACGGCTTGATCGGTGCGCAGGTGCGAGAGCGCGCAAGACACAGCCCCTCGCAGTCGCTTGCCGCCCGGCACTGCTTGTTGGCGTCGGGCGTTTGAAGATAGCAGACGAATACGCTCGATCCGCCACCAACGCCCCAGCGTCCGCCTTCCTTCGCGCAATCGGCGCGCTGGGTTGCAAAGAGATCGGGACTGGGCGCGGTCACGGCAGAGTCCTGCGGCCCGTCTTCCTGACAGGACGCAACAAACAGCAATAATGCGATGAATATCCCACCGCGACGTCTCGTCGCCATGTTCTTCTCCAGACTTCCCCTGCAAAAACTCTAGGGCGGGGCAGAACGTGCGGCAACAAAGCCGTCGATCAATATGGCAGGGGGTGCGCCCGGTGTGCTTTTGAAACCTCATCCAGCAGATCGTCGGACAGCGTGACGTCCCGCGCCGCAAGCGCTGTCTCCAATTGGTCGGCGGTTCTGGCACCGAAAATCGGGATTGTCGGGAACGGCCGGGTGCGTGTCCATTGCAGCGCCATGTGCACCGGGTGAACGCCATGCCGCTTTGCGATATCGAGATAGAGGGCGGTGGTGTCGAACACCCGCGCGCTCTTTCGCCCTCCCATCTCGGGATTGAGCGACATCCGCGAGGCCTCTGGCACCTGTCCATCCTGATATTTTCCGGTGAGAATACCGGCGGCAAGAGGCGAGAATGCAAGGAGCGTGACGTCCTCGTGGACCGAAAGTTCGGCCAGATCGGTATCGTAAAGGCGGCAAAGCATCGAATACTCGTTCTGGATCGTCGCGACGCGCGGTCCGGCGATGGATTCCGCCGCCTGAAGCCAGCGCATCGTTCCCCAGGCACTGTCGTTTGACAGCCCGAAGGCCCTGATCTTCCCTTCGGTAACCAGCGCCTTCAGGACCTCCATGACGCTCGTCATGTTGTCGAGGATCTCCGCAGTTTCGGGCTGATCGGTAGGGGCGAAGTCCCAGTTCTGGCGAAAATGATAGGATCCCCGGTTTGGCCAGTGAAACTGATAAAGGTCGATATAGTCGGTCTGAAGCCGTTTGAGCGAAGCCTCGACGGCGTCGCGAATCGTGTCGGCATGGATGCCGCGCCCATCGCGCACGAAACCGCCGTTCTTGCCGGAGTGTTTGGTTGCGATGATCCATTCCTTACGTCGCCGTGATCGAGCAATCCAGTTGCCGATGATTTCCTCGGTGCCGCCGATGGTGTCGGCGCTGATCGGGTTGACCGGATACATTTCCGCCGTATCCATGAAGTCGATACCGGCGCTGTAGGCACGCTCGATCTGCGCGTGGGCATCTTCCTGAGAAGTCTGGGTGCCCCACGTCATTGTGCCAAGGCAATAATCGCTGACCTCGATGCCTGTGCGGCCGAGTTCGATCCGGTTCATCTTATTCTCCGTCTGATGCGTGGGTGTAAGGGATAGCGGTGGATGACGGTTTGGCAAGGCGAGACCGGTATTGAGAACAAAAAGCGAACATGCTAAATTCAAACCTATGCCAGCCGCCGCCGCTCATCTGCTTAACCGTCACACCCACCGTCGCCGCGGCATGTCTGCGCTGACGTTTCTGGGGGATTTGACGTTGGAACGTGCCCGTGTCCACGAAATGTGCGGCGCCTCGCGCAGGGTTCTGGCGCTGACCGTGGCGGGGGCGCTTTCGGGACCGGTGATGTGGATCAGGCCCGCATGGACGCCGGGACGGCTGAACCCCGACGGAATGCACCGGTTTGCCGATCCGTCGCGGCTGATTTTCGTCGCCGCCAACCGGCCCGAGGATTTGCTCTGGACGATGGAAGAAGCCTTACGCGCGGGCGTTCTTGCCTTGGTGGTCGCCGACCTGCCGGGGCCGCCGGGGCTGACAGCGGTGCGCCGGTTGCATCTGGCGGCGGAAACCGGGGCGGGAACCAGTGAAACTGCGCCTCTGGGTCTGTTACTGACGCCCGAAAAAGGCGGCGCGCCCGGTGTGGAAACGCGGTGGTCATTCAGTCCCGATCACGGCGAGGGCGGGGCGGAAGCCTGGCATCTGGACAGGCTCCGCGCCCGCACAGAACCCGAGAAACGCTGGCGGGTCACCGGCGGCAAGTCCGGCCCCACACTGACCCACTGAGAGCAGCGCATGGCCACCAAGGCGAACACGAAAATCTGAGACACAACGCGGCAAGAAGCTGTTATCATTCGGATATGCACCGCCGCACTGCGCTTGGACTTCTGGCTTCGGCTTTCGCCGCCCGCCCGGCATTTGCGACACCGCATCGTTATGATCTGGATGTAAAGCAATCTACGGTCGCCTTCACGTATTCCCTCAACGGTCAGCGCATGACGGGACGCATGCCGGTCGCGACGGCGGACATCCTGCTTGATATCGACGCCCCGGCCCGAAGCCAGGTGTCCGCTTCAATCGACGCGGCGCACGCTAACGCAGGCCTGATCTTTGCGACCAACGCCATGAAAGACCCAAGCGTTCTGGATGTCAGAGCCTATCCGCGCATCACGTTCGTTTCGGAAAACGTAACACCAAACGGTAAGGGCGCTCGCGTGACCGGGCCTCTGACCATTCGAAATGTCACGCGCG
>JBBKWG010000066.1:0-5185 GCA_037968835.1 Paracoccaceae bacterium
CGCGTGGATCGTCTTGGACAGTTTAGGGTCCCAAACCACCAGATCGGCGTCGGCCCCCGGCACGATGGCGCCCTTGCGGGGATAGATGTTGAGGATGCGGGCGATATTGGTCGAGGTGACGGCGACGAATTCTTCGGGTGTCAGTCGTCCGGTTTCCACGCCGGTCGTCCACAACACCGAAAGCCGATCCTCAAGGCCACCAGTGCCGTTCGGGATCATCGGAAAGCCCTTCAGGCCCATCCGTTTTTGTTCGGTGTTGAAGGCGCAATGGTCCGTCGCCACGACCTGAAGGCTGCCCGCCTGAAGCCCGGCCCAGAGGCTCGCCTGATGTTCTTTTGACCGGAACGGAGGCGACATGACGCGCTGCGCTGCGTGGTCCCAGTCGGGGTGCAGATATTCACTTTCGTCCAGAGTCAGATGTTGGATCAGCGGCTCGCCGTAAACGCGCATCCCCTTTTGCCGGGCCCGGCGGATTGCCTCATGCGCCTGCTCGCAGCTGACATGCACCACATAGAGCGGCGTGTCGGTGGCATCGGCGATCATGATGGCGCGGTTCGTTGCCTCGCCCTCGACCTCGGGCGGGCGTGAATAGGCGTGACCCTCGGGGCCGATCTTGCCCGCGTTCATGAATTTTACTTGCAATTCGGCCACAATGGCGCCGTTCTCGGCATGGACCAGCGGCAGCGCGCCGAGTTCAGCGCAGCGGCTGAACGAGGCGTACATTTCGTCGTCTTCGACCATCAGTGCGCCTTTGTAGGCCATGAAATGCTTGAATGTGTTCACCCCCATCTTCACGCATTCGGCCATCTCGTCGAACACCTTTTCCGACCAGTCGGTGATGGCCACGTGCCAGCCGATATCGACGCAGATCCGGTCATCGGCGCGAGCATGCCAGTCCTTGACCGCGTTAACGAGGCTGCCGTCGGGGCCGGGCAGGACGAAATCGACTAGCATCGTGGTCCCGCCCGACGCGGCGGCGCGGGTGCCGCTTTCAAAGGTTTCGGCGGCGCGCGTGCCCATGAACGGCATTTCAAGATGGGTGTGCGGGTCAATGCCGCCGGGAATGACAAATGCATCTGTCGCGTCGATCACGGTGTCGCCCGACAGATTCGGGCCGATCTCGGCGATGGTTTCGCCGTCGATACGGATATCCGCGACATAGCTGCGGTCGGCGGCAACGATGGTACCGTTCTTGATGACTTTGCTCATGGCGTTGGTTCCTTTGCGGTCTCGAAGCGGCAGTGGCTAATGCATAGATCGGCAGGGACAGAAGCAGGCACCGGATGCGCCGTGCGTCATAGGAATTTCACTACCCGGTGTCAGGATGCCGAGCGTTTGGCGCATTGCTCTTACTCCTCCAGTGGAATTCCTGATGATGTGTTCTGGCCGCGCAGCAGATGGTTCATCGCCCCGTCCCAGTGCACGTTCACCTTTTCGCCGACTCGGCTGGGGTTCGCAAAGAATTCGGCGTCGTCCTGATAGACGATGAATTCCTCGTCCGTGCCGGTCCGCAACGAGACCTTGACGAAAGTGCCCTGGTATTCCGTGTTCGTCACCGTGCCCGACGCCGCGTTGCGGCCCGTCCGGGCGGCGGCCTTCATTGAAATCTTGTCGCGGCGGATCGACAGACGAATGGTCTGATCCGGTTCCAGCCCGGCGGTGTCTAGCACGTCATAGACCACACCATCCGGGCCCGTCGCCTCACCGGCCCCGCCGTTCAGCGCGGTGACACGCGCCTCCAGCACGTTCTGCCCGCCCATGAAGCGGGCGATGTAGGGGCTATAGGGACGGTCGTAGATCTCGCGCGGACTGGCGGCCTGTTCTACGGTGCCGTGATCCATGACGATCACCTGATCGGCCAGGGCAATCGCTTCGGGCTGGGTGTGGGTGACGTGGACAAAGGTGATACCAAGTTCGTTTTGCAGACGCTTCAGCTCGACCCGCATCCGCAGGCGCAGGAATTCATCCAGTGCAGACAATGGCTCATCCAGCAGCAGCACGCGCGGGTTGGTGATCAGCGCGCGCGCCAGGGCAACGCGCTGCTGCTGGCCCCCCGATAGCTCGGACGGTACCCGGTCGGCCAGATGCAACAGCTGCACCCGGTCGAGCATCTCGCGCGCCTTTTCACGGCGCGTGACCGCCGCCTGGCCCTTGACCTTGAGGCTGAAGGCCACGTTGTCGGTCAGGCTCAGATGCGGAAACAGCGCATAGTCCTGAAACATCAGTGCCGTACCGCGATTTCCAATCCGGGCGTGGGTCATATCCTCGGCGCCGATCAGGATCTGCCCCGAAGTGGGCGTCTCGTGGCCCGCGATCATCCGCAACAGCGTGGTCTTGCCGCAGCCAGAGGGGCCAATCATGCAACAGTACGAGCCGCCTTCAATCACGAGGTCTACTTCGTTCACCGCCTTCACGTCACCAAAGTTCTTGCTGACGCCCCGGATATTGATCTTGCTGGTTTCAGTCATGGGTCTCTTTCGGTTGGCGAAGGCCGTGGATATCAAAGCGCGCGTGCGCGACGTTTCTGGACGATGGCAATCAGGCCAAAAGCCAGCGCGATCGCAGCAAAGCTGACAAGCGAGGTGACGGTACCGATGGCATAAAGCGCCGGGGTCGTGACGTTGGTTGTCATGTTGGAAATCTCGATCGGCAGGGTGTTCTTGCCGCCAACGGTAAGGATCGAGCGCGGCAGCTCGTCATACGAAAGCGTAAAGCCGAACAGCGCCACTGCGATCAGGCCGGGGAACAGGATCGGAATCGTCACCCAGCCAAGGATCTGTCGGGGGCTTGCGCCCGCGTCACGGGCGGCTTCGTCCCAGGCGCTGTCATAGCGGTTGAGCACGGCAAACATGATCAGCAAGCCGAATGGCAGTGTCCAACTGAGGTGCGCGCCAAGGCCCGACAGCCACCATTGCAGGCGAAACCCGAGGATCTGAAAGAACTGGCTGATGCCGAGGCCAAGCAGGATGCCTGGAACCACAAGGCTGACGATGCACAGATAGAACAGCGCCCCCGATCCCCAGAACTTGCTCCGGAACGCCAGACCCGCGAACAGGCAGCATACGGCCGTGATCGACATGCTCATCAGGCCCAGCCCCGCCGAGCGGCGAAACCCGCCCGCGACATCGCCATAGCGGCTTGACGAGAACAGGTCGGAAAACCAGTGCAGCGACGCGCCTCGCATCGGGAATGTCAGCCCCCCGGTCGGCCCCTGAAACGACAGGATGAAAATGATCAGCATCGGCCCGTAAAGAAACACCACGAACAGCGTGAAGAACGCCGCCAGCAGGTAGAAGGACAGACCGCGTTTAACGCTGCTCGCTGACATGATGGCCTCCTATTTCGCCAGTTCGGACCGGATGTCGACGACGCGCAGGATGGCGGCGACGATCATCAGGACAACAACGACGAGCAAGATGGCCAAGGCGCTCGCCTGTGGATAATAGAGCTGGTCGATCTCGTTTTTCATCGCCGAGACAACCGAAGCGCTCTGCCCGCCGCTCATCACCCGCACTACGAAGAAGTCGCCCATGACCAGGGTGAGCACGAAGATGGAGCCAAGGGCGATGCCCGTCCGCGACAGTGGAATGATGATGTCGCGCAGAATCACCCATGAACCGGCTCCGGCATCTCGCGCCGCTTCGATCAGGTTCGGGTTGATTTTTGCCATCGAGTTGAAAATCGGAACCAGCATGAACAGCGTGAACAGGTGCACATAGGTCAAGATCACCGCGAAGTCGGAATAGAGAAGGATATCAAGCGGCGCGTCGATCACGCCCATCCGTATCAGCGTCGAGTTGAACAGACCCTCGCGCCCAAGGAACGGGATCCACGACACCATGCGAATGACGTTCGACGTCCAGAACGGCACAGTGCAAAGCAGCAGCAGGGCGATCTTCCATTTCAAGCTGCGGACGTGAAACACCAGGAAATACGAGCATGTGAACCCGATCAGGATCGTCGCCGCCAGCGTGATCGCCGCGTAGGTGAACGTCTTAAGGAACAGATTGTAGACCAGCCCACGCGACAGGATCTCGGTATAGTTTTCCCAGCGGAATGCGGGATAAAGTGTGATGCCGTCGGAATCCCAGAACGAGATCACCAGCACCGTTATCAGCGGAATCCCCACCATGGTGAACATGATGAACGCGAGTGGTGCCGCCTGCGCATAGGGCGCCAGTCTGCCGCCTGACATCGGCATATCCCCCAAGACCTGGTTGCGTGAGTAAAACCGCGGCGGCGAACCGGATGGCCCGCCGCCGTGGGTCTTGGTATCAGGACGAGACGAACTCGTTCCAGCGACGGATCATGTAGCGGTCTTCGTCCATGACGGTGTTCCAACAGGCAATATTGCCCATCCGGTCCTGGAACGAGCCGCCATCGCGGGATCGTCCGACCTCTTCCATCACGGCACCGTAGGGATCGAGGATGGTCTCGGTCGCTTCCTTGCCCTCGTACCAGTAGCCGCGCTCGTTCTCGGTCAACGTGGCCATGGCCGTGTCGGGCACCGAGGAATAATAGCCCTGCCGTCCGACGAAGGCGCCTTGCCAGCCATCGAGACACCAGTTGATATAGTCGATCGCCGCGTCGCGCTTCATGTCGTCAAGGTGGCGCATCAGGCTCATCCCGAGGCCCCAGCCGCGATAACCTTCCTGCAAGCCCTGATAGACGCAGTCGAGGCCACGCGCACGCACGGCGGTGACAGCCGGCGACCACATCGACTGGATAACCACCTCGCCCGCTGCCATAAGGTTCACACTTTCGTCGAAGCTGGACCAGAAGGCGCGGAAATGGCCTGCGCGCTTCAACTCGATCAGCTTGTTGATGGTCAGGTCGATCTCGGCTTGGGTCATGTTGCCCTTGTTGCCGTAGGTTGCCAGACCCAGCGCTTCCATCGCCATCGCGGCGTCCATGATTCCGATCTGCGGGATGTTCACCAATGCCGTCTTGCCGGCGAACTCGGGCGCGAACAGATCGCCCCAGCTTGTGACCTCGCGATTGACAAGGTCGGTGCGGACGCCAAGCGTATCGGCGTTGTAGATCGTCGGTACACAGGTCGTGAAATTGGTTGCGTCGGCTGCGAATTGAGTCGAATCCGCGCTGTCGGTATAGATCACCTTTTTGGGCAGCGTGCCCTGATCCGACAGATCCGAGCCGTCAAAGCTCTTGCCGTCGCGCATCAGTG
>JBBKWG010000067.1:0-9005 GCA_037968835.1 Paracoccaceae bacterium
CCGGTTGCCGAGCCATCGCCCCAGATTGAAGTTGTGCCGTCGGAGCAGCCCGCAACAGAACCGAACATGCCCGCTGAGCCTGATACGGCGGTGCTACTGGCACCCCAAAGCGACGTCACGGCCGCCGATCCGCCGGGTGACACAGCGAGCGACGAGCCAGTGGCGAACGTCACATCGGATGGTGCTCCGACCGGTGAAGTCACGCCTGACGAAACCGCAGCCGAAACCGCAGCCGAAACCGGCAAAACTGTGCAAATGTCGTCGCCCGAGACTACGCCGCCCGAAACCGACGATCCAACCGAAACCGCTTCGGCGGCCGAGCCGACCGAAAGTCAGCCGGCCACATCCGCGAATTCAGCCGTTTGGGACATCGTTCGCGTTGAACCCGACGGATCGACCGTGATCGCAGGTCGTGCGACCCCCGGCGCACTTGTCAGCATCACGATGGATGAGACCGAGGTAGGGAACTCTGACGTTGACGCATCTGGCGGCTTCGTCGCCTTGCTGTCGCTTGGGGCCTCGGAATTGCCGCGCGTTCTGGCCCTGACTGAAATCCTGCCGGACGGATCAAGGCTTGAAGCCGATGCGTCGGTCATTCTTGCCCCAAGTCCAAAGGTAATGGTCGCGCAGGCCGAGACACCTGCAATTGCCGATCCTGCCTCCGGCGAAGCTTTGCAGGATGCCCCGGCACCTTCGTCTGAAAGCGCGGCAGTCGAGGCAGATAACCCAGCCGCCCCAACGCCGACCGCCGACGCGCCATCCATCACACCGAACGAAACCGCCGATGTTGACCAACCCGCAGGCGACATCATTGCCGCGCCGCAGATCGAAACGCCCGCCATCGTCGGCGTAAAGCCACCCAAACCCACCGCGCCGACTGTCCTTCTTGCCGACGACAGCGGTGTTCGGGTGCTCTCCACGGCGGGCGACCAGCCCGAAGCACTGACCAACGTCTCGATCGACTCCATCAGTTACGACAGCGCCGGCGAAGTCGCGCTTTCGGGGCGCTCGACGGGGCAAAGCACGGTGCGGGTCTACCTCGACAACGCGCCGCTTTTGGAAGTCATTATCGGCGACGATGGCCAATGGCGCGCCGATTTGCCCGACATCGACACCGGCACCTATACATTGCGGGTCGATGAACTGAATGAAAGTGGCACTGTGATTTCGCGAGCCGAAACGCCGTTCCGCCGGGAATCCGTCGAGGCGATACAAGCGCTTGATCTCGATGGAACGACCAATCGCGCGCCGGTCTCGCTTGTGACCGTCCAGCCCGGCAACACGCTTTGGGGCATCGCCCGTCAGAACTACGGCGAAGGCATTCTGTATGTTCGTGTATTCGATGCGAATACCGACCGGATCCGCAACCCGGATTTGATTTATCCGGGCCAGATATTCACCGTTCCCGACTGACGAGTCTGGTCATGCATGACCAGCAACCTTAGGTTAGACCCTCGGGCAAGGGACCAGTCATGAGCGATACGACAATCGAAGAAAACGAACGCCGCAGTGGCTGGCGCACGATCCGGAAGGTGACGCCTTACCTGTGGCCGGACGATCAGCCTTGGGTGAAGCATCGCGTCATCTGGGCCATGGTGGCGCTTGTCGTCTCCAAGCTGGTGTCGGTTGGCACGCCATTTATTTACAAGGCTGCCGTCGATTTTCTGGGCGGAGACGGGATCGACGAAGCGTGGATGCTTGGTCTCGGCGCCATCGGCCTGACGATCGCTTACGGTGTCGCGCGGCTGTTGAACGTCGGTTTCCAGCAATTACGTGACGCGATCTTTGCCGCAGTCGGACAGCGCGCATTGCGACAGCTTGCGCTTGAGACATTCACCCACATTCACCGCCTGTCGCTGCGTTATCACATCACGCGAAAAACCGGCGGCCTCAGCAGGATCATCGAGCGCGGTGTCAAAGGCGTCGATTTCCTGTTGCGGTTCATGCTGTTTTCAATCGGACCGCTGATCCTCGAACTTCTGATGATCGGCGTCATTCTCGCCGTGGTTTTCGACATCTGGTATCTGGTGGTCGTTTTCGTGACCATCGCGATTTACATCTGGTTCACGTTCGCAGTGACCGAATGGCGCGTGAAAATCCGCCGCGAGATGAACGATCAGGACACCGACGCCAATCAGAAAGCCATCGACAGCCTGCTCAACTTCGAGACGGTGAAGTATTTCGGCGCCGAGGAGCGGGAAGCCAATCGTTATGACGGCGCGATGGAACGCTATGTCGCCGCCGCGCTCAAGACCTCGTATTCGCTGGCATTCCTGAACTTCGGACAAGCATTCCTGATCACCGCCGGGCTGGTGATCGTCATGGTGATGGCGGCATTTGGCGTCCAGAACGGCAACCTGACGGTCGGCGATTTCGTCATGGTCAACGCCTACATGATCCAGATCACCATGCCGCTGAATTTCCTTGGCACTGTCTATCGTGAAATCCGCCAATCGCTTGTCGATATGGGCCAGATGTTTGATCTTCTCGATCAGCCCGCCGAGGTCAGCGACAAGCCGGGTGCTCAACCCCTGAAGGTAAGCGGTGGCGAGATCGAATTCGATGATGTTGTTTTCGGCTATGATATCGAAAGACCGATCCTCAAAGGCGTGTCGCTGAAAGTCCCCGCCGGCCAGACAGTCGCGATCGTCGGTCCTTCCGGGTCCGGAAAATCGACCATCGGGCGACTTCTGTTTCGGTTCTACGATGTCGGCCACGGCAGCCTGAAGATCGACGGGCAGGACGTGCGAGACGTGACGCAGGAAAGCCTCCACCAATCCATCGGCGTGGTTCCCCAGGACACCGTGCTTTTCAACGACACGATCTATTACAACATTGCCTATGGTCGACCGGATGCCAGCCGGGACGAGGTGATCGGCGCGGCCAGATCGGCGAAAATTCACGACTTTATATCAAGCCTCCACGAGGGCTATCAAACGCCCGTCGGCGAACGCGGACTGAAACTTTCAGGCGGCGAAAAGCAGCGGGTCGGCATCGCCCGCACGCTTCTGAAGAACCCGCCGATCCTGTTGCTGGACGAGGCGACAAGCGCGCTGGACACCGAAACCGAGGTCGAGATTCAGGATGAACTGAAAGCTATGGGCAAGGGCCGCACGGTCATCACCATCGCGCACCGCTTGTCGACCATTGCCGACGCCGACAGGATTGTCGTTCTAGAGAACGGCGTCATTGTCGAGGAGGGAACACACGACGCACTTTTGTCAAGAAACGGGCGGTATTGGAGCCTCTGGCAACGCCAGGCGTCCGGCGAAGACGACGACCAGCCAAGCATTCGCAGGGTTCCCATCGATCTGGCTGCGGGCAAGGCGTAAACTGAACGCCCCACCTTATTTCGCCATCGAACAGTAGGCCCCGGCCCAAAAACCAGACCCGCAGCGCCAACATCGATGGCGTGAACACAAGCGCTGCATCGTCGCGATCCCAAGCCCGAACACCACCACGGTAAAATTTCGGCTTCTGTATTGACGATTGCAAATGGGCAAGCGGTGCAGACCGCTTTGCAATCCTATTGCGCAGGGGATAAGACATCGCGCGAAGCAGGTATTTAGGGATTACACAGGCGTGTCCAATCAGGATTCCTTTATTGACGAAGTGACCGAAGAGGTCCGTCGCGACAAGTTGTTCGCACTCATGCGCCGCTACGGCTGGATCGCCATCACTTTGGTGGTCGTTCTTGTCGGTGGTGCCGCATTCAACGAATTTCGCAAGTCGCAAATCCGTGCTGAAGCCGAGGCAACCGGCGACGCCATTCTTGCCGCACTCGCCGCAGAAGACCCGGACGCGCGCGCAACCGCGATTGCAGCGCTTCCTCCGGGTGACAACGCGGGGCGCACGGCGCTCCTCGCCCTATTGTCGGCCGCAGCGCAGGAACAGGCCGGGGATCGCGCAGCGGCAACGAAAACGCTTGAGGATCTTGCCGCGAACACCGCCGTTCCAGCGAGCTATCGCGACTTGGCAACGCTCAAGGCGATGATACTCGGGGCCGACCAGATTGCACCGGAAGAGCGCATCGCGCGCTTGAACGGACTTGCCCTTTCGGGCGGGCCATACCGTCTGATGGCCATGGAACAGGTCGCACTGGCACAGATCGAAACCGGTGAAACCGACGCCGCAATATCGACACTCCGCGATATTCTCGCCGATGCGCAGGTCTCTCAGGACTTGCGCCGTCGCGCATCGCAGTTGATTGTAGCACTCGGAGGCACTCTGACGGCGGCTTAGGCGTCAGGCTGGCAGGGAATAAGGGGCTGAGAGCTTGAAACGCTTTGCAAAATCCGTGATGGGCGCGGGCGCTGTCCTGGCTCTTTTGACCGCTTGCGGCGAGCGGGAAGTGATCCTCTCGGGCGAACGCCTGGATCTGCGTGCACCACTTGATGCGCCGCTCGATGGCACCGACACCCTCGCGGAAGCCAGTGTCAATCAGTCGCGTCCGGTCGCGCTGCCGCCCGCTGTCACGAACGCAAACTGGACGCACAGAAACGGCAACCCCCAACACCGGCTGGCGCATCCGGCTCTCGGTCGCAATCTCGCGCCGCTGTGGTCCGCGCCGATCGGTCAGGGCAATGGGCGCAAACACCGCATCACTGCCGATCCTGTCGTTGCCGACGGCCGCATCTTCACGCTCGACAGTCGCGCGAAACTGACGGCCCATTCGACATCAGGTGCCGCACTCTGGACCCGTGATCTCACCCCGCCAGCAGATCGCCCCGACGACGCATCGGGCGGCGGCATCGCAGTCGATGGCGGCGTTGTCTACGTGACGACGGGTTTCGGCACGCTCAGCGCGCTCAACGCAGCGACGGGCGACCAAATCTGGGTTCAGGACCTCGACGCCGCAGCGACCGGCGCTCCGACAGCCGAAGGCGGCGTTGTCTATGTCGTGACCCGCAACTCGGTCGGATGGGCGATCGACGCGCGAAACGGACGCATTCTGTGGCAAGTCCTTGGCGCGCCCTCCGACAGTGGCATCGCCGGTGGACCGGCACCTGCGCTCAGTAGCCAACTTGCCGTTTTTCCGTTCGCCTCGGGCCAGATGGTTGCCGCCGTCAAGGGACCCGGCACCCAGATTTGGGCCGCAAGCGTCGGTGGCAAGCGTCTGGGACGCGCGTTTTCGCGTATTTCCGATCTGACGGGCGATCCCGTTGTCGCAGGTGAAACTATCTATGCCGGCAACCATTCCGGTCGCGCCGCAGCTTTCAACGCAACAACGGGTCAGTTGATCTGGAGCGCCGACGAAGGCACGCTTGGCCCTGTCTGGCTGGCCGGAAATGCGCTGTTCCTGATCTCCGACGTAAACCGCCTCGTTCGGCTCGACGCCGCGACCGGCGAAACCGTCTGGGCCGTCGATCTGCCGTTCTTTACTCGCAACCGTATTAGCCGCCGTAAAGCCACCTACGCGCATTATGGCCCCATCCTTGCCGGTGGCAGGCTTCTGGTGGCGTCCGACGACGGCCTGCTGCGCCAGTTCGACCCGACAGTCGGCGCGCTGATCGCATCACTGCCCTTGCCGGGAGGTGCCGCAAGCAATCCGGTCGTTGCGGGCGGTACACTATACCTCGTCACGGAAAACGGTCAGCTTCACGCTTTCCGCTGACGCACGAAGCGTGTAAGGACACGGGCCTGATCCAACCGGAGGCGGCTCTTGTGAGCTTTACCCTTGCCCTTGTGGGGCGGCCGAATGTCGGCAAGTCCACGCTGTTCAACCGACTTGTCGGCAAACGACTGGCGCTTGTCGATGATCAGCCCGGCGTCACCCGCGACCTGCGCGAGGGTCCCGCAAGGCTTGGGGAATTGACCTTCACTGTCATTGACACCGCCGGGCTGGAAGAAACGACCGACGAAAGCCTTCAGGGCCGGATGCGGAGACTGACCGAACGCGCCGTCGAAATGGCTGACGCTTGCCTCTTCATGATCGACGCCCGCTCCGGCGTTCTGCCTGCCGATGAAGTGTTCGCCGGAATCCTGCGCCGCAAATCCGCCCACGTGATCCTTGCGGCGAACAAGGCCGAGGGCAGGGCGGGTGAAAGCGGTCTGATCGAAGCCTTCAGTCTTGGTCTCGGCGAACCGATCCGCCTGTCCGCCGAGCATGGCGAGGGGATGGGAGAGCTTCTGGACGAGTTGCGTCCGCTGGTTGTTGCCAAGGAGGCAATCAGTCGCGACGAAACACCCGAAACCGACGTTGATATCGCCGAAGATGACATCGACGCGCCGCGTGTCCCCACACGTGAAAAGCCCTTGCAGATCGCAGTTGTCGGCCGTCCGAACGCCGGAAAATCCACACTCATCAATCAGATTATCGGCGAGGATCGCTTGCTGACGGGTCCCGAAGCCGGAATTACCCGCGATGCAATTTCGGTTCCGTTCAGTTGGGACGGCGTGCCGGTGCGCATGTTCGATACCGCCGGAATGCGCAAAAAGGCCCGCGTGCAGGAAAAGCTCGAGAAGCTGTCGGTGGCCGACGGTCTGCGAGCGGTCAAATTTGCCGAGGTCGTGATTGTCCTTCTGGACGCCGCCATCCCGTTCGAGCAACAGGATCTGAGGATCGCTGACCTTGCCGAACGCGAGGGCCGCGCCGTCGTTGTTGCCGTGAACAAGTGGGACATCGAAGAGAACAAGCAGGACAAACTCCGTGAACTGAAGGAATCCTTCGATCGGCTGTTACCACAACTTCGCGGCGCGCCGTTGGTTACGGTTTCCGCCAAGACCGGACGCGGACTGGATCGCCTGCAAGAGGCGGTCATGAAGGCCAACGAGGTCTGGAACCGCCGCATCACGACGGCGCAACTGAACCGCTGGCTTGCCGGCATGATCGAAGCACACCCGCCGCCAGCACCTGGAGGTCGCCGGATCAAACTCAGATATGCTACGCAGGTGAAAACCCGTCCGCCCGGGTTCATCGTGATGTGTTCTTATCCCGAAAAGCTCGCTGAAAGCTATAAACGCTACCTTGTCAATGGCTTGCGAGATGACTTTAAGATGCCTGGAACGCCGATTCGGCTGACATTCCGCGGTCAGTCGGATCAGAATCCTTTCAAGGATCGCAAGAAAACGACACCCTCGCGTTTGCGAAAGCACCTCGGGAAGCCGTCTCTGAAGGACTAGTCGTCGGAAGTGTGGACCATCGGACTGGTCCAGAGAACAGCGCCGCCAACTATCATCGCACCAAGACCGGCGATCAACGCCACAGTCGGAGTGCTTTGCGCGTCCTTGATGGCAATCGCGATCAGCGCCCATGTCACTCCCGCGGCATAAGCCGGGACATTCCTCAGGCTCACCATTACCGAAATGGACATCAAAAGGGCAGCCAGAATGCAGAAAATCGCCCAGCCGAGTTGGCCGAAGATCAATCCGTATCCCGCGCCCAGAAGGCCGACCGAGACCCAACTCGCCCCCGTCAGCCACCCGGCATAAAGTCCTATAGGCGCACGCAGATACATCCTGTCGGTCACCGGCGTCCGTTCGAGTGCGGCGAGCGCCAGCAACAACATCGCCCAGATCAGAATTGTCGCGAAGATCGGCGAAGCGGACGCTACCGCCAGCCAGAGCGTACCAAGCACCAACGAACCCAGCAGAGGCGCGCGATAAGCCCTCCACTCTGCAGCGTCCTTGCGGATCGTAACGCCAATAAGGGCGGATATGATGAGCCACGAGTAAATGACGCTCCATATCGCGAACGCATAGCCGCTTGGTTGAACCGGCGGATCGTACTGTGGAATGGGATAGGCCTGCGGATCGAATCCGTTGAAAGGCGTCAACAGTGGCGCACCGGCAAAAGTCAGTGCGGCGATCAGAAGTAAAATGGACATAACTCGTTGGGACATCATGGGAGTCTAACGGCGGCAAATGAAAAACGTTCCGTCTTTAAAGAGCCGTCCCGGCTTGTGGGACGCCGGAAATTTCCCAACCTTATTAACCGCTTCGCGGTGATTGCACCAGAAAGCGTGTGTAGTCTTTGTGTGATCACACTGGAAATGTTGCACGTGTTAAAGGATAGGCACAACAGGGCCGGAAAATCGCATCAAAAGCTAATCGCTCGGCTAAACAGTGATCACGGATCTGGCAAACATCAGATCACGATAGGTTGAACGACTCCCGCAAGAGTTGCTGCGATCGGTCACCGTTTACCAGGCGTTCTCGAAAATCCATTTGCGTCGCTCGATATAAAACGGATCGCGCGAAAGCTGTTCGATGCGCTCCTCATGCGCCCGACAACACGCCTCGTGCAGCGCCATCAGCTTGTCGTCGGATTCCAGCTTCGCATGGACCTTACGAGCACGTGCGATACCAGCGCTCAGATCGTGATCCCGCGACGAATTGTCGTTCCTTAGCCGCCAATACCGCTCTGAAACCTGTTTGCCTGCGACAACAACATCGCCGCGCGACATCTTCACCAGGTAGCTGTCGAGCGAGCGCAGCGCGTAGTGCTCCAGCGTCACAAGATCGTGGCGGCCCCGACAATCGACTCCGTTCTCGCCGGGATCGTTGGCAAGCTCGCTCATCGGCCTGCCCGATCCGTCCAGCCAGACGACCAAATCGGCTCCGATTGCCAAATCCGGACGGTGGTTGCGGATACCGGAAATCCGCTCGCTGCGGCGGGTCAGGCTTTTCACGCCGGACCTTGCGCGCCACTTGCCCGGCTTCGCCGTTTTGTGCGCCGGGAATTGTTCGGTCACCCAGCCACGATGATACGTTTCCTGACCGTTGGCGCCGTGATTTAGCTCGGTCATCGACAACACATCGAACGCCGGAACCGCTGCAAAGAGATCGCCAAGGGTGCCGCCCCCGACGTGAATATTGATGAACTCGTCGACGTCAATCGAGACGAAGAAGTCCGCCGCCCGGAACACTGGCATTTCCTGCACGAAGGACAGCGCCGCGGGCTGGTAATAGGTTTGGCCAGCAACAGCCGCCGGGTTCGGCAGGTGGATCAGTTCGCCCAACGCGTCGAGCCGATCAAGCAGCAAATCCGTCCCGTCAGTGCAATC
>JBBKWG010000068.1:0-18363 GCA_037968835.1 Paracoccaceae bacterium
TGATCGTTGCCCGATCTTGTTGCCTCGACCGCGACGATACTGCATCGCGGCGGGTCTGTGAATCACTTTCCGTCGAGTGAGAAACGTGCCGCCAGTTCGACATGTGATGACCAACGGAACTGGTCGACAATATCGATCCAGTCAAGCTGGTAGCCCGAATCTGTTAGTATCGCGGCGTCTCGGGCGAAGGTAACCGGGTTGCAGGATACAAAAGCGATGCTTTTTACGCGCGCTTTGGCGAGTTCGCGCGTTTGTGCCTCGGCCCCAGCGCGAGGCGGGTCGATAACGACGGCATCGAATCGCGCGATTTCATCGGGCATCAGAGGACGGCGGAAAAGATCGCGACGTTCGGTCGTGACTTTCCTGACGCCAGATGCGTGCCGCCATCCGTCATCAAGCGCTGCAATCATCGCTTCGTCGCTCTCGACGGCGTGGACTTCGGCAATCCGAGCAATGGGAAGCGAAAAGGTGCCGCATCCGGAGAACAGATCCAGTACCCGTTTCGGATTGCCGATCGCGTCGGAAATGCTGACGAGCAAAGCAGCTTCGCCCTCGTCGGTTGCTTGCAAGAAACCGCCCGGTGGTGGCGTCACGGGCGCAGTCCCGAAGGTCAGCACCGGACGAGCAATAGTAACGACTGGTTCGCCATCCCACGTGACACGGGCAAAATGCGCCATTTCCGCCAGTTTAGTGACGTTCTGACGAAGCTCGATGTCGAGTGGCTTGCCGCCTTCGACAAGGATATCCATCCCGGTTTCGGTCTCGGTAACAGTGAGGCGCAACTCGCTTTTGCGCGATCCGCCATAGGTGACAACGCGTTCCAGGAACGGGACAGCGGCCAACAGGGCCGGACGGACCAACTGGCAATTCGGGACGGCATGCAGAATGTCGCTTTGTGGGGCGTGAAAGCCGACAAGCGCGCCATTTTTCGTGCGCCGCCCGCTGAAAATCGCGCGACGGCGAGCCTTTGGCGGCGATGTGTGCAAGCGACGGATCGGGGCCTCAAGGCCGTGGGCAGAAAGGGCCGTCCGCACGACGTCGGTTTTCCATTCGGCGACGAATTCATCGGGTGCATGTTGCAACGCGCACCCACCACAGCCCTTGAAGTGTGGACACGGTGGAGTGACACGGAGCGGGGATGGCATGAGAATTTTCGGCGCAATCAGGCGGTCGCCTGCGATAACTCCCTCGACGATCTCGCCAGGTAGCGTGCGCGCTGCGAATACGGGGCCCGGCGCAATGCCATCGCCGTGGTGTCCAAGCCGCTCGATTGTCACGCTTGCCAAAATCTATTCCGCCGCCTCGCGCACGCCGATGAACCCGCCGGACTGGCGTTGCCAAAAGCGGGCGTAGGTTCCCCCTCGGGCAAGCAGATCCTCATGGGCACCCTGCTCGACGATTTGCCCTTCTTCGAGAACGACAATGCGATCCATGCGCGCGATGGTCGAAAGTCGGTGCGCGATTGCAAGAACTGTTTTACCCTCCATGACCCGCTCAAGCGCAGTCTGGATCGAAGCCTCGACCTCGGAATCGAGTGCGCTGGTCGCTTCGTCAAGAACCAGGATCGGCGCGTCCTTCAGAATTGCCCGCGCGAGGGCAATGCGCTGTCGCTGACCGCCGGAAAGTTTCACGCCGCGTTCGCCAAGATGGGCGTCATAGCCAGTGCGACCCAAATGATCGCGCAAGCCGACAATGAAATCATGCGCTTCAGCGCGACGCGCGGCGTCAATCAACTCATCATCGGTGGCGTCGGGCCGGCCGTAAAGAATGTTGTCGCGCGCGGAGCGATTGAACATGGCAGTTTCCTGCGTAACCATACCTATATTGCGCCGGAGGCTTTCCTGCGTCGTGCGTTTCAAGTCTTGCCCGCCAACTGTAATGCGTCCCTCCTCCGGATCGTAAAGCCTCAGAACCAGGGCCACGAGGGTAGATTTGCCCGCACCGGACGCGCCGACAATGCCCAGCTTTTCGCCCGGAGCAACTGACAGGTCGATCGACTGGATGCCGCCGTCCGGTCGGCCATAGCTGAACGTGACGTCCTCAAAACCGATGCTGCGGCTGTCTGGAGGTAGCGGTTTGGCATTCGGATCGTCGGTAAGCGTGTGCGGCGGCGTAAGCGTCTTCATACCGTCCTCGACCTCGCCGATACTGCCGTAGATCGCCATCAGTGTATGACTTACCCAGCCAGTCATCTGCGCAATGCGGATCGAGATCGCTCCGGACGCAGCAATATCTCCTGCCGTGGCGCTGCCCTGCGACCAAAGCAGAAGCGCGCCTCCGATCAACAGAACCGGTAAAAGACCTGCGAGCGCCATCAACGTGAACCGGAATGACGCTGCAACAACGCCCCAGTCGAGCGCCTTGTCGCGGAACGAAGCTACAGCGTCGATCGCCGCCGATTCCTCGTGATCGGCGTGGGCGAAAAGCTTGACCGTCTTGATGTTCGTGATCGTGTCGACGACCTGCCCCGTGACCATTGCGCGTGCATTGGCGCGCGCTTTGGAGCGGGAGCGGATCAGCGGCATGTACCAGCGGATAAGCCCAAAATAAGCCACCAGCCAGATCGCGAGAGCGACCGCGATCCATCCGTTGATGGTCGTCAGCAAAAGCGCCGACCCGATCAGCGAGGCCAGCGCGAAGAAAACGACGTTGATGGTTTCAACCGCAACGTCTGTCACCGCCCGCGCGGTCTGCATCTGCTTTTGCGAGATTCGTCCGGCGAAGTCGTTGTCAAAGAACGTGACGGACTGGCCCAACGTCCAGCGGTGCAGGCGCGTAAGGACAAGGGGCATGACGTTCGGCCCGACAACGACCGAGTTCGCTGCCGATGAAAGGCCGAACGCGACTGGTCGCAGGATCAGGAAGAAAGCAAGAACACCGGCCAAGAAAAGAACATTACTTGAAAAGAAACCCTCGGGACCGGCGGCAAGGGCGGTGTCGATGACCCGTCCAAGGATAATGGCGGTCATCACCTCAAGCGCGCCGGCAAATGCGGAAACACCGGCGGCCACGGACAGGACGCGCAGCGAACCTGCCAGCGCCCATTGGAAAAACGCCAGCAGAGTCTGCGGTGGTGCGCCTTCGGCATAGGCGAATGCGTCGATCAGATTCCCGAACCGTTTCACTTTGCCGCCTCCGAATTCTTAATGGACCGGTGCTTGAATCGGCCCCAAGTTCTGAACATAGGCCGCCTGCGACTGATGGCGCGCTTTCACTGGGCAGTCTGACGAAAGGTCGCTCGATCTGTCCCGTCGCTATTGGCGTCGGGACCTCTTCTATCGCGCCGAAGCTCCGGCTTCCAGCGATGCCGACATTCTATTGCGCCGCATCGGTGGCTTCATCCAGATCAATCCCAAGGAATCCGCCGGACTGGCGCTGCCAGAGTCCGCAGTAGATTCCACCCTTTGCAAGAAGGCTGGAGTGCGTCCCGGTTTCGGCGATTCTCCCTTCGTCCAGCACGACGATCCGATCAAGCTGCGCGATGGTCGACAGGCGGTGGGCAATTGCGATGACTGTTTTGCCCTCCATCATTCCATAGAGCGTGTCCTGAATGGCGGCCTCGACCTCGCTATCAAGCGCGCTGGTCGCTTCGTCGAGGACAAGAATGGGCGCATCTTTCAGCATGATCCGCGCCAGCGCGATCCGTTGCCGTTGGCCGCCAGACAGTTTAACGCCGCGCTCGCCGACCTGAGCGTCGTAGGCTGGCCGCCCCTCGGGATCTTGCAGGTCGAGAATGAAATCGTGCGCCTGCGCGCGTTTTGCGGCCTCGATCATCTGGGCTTCGCTGGCATCAGGTCGGGCATAGAGAATGTTTTCGCGCACCGAGCGATGCAGCAACGAAGAATCCTGCTGTACCATACCGATCCGAGCGCGCAGCGAGTCCTGCGTTACGTCGGAGATATTCTGACCGTCGATTGCAATGACGCCCTTCTCGGCGTCATAAAACCGCAATAGCAGCTTTACGAGTGTCGATTTGCCCGCGCCCGAGCGTCCGATCAGACCCACCTTCTCACCCGGTTCTAGCATCAGGGTGACGCGGTCAAGCCCGCCGTGCCCCCGCCCGTAGTGGTGCGATAGTTCCTTGATTTCTATCCGACCCGGACCTGGAATCATCGGTATGGCATCTGGTTTGTCGACGAGCATGATCGGCTGTGCGATCGTTTCCATGCCTTCGGCTACTATACCCAGATTTCGAAAGAAGCTGGAGAGCGCCCACATGATCCAGCCGGTCATTGCGTTCAGACGCAACACCAACGCCGACGCAAGGGCAACGACACCGACCGTTGCGGACCCTACCGACCATAGCCAGATCGCCCATCCCACAACGGCAACCATCAGGAAGCCGTTGATGAATGTCAGCGCAAAATCCATGATCGTGAATATTCGCATCTCGCGCTGGAACGTGACGCGTGCGTGTTCGATCGCCTCGCGCGCATAGGTCATCTCGCCGTTGTTATGCGCGAACATCTTCACGGAATGGATGTTGGTATAGGCGTCGACAACCCGGCCCGTTACCGCGCTGCGTGCATCTGATGCTGCCTGCGAAGCCGGACCGACGCGTGTGACAGTCCACCAGACGAGCGCGCCATATAATGCGAGCCAGACCAGCATTGGCAGCATCAGGCGTGCATCTGCACCTGACAACAAGAACAGAGCCGCCGCGATGTAGGCTAGCGAATACGCGATGGCGTCGAAAATCTGGAAGATCGCCTCGCCCGCGGCCGGCGGTGTCTGCATGATACGGTTGGCGATGCGCCCCGCGAAATCGTTCTCAAACCAGCCGACTGACTGGCGCAGCACGTGAGCATGAGCGCGAAATCGGATCAATGTCCCGAAGTTTGGCATTACCGCGTTATTCAAAAGCCCGACGTCAATAATTTGCAGGACCGGCCGAATGGCGAGAACGAACGCCGCGATCAACAGCATCTCGGTCCCGTGCTCGCTCCAGAAAAGTTCCCGATCCGTCGAGCCGAGTACATCAACCAGCCTCCCCAGATAGGCGATCAGCCAGATTTCGACAGTCGCAACGATCGCGGTGAAAATCGCAGTGGCGATGAAGACCTTTTTGAACGGACGCGCATATTCGCGCAGAAACGGCCAGAGTCTGGTCGGCGGCGTATCGGTTTGCGGATAGTCGACGTAGGGATCAACCAGATTTTCAAGAAAGCGGAACATGGCGCGAGCCTTGGGCAGTTGAATATGCGTGATGAAAGACGGCGGCGAACCGGGCCGTCCTTACAGGATCGGACCGGTCAGGCCAGAGCTTTGCGAATCCTGTAAAACATCAAGCGCCCTCCATATTCGGCGAGGTCGATTTAGCCGATTATCGCCACTCTGTCATCCCTCTTTGCCAATCAGCGATAGAAGTTCATTTCTTCTAAGCTCGAATTCGCTGGCAATCCATGCTCTCTCAAGCGACTTCAACGCATCGCCAAGCGCCTTGCCTGTCAATCTGGGCATAAGGTCCGCAGCCGTCACCGGAAAAATTGCGGCACTTCCCCGTGCGATCTGGGCGGCAGCGTTTGGTGGCAGCGGCTGAGACGCCATCGCCTGTCGTAACAGGCAGACATCCCAAGCGACGTTAGGTCCGTGACGCCACGCGATTTCGGCCAACCCCGGAGCACTATCTTTGAGTTGAGTGAGAGCGCGGACGTCGGCGCGCGAGAGGCGCAAGCGCAATTCGGGATTGTCGCCACCCAATGCCGCAAGGCGTCGGATTGGATCCGGGAGGCGATGCGCAATGATCTCGAGGTGAACCAACGGCGAAATAAACTGAGGATCGCCACCGGGCAGAACGGCGTGCAGAACGCCGGTCGCGGTCATTGCGGCAAGTGCCGGGGCCGGGTCTGGCGCTGCCAGAAGACGCATCATCTCAGCGCCGATCCTTTCTCCGGGTAGCGTCGCCAATCCGTCGAGATTTTTCGCGATTGCAGACAGGGCGTCCGGGTCCGTTCCTTGTGCGTGATCGCCGTACCATGCGTGGAATCGAAAATACCGCAGGCTGCGAAGGTAGTCTTCGCGGATGCGCGTATCGGCGTCCTCAATGAACCGGACGCGACGGGCTTGAATGTCGGGAAGTCCGTTGAGTGGGTCATGAACCAGGCCACTTGCGTCGGCGTAGAGCGCATTCATCGTGAAATCTCGGCGTCGGGCATCTTCGTCGATTGAGTCCGCGAAGGCGACCACCGCGTGTCGCCCGAAAGTCTCGACATCGCGACGAAAGGTTGTGACCTCGAAGGCCGTGCCGTCAACCACCACGGTAACCGTTCCATGTTCGAGCCCGGTTGGTATCGTTCGAATTCCAGCAGAATCCGCCAATTCAGTGACTGTTTGGGGTTTAGCGGACGTGGCAATATCGACGTCGGCCACTGGCATATCCATCAGCGCATTGCGCACACAGCCGCCGACTGCATAAGCCTCGTACCCGGACATGGTCAGCATCCCGAGCGCTTTTTGCGTCTCGGTCGCCGCCAGCCAGTCAGCTTTGATCTGCGTCATTCGTCATCCGATCCGCAAGCACGCGCAGCATTCGCGCCGTCGCACCCCAGATGTAATAGGGGCCGTAGGGGACCGTAAAGTAGCGACGTTGCTGACCGCGCCAGCGCCGGGATTGGATCGCGTAGCGGGAAAGTTCGATAACGTGCGACAGAGGGACGTCAAATACTTCGTCCACCTCGCCCGGTTCGGGGACGATGGTGAACCCGTCCGGGACCAACGAAACGACCGGCGTCGCACGGAAACCTGTCACAGTTTCATGGGGTGGCAGAGTGCCGAGAACGTGGACCGCGTCGCGGGGCAGTCCGATTTCCTCTTCAGCTTCGCGAAGGGCTGCTGCGACCGGGCCGTCGTCGCCAGCATCGACCTTGCCGCCAGGAAACGCGATCTGTCCGGGGTGGTGCTTCAGGACGGAGGATCGTTTTGTCAGGATCAGCCGCCCGTCACCCGGTCGATCAACAATCGCGATCAGAACCCCAGCGTCCCGCAGTTTACGTCCTGCGGGCAAGTCAACGTCGGGGTTAAGATCGAAATCAGATGTGTTCGGCGAAACCTTGCGAAGTGCCCGGATCAGTCTCTGATGCAGATCACTTTTCATCCCCCGCCTCGAAGCCCAGTGTCGCCGGATCGAATTCGTAATGCGCGCCGCAGAACTGGCAATCGGCTGTTACGATTCCGTCTTCGGTCGTCATGTGGCCAATGTCGCGCGCGGAATAAATCGACAGGGTCTGGCGCACGCGTTCAGGCGAACAGGTACAGCCAAAAGCCACCGGCTGTGCGTCGAACACGCGTGGACCGTCTTGATGAAAGAGGCGAACCAGCAGGTCAGTTGGCTGCACCGTCGGGCCAATCAGTTCGATATCTTCCGCGGTGTCGAGCAGGATATTGACGTGGTTCCATGCTTCAGCGTCGGCACCGTCAAGAACGTCCGCAGCGTTCAGCAACCCGCCCTCGCCGCTTCCGCCATCGCTCACACCGGGCGAGGCTTTCGGCATCTGCTGCAACATGACACCGCCCGCCCGCCAATGCATTGCTTCACCGGGGCTTTGCGACTGGCCAAAGCTGAGAGCGAATCGGGTCGGAAGCTGTTCGGATTGCGCAAAATAGGTCTCGGCGCAGGACGCCAGCGAGCCTCCGGCAATCGGTGTGATACCTTTATACGGAGTAGTGTCCTGACCTTGGTCGATCAGAATGGCGAAATACCCCTTGCCGATCTGGCTAAACGGGACCGCATCAGCGTCAAGTCGATCTTCATCGTAACTGGCGTAGGCACGAATCCGGGCCGACGCGCCATCTTCGCCAGGACCATAATAGTCGGTGGCGATAAGACGCGCAGGACCATCTCCGCGCACCTGAAGTGACAACTTCCAGCGCAGCTTGATTGTCTGACCAATGAGTGCCGTCAAAAGCGCGGCTTCAGCCACCAACGCCTCGATCTGGGTCGGATAGTCGTGTTGCGACAGGACTTGTTGCAGCACGCCGTCCAGGCGCGCAACTCGGCCACGGGTGTCGGTGCGATCAAGCTGAAATGGAAGGACGGTATCGTCCCAGGCGATTTTCGATCCGAGGTTCATGGGGTTTCCTTGCGCGGCGCGAGCGTGCCATATCGCGTCTATATAGTCACCGCAACCGAGGGTCCAAGTCATGATTCGCCGCTATGGCGACCCGGCCCGTCAGGATATTCGGTACACGCATCGGCCGGGGGTCTATGTGGTTCTCGCACGAGGTCAGTCGATCTTGTTGACCCACCAAAGTGAGCCAGTCCCGGAGTTTCAACTGCCGGGCGGCGGTATAGATGTTGGCGAGTCATTGTTGTGCGCACTGCACCGGGAAGTCCTCGAAGAAACTGGCTGGCGGATTGCGGTGACGCGAAGGCTTGGAGTTTATCGGCGTTTCACGTTCATGCCGGATTACGACCTTTGGGCGGAAAAGCTGTGCCATATCTACCTAGCACGGCCTGCCCGTTGCATCGGCTTGCCTTCAGAAGCCGGGCATCAGGCGGTCTGGGCGACTTATGAAACGGCAGTTGGTCTGTTGGCAAACGAAGGCGATCGGTCATTCCTGCGCGCTGCGATCAGTCGCTATTCCCCCTGAATTCGACTAGAATTGCCGAAAGATCGTCGGGGAACTCGGAAAGGCCGGAAAACGATTCCAGTTCACAGACAAGATGTGAAAGCAACTTTCGACCTTTCAGATCCTTACTTCGACGCAAAATTTCCGCGAGACCGGATTCGTCAAGAAGAACGCCTTTGGGGTCAGGACATTCGGTTATCCCATCGGAATAGAGAAGAAAGCGATCGCCGGGCGCGAAATCGACGCGAAACGACGTGTATTCGGCACCCTCGATCAAGCCTATGGGCAAACCGAAGCAGGATGTGAACTGAACCTCGCCATCCGCACGCTGGACTACAGGGCTGGGGTGTCCTGCCTGCGCGACGATTGCGCTGCCCTCTGCGAAGTCGATGTCGGCAAGTAACATCGTTAAGTACTGGTCAGTGTCGGGTTGCTGCATGAGAATATCATTCAGGATTGCGCAAACTTTCTCCGGCGGATGCATCGAGTAAATTCCAAGGTCATCCGTTGTCAGCGCAATATTTCGGTCGGGCGAAGAGGCGCTAAGATGGCCAGCAATCCGCGCTGTCATCAGCGATGAAGCGATGCCATGACCTGATACGTCCACAGAATAGACCCCGTAGCGGTTCTCGCTGACACGAAACATTCCGACAAGATCCCCGCCGACGTGTCCGCTTGGCTGGTAAAGCAGCGAAATGTCGGCCCGGTTAAGGGCAAGATACCTTTCTGGAACCAGTGCGTGCTGAAAGCGCCGCGCCTCTTTCAGATCGCGATCAATTGCCGCCTGAGCCACACGCAGTTCCATCAGTGTTTCTGATAGAAGCAGGTTCTTCGCATCCATGTCTCGTTGGGCGTTAAGGAGGCGTTCTCCAGCACGAATTCGCGCCTTTAATTCGACCGCGTTGAAAGGTTTCGACAGGAAATCATCGGCGCCGCTTTCCAGGCCTTCGGCAAGAATGTCGCGGTCGGTCTGTGCCGTCAAAAGGATGAAGTACCCCGGTTTTCCCGCCCTGATATCGCGGAATGCTCGGCAAAATTCGACACCCGACATGCCCGGCATCATCCAGTCGCTGATGACCAGATCAATAGGAGTGGATTTGCAGATCTCGAGCGCCTCCTCCCCCGAATCCGCTTCGACCGTCTGATAGCCCCAGCGCGATAACGACTTGGAGAGCAAGCGACGATGCGCACGGCTATCGTCGACGACAAGAATGGGTGGCGTCACGACAGTGGCTGGGTTTGCCGCATTCAAGGCAGATCTTGGCACGTGGCTGGTCATGCCATCACATTCGCCACGCAGGCTTAATACCAGATGAACATTAAACTGTTTTGCATTTTGCAGTCGGCAACCAGCGCTTAACTTACTGCCGCTAGAAAGACGGTGACTAGTCAGAAGGTGGTTATGATCAACTGGGATAGGATTTCAGAACTACGCCACGAAGTCGGCAAAGATGATTTCGGCGAAGTGCTCAAAATGTTTTTCGAAGAGGTCGAATTGGTTCTGGCTGGCATCGAAACAAGTGCTGCTAGTGGTAAGTTATTGAAAGATCTCCATTTTTTGAAGGGGAGCGCCCTCAACCTCGGCTTCGACGCCATGAGCGAGATTTGCCGCCGCGCCGAGGATGCGGTTTCAGGCGGCAAGATTGATGACATTAACTGTGGATTGATCCAATCGGCTTATCTGGATGCAAGGACTGAACTCTGCTCCACATTGGGCTGAAGGAAAAATTTGGGAGTGTTCGGACTTGTTCAGCATAAAAGCGAATTCCCGAATCGATTCCATCCTGCGCAAGCAATTGCTTCGAACCACCGTTGTGAAAATGTGGCTACTAATGACAATCGAGGCGTATTGGTGACCGATTGTGGACAGCCGGATTTCGTTAGTGGCACAAACCCGCCTTAATCACAGGATAATTGCAATGATTGAAACGAGTTCGACGGGTGCTTTTTGGTGGACCTGAAGATACGTCGGGATAGGGCGAATCTCACTTCAGTATGCATTCCGACTAGCTGCAAATTCGTCTCTATACAGGGGTTTACCGCGCCGTTTCGTGGCATGGCTTAAGTTTTGCCGAGGCTAGGCCCGCAAGTTCGTCCTCAGCATTCACAAGCATTTCTCCTTAACCCTAAGAGCAGCCTGTCGGCGGTTTGGCTCGCATGGCGGGATCAGGTCGTGACTGCCCAAATCCTGACACATATGCTTCCTAGCGTGCCTGTGATTTTGGCCCCACTCGGGTTTATCCTAAAAGGAAGTTCTCAAATGCGCGTAACTCTCAAAGCCTCCCTGACGGCGATCATGCTAACTTCGGTCGCCGCAGTTCCGCTTGCAACGGCAACGACAATGCTCACTGCCGATGCAGCCTATGCCAAGTCGGAGAAATCGCAAGGCAAGGGGTCGGAGAAAAGCGGCGCTGCGAAATCGAAGTCTGGCAAATCAGCGTCGGCCAAATCGAAGGGCAAAAGCACCCAATCTGCGTCGACAGGTGGCGAAGGCGGACTTAGCGGTTTCCTTGGCAAACTGACCGGCAAGGACAAGAAGGCGGCGCGCGCGGGTTCAAGCTCGGCATCAGGGAAAGTCAAAGTCGCGAAGGCTGACCCGATGCATCCGAGCAACCTGGGCAACATGAATGGCGCGCTCAATTCCAGTCCCAACGCGATGTTGGCGCATATCAGAAATGGTAACTACAACGGTCCGGTCGGGCACTTGGCCGCGTTCGCTGTCGCGCGACGTGGAGTAGAAGGGGCGCAGGACGTTCTGGATCTCGAGAATAGTTACGCGGCTCTTGACGCCGAAATCGCACTTACAGACTACGCCGATCTTCAAGCCTATCTGGATGCGAAGGCAGGCGATGAGCCGAATGAAGCTGTCGATCTAGCGGCTGCTGCAGTCGATCTGAACGAGGATTCTGAATTAGCCGAGGGGCTTCAGGAACAGCTGAATTTGGCCTTGGATAACGCTGGCTTCAAAGATCTCGATACCTACGAGGCGGCGGTCACGGGTGCGGAACTCAATTCGGAGATTGAAAGCAAACTGGCTGAACTCGGTTATGATCCCGAGACCAAGACATTTTCAGTGCAGCGTCCCGACGAAGATGATGTTGCTGTGGCGACCGGCGCGCTTGAAGCCGAGGAAACTGCGACATCGTCAATCCTTGCGTATTGGAACAAGTCCGGCGTCGCCCCGGAGACGGAAGCGCCACTCCTGCACGCCTTGCAAGACAAGGTGGACGCCAACGCGGAGGCGATCGACATGGCAGTCGGAACGCCTGAAGTCGACGAAGAACTCGACCTTGAAGAAGATGAAGAACTTGTCGATTGCGAAGATGGCGTAGAGGCTTGCGAGAATGTCGACGGCGTGCTGGACGAACTGGCTGTCGTTGAATAATCACCGGACAAATTTCGGGACAAAGGGGCAGCTTCGGCTGCCCTTTTCGTTTGCCGCGTCCGCTTGTCCTGTGCTCCAAAAAGACATAGACGCCCGACAGCACTGACAAAACCTGGTGGCTGTCCATGTCTTCGCCCAAGAAAGTTGTTCTGGCCTATTCCGGCGGACTTGATACTTCGATCATCCTCAAATGGCTTCAAACTGAATATGGCTGTGAAGTCGTAACATTCACCGCTGATCTGGGTCAGGGCGAGGAGCTGGAGCCTGCGCGCAAGAAAGCCGAAATGCTCGGCGTGTCCGAGATTTTCGTCGAGGATCTTCGTGAGGAGTTCGTTCGCGATTTCGTCTTTCCGATGTTTCGCGCCAACGCTCTCTATGAAGGCCTTTATCTCCTTGGGACGTCGATCGCGCGTCCACTTATCTCAAAGCGGCTGGTCGAGATTGCGGCAGAAACCGGGGCGGATGCTGTTTCGCACGGGGCGACTGGGAAGGGCAACGATCAGGTGCGCTTCGAACTTTCAGCCTATGCGTTAAACCCCGACATCAAGGTAATCGCGCCCTGGCGGATATGGGATCTGACAAGCCGGACGAAGCTGCTTGAATTTGCCGAGAAGAACCAGATCCCCGTCGCCAAGGACAAGCGCGGCGATGCCCCGTTCTCTGTAGATGCGAACCTTCTGCACACCTCGTCCGAGGGCAAAGTTCTTGAGAACCCGGCCGAGGAGGCGCCAGATTATGTTTATCAGCGCACCGTTCACCCCGAGGACGCGCCGGATAAACCCGAATTCGTAGAAATCGGCTTTGAAAAGGGTGACGGAGTTAGCATCAACGGCGAGCGTCTATCGCCAGCAACGATCCTGACGAGGCTGAACGACCTTGGCGGACGGCACGGGATCGGGCGGCTTGATCTGGTCGAGGGTCGATTTGTCGGGATGAAATCGCGGGGAATTTATGAAACCCCTGGCGGAACGATACTGCTGGAAGCACACCGTGGGATCGAACAAATCACGTTGGATCGCGGGCAGGCTCATCTCAAAGACGAGCTGATGCCGAAATACGCCGAGTTGATTTACAACGGCTTCTGGTTCAGCCCGGAAAGGGAAATGTTGCAGGCCCTGATCGACAAAAGTCAGGATCATGTGACCGGAAGTGTCCGGTTGAAGCTATACAAGGGTCTCGCGCGAACAGTCGGGCGGTGGTCGGAGCACTCGCTTTATTCCGAGGCACACGTGACGTTTGAGGACGATGCAGGTGCCTACGATCAGAAGGACGCGCAAGGTTTCATCCAATTGAATGCGCTTCGATTGAAATTGCTGGCCGCGCGCGATCGGCGGCTCAAACGCTGAGTTTCTGCTGTGCGAGCTTGTCATAAAACGGCATCGCCTTTGCGCAAATCTCCGCCTCGCTGACAGTCAGGTCCGGAAGCGGACCCTCCGGGCCAGCAAAACCTGTTGATTTGTGAATTGCGCCGTACCAGTGCGATGCCCACGGCCCGTCGTCCTTGTGACCGCCGGCGGGCCAGTGAAGCATCGCCGGATCAAATGGCAGATCGATTGCTGCGCAAAGCGCCTTCAGCATCCCGTGCGGATCGTCCCGAATATCGGCGCTGTCAACTATCACGCCGCCGATCTTGTCATAAAGATCGAATTGCTGGCGAAACCCGATGTCGTCAAACGTCACCTGCTCGCGTTTGGCCGCATAGCTGGAAATCACTCGTGCGGGATGCCGGATCAAGTGAACGTTTGCACACTTGACTGCCCAATTCAGCGGAAAATCCGCACACATGTGATGCGGCATATGTTTCATGTAGAAGTGGCTTTTTCCTTCGGGTATCGGGCCTGAACATCTGGCAGCGACCTTTACCGGGTCGGGTTCGCCCTTTGCAATCACGTCTTTGAAAAGCGGATGCATTGCCCCGGTGCGGGCCAGATACGCGGCATAGAACGGTTCGTCCCACACGGCGAAATCCGCGCGTGCGCCAAACGCGTACATCATGGCCGTGGAAAGGTTCCGCGGTCCGGACCACATCGCAATCTTCATGACTGGTCACCCCGGCAATCGTGATTTCGACGTCACGCTAAACTGCCCAAGTCGTTGAAACAACTCTCACCCATGCGTTACATCACGCGGCGTTGAATTGCGCTTGATCCGGTCACCGCGCAGGGTTGGAGAAACAGGAGGACAAAGTTATGTCACGCACGATTCAAACTCTGAAAGCACCAATTCTGGCGCTGTTCATTCTTCTTGGTATAGCTATCGAGTGCAACACAGCACAGGCTGCCGGAGTCGAGCGGGCGTATTTCGCGGGCGGCTGCTTTTGGTGCGTCGAAGCTGATTTCGAGAAGGTGAAGGGCGTCAAGGAAGTCGTCTCCGGCTTTTCGGGCGGGTCGAATGCGAATCCAACCTACAAACAAGTCACAAACGGTGGCACCGGCCATTACGAGGCGGTGGAGATCCGCTACGATCCAGCCGTGGTTTCCTATCAGCAATTGCTGTTCAACTTTTTCCGCTCGGTCGACCCAACGGATGCTGGCGGGCAGTTTTGCGACCGAGGCGAAAGCTATCGCACGGCGGTCTTCGTGAAAACACAGGCTGAACTTGACGCCGCCAAGGCAGCGCTCGCTCAGGCCGAAAAGGAGTTGGGTCAAAAGATTGTTACGCCAATACTCCGCTTTGATGCATTTTACGACGCTGAGGCTTACCATCAGAATTACTACAAGGGCAGCGATATCATCCTGACCCGGCGCGGACCCAAGTCTATGGCCGAAGCCTATAAGTTTTATCGTAGCGCTTGCGGTCGTGACGCACGCGTGAAGCAACTTTGGGGCAATGCTGCACCGTTCGCGAGCTAAGTCCGGTGCTCCCAAAGCATAACCTGCGCGTTTCAGCCGACCTTACAGGCGGCAAGGACGGCCATGTTAAGAATATCGTTCACCGAACTAACGCTCGGTAAAACCTGAATTGGCTTATCGACACCTGCGAGAATCGGGCCGATGACGGTGGCGCCGGCCATCTCCTGCATCAGCTTGACGGAAATTGATGCTGAGTGCCTGGCTGGAACCACCAGAACATTTGCAGGCCCCGTGAGCCGCGAGAACGGATAGGATTCCTTGGCTTGGGCGTTAAGCGCCACATCGACGGTCATCTCGCCTTCGTATTCAAAGTCGACGTCCATCTTGTCGAGCACTCGTGGCGCTTGATGCATTTTTTCGGCGCGTTCGCTTACCGGATATCCAAATGTCGAAAAGCTGACAAACGCCACACGCGGCTCTAATCCGATGGATCTTGCCACTTTTGCACCCTGAATGGCGATTGTGGCCAAATCATTCTGATCGGGCCATTCATGCACCAGTGTGTCTGCAATGAAGATGATGCGGCCCCGGTGCAAAACGGCGGTTACGCCGACGGCTCCGTGTTCGGCACGTGCGTCGAATACATGGTTGATAAGATCCAGAACATAAGCGGATTTACGAGTTGCGCCGGTGACTAACGCGTCGCCGTGATCGTGCGCCAGCATTAACGCGGCAAAAACGTGCCTGTCCCGGCTGGCCAAACGATGAATGTCCGTGCGGTCGAACCCCTTTCGCTGAAGCCGGTTGTAAAGAAACTGCTTGTACGTATCGAGGTGCTTGGTGTTTGCCGCGTTAACAACTTCGATCTCGTGCGCAGCATCGGCCAATCCTTCGGCTGCCAGGCGCTGTGCAACATCGGCTTCGCGTCCAACGACGATCGCCTTACCGAAACCATTTCGTTGATAGGCAACCGCTGCGCGCAGGACCCGGTTGTCGTCACCTTCGGCGAAGATCATGCGTGATTGCGCGGCGCGGGCGCGGGCATTAATGCCGCGAAGGATACTTGCCGTCGGGTCCATGCGGGCCTTGAGCGACAATTCGTAGCCATCCATATCGACGATCGGACGTCGGGCAGCGCCAGTATCCATTCCTGCCCTTGCGACCGCAGGAGGAATCCGGTGAATGAGACGCGGATCGAAGGGCGTCGGGATGATGTAATCGCGGCCAAATGACAACTTGCGCCCATACGCGATCGCAACTTCATCCGGAACGACCTCGCGGGCGAGCGCGGCGAGCGCCTCGGCGCAAGCGATCTTCATCTCGTCGTTTATCGCGCGTGCATGAATGTCGAGTGCGCCACGGAAAAGATAGGGGAATCCCAGCACGTTATTGACCTGGTTGGGATAGTCAGAGCGACCGGTCGCAACAATGGCATCCTCGCGCACGGCGTGGGCCTCCTCGGGCGTGATCTCCGGATCAGGATTCGCCATGGCAAAAATGACCGGATTCGCCGCCATGCTTTCCACCATCTTGGCCGTGACAGCGCCTTTTGCACTGACCCCAAGGAACACGTCCGCGCCCACCATTGCTTCTTCCAGCGTGCGCAGTTCGGTCTTGACCGCGTGGGCCGATTTCCACTGGTTCATGCCCTCGATGCGGCCCTGATAAATAACGCCCTTGGTGTCGCACGTAATGCATTTTTCGTTTCGCGCACCCATCCGCTTCAGCAACTCGATGCAGGCGATACCCGCAGCACCTGCCCCGTTCAGAACGATCTTCACATCCTCGATCTTCTTGCCAGAAATGTGCAGTGCGTTAATAAGACCCGCCGCGCAGATGACCGCCGTCCCGTGCTGGTCGTCATGGAACACGGGGATGTCCATTTCTTCCTTCAAGCGCTGTTCGATGATGAAGCACTCAGGAGCCTTGATATCTTCGAGGTTAATGCCCCCAAACGTCGGCCCCATAAGCCGAACGGCGTTGCAAAACGCGTCGGGATCTTCAGTGTCGAGTTCGATGTCGATGGAGTTGACGTCGGCGAAGCGCTTGAACAGTACGGATTTACCTTCCATCACCGGCTTGGACGCCAAGGCCCCCAGATTGCCCAGCCCCAAGACCGCAGTTCCGTTCGAAATCACGGCCACAAGGTTACCCTTGTTAGTATAGTCATATGCCGTTTCGGGGTTCTTGGCGATTTCTTCGCACGGAACGGCGACGCCGGGGGAATAGGCAAGGCTGAGATCGCGCTGGGTCGTCATCGGCACGGTCGCAGTCACTTCGAACTTGCCGGGGCTTGGGTGCATGTGGAAACTAAGCGCGTCCTCGCGCGTGTATTTCGTGTTGGCCATCCCAGTCCCTCCCTTTGAAGCGCCATCCTTACCGTCAAAGGCGAGAGGAACAAGAGAAGCGTTTTCGCCTTTCGCCCGGAGAATCGACCCGTTAGATTCGCCGGGCCTGTCATTCGGGGGATGATTTGACCGTCGCCAATGCAGCCGTCACGCCGATGATGGCTCAATACCTTGAGATCAAGGCCGACCATCAGAACGCGCTGCTGTTCTACCGGATGGGCGACTTTTACGAACTCTTCTTCGATGACGCGGTCGCGGCATCGGCGGCCCTTGATATTGCGCTGACCAAACGTGGCAAGCACTTGGGCGAAGACATCGCGATGTGCGGCGTACCAGTGCATGCGTCCGACGGATATCTGCTGACCCTGATCCGAAAGGGGTTTCGCGTCGCAGTTTGCGAGCAGTTGGAGAACCCGGCAGAAGCCAAGAAGCGCGGGGCGAAATCCGTCGTCAACCGTGGCGTTGTCCGCTTGGTGACTCCCGGAACGTTAACCGAGGAGTCACTTCTGGAGGCACGGCGCCACAACTATCTGGCGGCACTGTCGGATGTGCGCGGCGAGGGTGCGATTGCGTGGACCGATATTTCGACAGGAGAGTTTCGGGTCATGCCAGTGGCACCGGTTCGGTTTGGCCCCGAATTGGCGCGTCTGGCCCCTAGTGAAGTCATAGTATCCGAAGCTCGGGAAGCGGATCTGGCTGGTTTAGTGACTGAATTAGGCGCGTCGATAACTCCGCTCTCGGCTGCTTGCTTTGACAGTCAATCCGCGACGGATCGTTTGACCTCGTTGTTTCAGGTCGGAACTCTTGACGCGTTCGGAGCGTTCACGCGATCCGAAATCTCGGCCATGGGTGCGCTGATCGATTACTTTGATCTCACTCAGAAGGGGCGCCTCCCTTTGTTGCGTCCGCCTGTTCGCGAGATGGTGGGGGGAACGCTGCAGATTGACGCCGCGACGCGGCGCAATCTGGAACTCACTCACGCATTATCGGGTGGGCGCGAGGGATCGCTGATTCATGCCATAGATCGCACCGTAACTGCAGGCGGCGGTCGTCTGCTAGAGCGTCGAATTTCCAGTCCGTCACGTGACCTTACAGTAATCACCGCGCGACTCGACGCAGTCGATTTCTCCGTGCAGGACCCCGAATTCACCGAAGACCTGCGCGCATCGTTGCGCCGTTGCCCTGATTTGGAAAGAGCGCTTTCCCGGCTGGCGTTGGACAGAGGCGGGCCACGCGATCTTGCTGCTATCCGGAATGGTCTGGAACAGGC
>JBBKWG010000069.1:0-12137 GCA_037968835.1 Paracoccaceae bacterium
AAGACGCTCGGCACACCCGCCATGACGTGGACATTTCCCAGCGTGAACCCCGGCGCGGTGGAAACGGGGTTGTCGATCAACGTCGCGCCATCGGGAATCCGCGCCATTCTCAGACGGGCCGCGTTCAGTTCGCTTCCCTGCCGGTCATAATGTGCCTGAAGCAGGTCGCGCGCATCGTCGCGCACGTCAATCGCGGCACCGAAGGCCGCTGCGATACAATCGGCTGTAATGTCGTCGTGAGTCGGACCGATTCCGCCAGACGTGAAGACGTGCTCATAAGCTTTTGATAATTCTGACACAGATTCGACAATCGCGCGCTTGTCGTCGGACACGATCCGGACCTCTCTCAGGTCGATTCCGACTTCGTTCAACCGCCCGGCAAGGTAGTGCATGTTCGCATCCCGCGTCCTGCCTGACAGGATCTCGTCGCCGATCACAAGCATCGCGGCGGTCGGATTTGCCATGTCTGGTGTCCTTGTTTCCATGCCCACATGCGGTATAGGGCGGGGGCTATGCGCTTTCCATCCCCTTTGGTGCCCGCCCGTCTGCTGCGGCGCTATAAACGCTTTCTGGCCGACGTCGTGCTGGAAGCGGACGGGCGCGAGGTGACGGTGCATTGTCCCAACCCGGGCGCCATGCTTGGACTTGCCGAGCCGGGAATGCGGGTCTGGCTTGAGGCAAACGACGATCCGCGCAAGAAGCTGAGTTACGGCTGGCGCCTGGTCGAGCTTGAAGGTGGGCATCTGGCCGGAATCGACACGAGCGTTCCAAACCGCGTTATTGGCGAGGCGCTGCGGGGCGGTAAAATCGGCATGCTATCCGCGTACTCCGGGATTCGCGCCGAGGTTCCTTACAGTGCCAACAGCCGCGTAGATTTTCTACTGAGCGAACCGGGCTTGCCGGACCTTTACCTTGAAGTGAAGAATGCTCATTTGTGTCGCAACGGCACCCTGGCCGAGTTTCCCGATTGCGTCACCGTTCGTGGCGCCAAACATCTGCGGGATCTGGCGGACATGGTTGCCGATGGGCACCGCGCGGTCATGCTCTACGTGGTCCAGCGCACCGATTGCGTTCGCTTCACGCTGGCGCGCGACCTTGACCCGGCATACGGCGCAGCGTTCGACGTCGCACAAGCTGCCGGTGTTGAGGCGATGGTCTACGCAACAGCCATCTCGACGGACGGCGTCGTTCTGGGCGACGAGATAGCGATGAACGATTGAGCGCAGTTTGAGGAGCATCTCTGGCACTTTTTGGACAAACGGCCTATATCGGGCCAAAAGACGATTGAGGATTTGAACGTGGACGAACGGACTCAGGGCCGCCTTACCAAAGACGGTATCCGCATCTACGAACGCGAGGATTTCGCCGGAATGCATCGCGCCGGCGCACTGGCCGCGCGTATTCTGGATGACATCGCGCCAATGGTGATGCCCGGCCGCACAACGGGCGAGATCGACGCGGCAATCATGCAGATGGTTGAAACGGCGGGCGGGACGTCGGCGACGATCGGCTACAAAGGCTATCAGCACGCCAGTTGCATCAGCGTCAATCACGTGGTCTGCCACGGCATTCCGGGCGACAAGCTGCTGAAAGAAGGCGATATTCTTAATGTCGATGTCACCGTTATCGTTGATGGCTGGTATGGCGACACCAGCCGGATGTATGTCGCCGGCAAGCTTGCTCGAAAGGCCGAACGTCTGATCGACGTGACCCACGACGCTTTGTTCAAGGGGATCGAGGCGGTGAAGCCAGGAAACACCTTCGGTGACATCGGTCATGCCATTCAGGCCTATGTCGAGGCCAACAGGATGTCGGTAGTGCGCGATTTCTGCGGGCACGGACTTGGGCGGGTTTTTCACGCGCCGCCGAACGTCCTGCACTACGGTCGACCGGGAACGGGGCCGATTCTGGAGGCCGGGATGTTCTTCACGATTGAACCGATGGTGAATCTGGGGCGTCCCGAAACCAAGGTGCTCGCTGATGACTGGACCGCCGTCACGCGTGACAAATCGCTTTCGGCGCAGTTCGAGCATTCGGTCGGGGTGACGGAAGACGGCTGCGAGGTGTTCACGCTTTCCCCCGCCGGAAAATTCCATCCGACCTGGGTATAGTCTTCACTTCGCAGCGTTCAGCGCCTCCCGAAGGGTGGCGCGGTCGCCGATGTGATTGGCGAGGATGAGGATCAGGCGCGCGTTCAGATCGTCGCTTTCGTCTTTGCTCAGGCCCTCGTGCGCGCGTAGCAATTCGTCGTAGAACCCATCGGGGTCGGCGATGTTGGGCGTCAGGTTCAATGTCATGGGTTCACTCCATCCCGATCGCGCGGCGCAGCGCCAAGCGAACGGCTGTTTCGTCGTAGGCCGGCCAGCGCGCGACGATGTGTTGATCCGGCCGGATCAGATAGACCGCGCTGTCGGAATCGCCCAGATAGCGGTCGCGAAATGCGCCGGCGTCGACCGTGAGACTGACCGATTTTGCCACTACGCCGTTTTCGGTGATCTCGTCTGGCGTGGCGGTATTGAGAGCCAGGATGATGAATGATCCGTCCAACCTGTTCAGCAGAAACCCGCCATCGACCGGCGCATTGGGGCAGGGTGCACCGGGTCGCGTGACGTGCGGACCTCGCAGCGCGTCCTCGCCAAAAAGCGGGAAGCCGTCATAGCAACAGGGGAGCGAAAGTCGGCCGGAATTCACCAACGGGCGCGCGAAGGGTTGCGACTTGGCAAGTGTCAGAACTGCGTTCCGGAACACCTTGCTGATGTCGGATTTTGGGGTCAGGAAGTCAGTGGAGCGCGTTGAATTCAGTATGTTTTCCTCGGCACCGTGAACACGTTCATCTGAATAGCTGTCCAGCAGCAGATCGTTCGCCAACCCGCGAAGAACCAAATCCAGTTTCCAGCCCAGATTGTCGGCATCCTGCACGCCCGAGTTGGCACCTCGCGCGCCGAATGGCGAAACCTGATGCGCACTGTCACCGGCGAACAGGACGCGCCCGTGCCGGAACTTCTCCATCCGGCGGCACTGGAACGTGTAGATGGAGGTCCATTCCAGATCGTACTTGGGGAGCGTCCCGGTTTGCGAGGAGAGCATCGCGTCGACGCGGGCGCGCACCCGCACGGGATCGAGTTCCTGCGCGCGGTCGATGTTCCACCCCAGTTGAAAGTCTATTCGCCAGATATCGTCGGGCTGTTTGTGCAGAAGCGCGGATTGCCCGGCGTTCTCGAACGGCGGCTCGAACCAGAACCAGCGTTCGGTCGGGAAGTCGGCCTTCATCTTCACGTCGGCGATGAGGAAGTTGTCCTCGAAAACCCGCCCTTCGAATCCCAGTCCAAGCATATCGCGCATGGGCGAGCGCGCGCCGTCGCAGGCAACCGCCCAGTCAGCCTCGATTTCATAGGGACCGTCGGGCGTTTCGATGCCAAGTGTCATGTAATCGCCGCTGTCGTAAATCGCCGTCACGCAATTGCAGCCGCGGATCTTGATAGGCGCGCCTTGTTCTTGCTCCCGGCGGATCGCATCGACCAAAAACTTTTCGAAGTAGGGTTGCTGAAGGTTGATGAACGCCGGATTGCGGTATCCACCCTCAGGTGAGAGGTTGAACTCAAAGACCTCTTCGTTGGCGTGAAAGACTTTCCCGACGTTCCACACCACGCCCTTTTCGACCATTTCGCGCCCACAACCAAGGCGATCTGCGATGTCGAGCGTCCGGCGCGAAAAACAGATCGCGCGTGATCCAAGGCCAACGCCGTCGTGGTCGTCGAGCAAAAGAACCGGCGTCCCGCGACGTCCGAGATCAAGCGCGAGCGTCAATCCGACCGGTCCGCCACCGACGATGACAACGGGGTGGCGGACGGGTGGGGCCGACTGGTCGGGCACGCGTTCGTAGGGGTAGAGCCGAAAGGCGGTCTTGTAACCCGTTTCCGCCATGAGCGATCGACCTCCGTTTCGGTTAGCTCTGAAGGGCGGCCCACATTTCCAGATCACGCTCGGCTGTCCAGATGCGCGGGGTGTCGATGCCGCGTGCCTCGTCATAAGCGCGCGCGACATTGAAGGGCAGGCAATGTTCGTAGATCGCGTAGTCGCTGAATTTCGGATCGCAGGCGGCGCGCACGTCGTCCCACGCTTCTTTCAGCGTGCCACCCCGCGCAGCAACGCGGGCGGCTGGAGTATATGTGCTGTCGACGAAATCGCGGGTCGAGACCAGTGCGCGGTGGACCGCGTCCTTACCGATCAGAGCGCCGCCACGACCCGGCGCGATGGCATCGACGTCGAACAGCGCAATGTTGTCGAGCGTATCCCCCCAATCGTTGAAATGTCCGTCGCCGCAATAGCAAGCCGAATGATCCTCGACGATGTCACCGGTGAACATGACGTTTTCGTCGGGTACGTGGATGACGATGTCACCTGCGGTATGTGCCCTGCCAAGGTGCATCAGGTCGATGCGTCGTTGGCCCAGGTAAACGGTCATCGTTTCCGAGAACGTCGTCGTTGGATAGGTGAGGCCCGGGATAGACTCGTGGCCTTCGAACAAGCGGGGAAACCGCTGGAACTCGCTGTCCCAATCCTCCTGCCCACGCTCAATAACCATGGCGCGGGCGGTATCGCCCATGATGATCTGATCGGCACCATAGGCCGACGCGCCCAGCACACGGACGGCGTGGTAATGGGTCAGAACCACGTGCGAAATCGGCTTGTCGGTGACCGTGCGCACTTTCTCGATAACCTTGGCGGCAAGGCGTGGCGTCGCCTGTGCTTCGACGATCATCACGCTGTCGTCACCGATAATGACGCCTGAATTAGGATCGCCCTCGGCCGTGAATGCCCAGAGATCGCGACCGACTTCGTCGAATGTGATGGTCTTCTCGGTGAGGTCGCCCTGAGACGCGAATGCCTTGGTCATTTCAAGCCTTTCATTTGCTGCTCGATGCTTCCGAAGATGGATTGCCCACGCGCGTCCTCCATCCAGATTCTTACCGTGTCACCAAGTTGAAGAAATGGCGTTTTGGCCGATCCGTGAAGGATTTTTTCGACAACGCGCTGTTCGGCGATGCACGAATAGCCCTTCCCGCCCTCGGCGACAGGCAACCCCGGTCCGCCGTCGGCGTCGCGATTGGAAACCGTGCCGGAGCCGATTACGGTGCCCGCCGCAAGCGATCGCGTCTTTGCGGCATGGGCGATGAGTTGTCCGAAATCGAACGTCATATCGACGCCGGCGTCTGCGCGTCCGAAGGGTTGGCCGTTCAGGTCGACGCGAAGAACGCCGGTCAGTTTACGCCCGTCCCAACCGGGCACCGCGTCAGGCGTGACAGCGCAGGGCGAACAGGCGGATGCAGGTTTGGATTGCACGAATCCAAAACCTTTCGACAACTCGTCGGGTATGAGGTTTCGCAGCGAAACGTCGTTCAATAGCATGATGTAGCGAATTGATTTAGCTGCTTCTTCCGGCCCGGTTCCCCTTGGCACGAATACCGTGATAACTGCGATCTCGGCCTCGAAATCGACACCCCAGTTGGGATCGCCGGTTATATCATCGGTCGAGGCGAGAAATCCGTCGGAGGCGCCCTGATACATCAGCGGATCGCTCCAGAAGGTGTCCGGCATCACGGCCCCGCGTGCCTTTCGCACCAGATCGACGTGGTTCACATAGGCAGAGCCGTCGAGGAATTGATAAGATCGTGGTAGCGGCGCAAAGGCGGCGGAAGAATTAAAGGGCTCCGAGCGGCCAAGATGTCTCGCGATGTCCTCCGCTCCGAAATCCTGGTCCAGCAAGTCCTGAAGCACCAGATTCTTTACGGCGCGGCACGATGTCAGATCGTCAGATACAATCACAAGCTGGCCGTCGCGAAAGTGCGGCTTTTTTTGAACGGGACGCGTTGCAACCTTCATTTCTTGCCCGGCGTGCCGTCGAACTTCTTCTCAAGATCGCTCCAGCAATCAATATAATCGTCCTGGAGAGGCGCTTCCTTGGCGGCGAAGGCCGTCAGATGCTGGGGAAAGCGGGTTTCGAACATGAACGACATCGTGTTTTCCAGCTTCTCGGGGCCGAGGTCCGCGTTCGACGCGCCCTCGAACGCGTTTTTGTCGGGACCATGAGGCAACATCATGTTGTGCAGCGACATGCCGCCGGGGACGAAACCCTTGGGCTTGGCGTCATAGATGCCGTGGATGTTGCCCATAAGCTCGGACATGACGTTCTTGTGGTACCAGGGCGGGCGGAAGGTATCTTCGGCCACCATCCAGCGGTCGCGGAACAAGACGAAGTCGATGTTGGCGGTGCCTTCGACACCCGAGGGGGCGGTCAGGACGGTGAAGATCGACGGGTCGGGATGGTCGAACAGGATCGCGCCGACCGGGCAGTAGGTTCTGAGGTCATATTTCACCGGTGCATAATTGCCGTGCCACGCCACGACATCCAGCGGCGAGTGGTCGATTTTGGTTTCGTGAAATTGACCGGCCCATTTCACGGTGACCGTCGAGGGCGCGTCGCGATCCTCGAAAGCGGCCACGGGGGTCTTGAAATCGCGCCGATTCGCCATGCAGTTCGCGCCGATCGGGCCGCGTCCGGGCAGGGCAAATTTCTGACCGTAATTCTCGCAGACGAAACCGCGGGCGGGGCCGTCGATGACTTCGGCCCGGTACACCAGACCACGCGGGAGAATGGCGATTTCCTGGGGTTCGAGGTCGATGACGCCAAGTTCGGTGCAAAACCGCAACCGACCATCCTGCGGGACCACGAGCAATTCGCTGTCGGCGGAATAGAAATAGGCGTCGACCATGGATTTGGTCACCAGATAAATATGGCTCGCCATGCCGACTTGCGTATTCACATCCCCGGCCGTCGTCATCGTGCGCATCCCCGTCAGCCATGTCAGAGGCTGGTCGGAATGGGGCACGGGATCCCAGCGGTATTGGCCCAGCGAAACGACGTCGGGATCGACGTGCGGGGCTGATTTCCAGTACGGCAGGTCGAACTTGGCAAAGCGGTGTGTGTGTTTGACCGAAGGGCGGATGCGATAGCACCACGTGCGTTCGTTCTGGTGGCTTGGCGCGGTGAAGGCTGTGCCGGACAATTGTTCGCCATATAGCCCGTAGTTGCACTTTTGCGGGCTGTTCATACACTGCGGCAAAGCACCGGGTAGCGCCTCGGTCTCGAAGTCATTGCCGAAGCCCGGCATGTAGCCTTCAATCGTTCCGACAGGGGTTGCGGCGGTGGTCAATTCGGACGGCGCGAGGTTCTCGTTCATCGTGATGTCCTTTCTGCGTTGTTGGTGAGATATTAGTTGATTTTGTAACTAACAAGCCCTAGTCCGGTGGAATGAGTGATAATTCTCCGTTCGATCTGCGCGATTTCCTGCCCTACGCGCTCAATCAGGCGGCCGAGGCGACAAGCCGCGCGTTCCAGCAGTATTACAAGGGCAAGTATGGCATGTTGCGGACCGAATGGCGCGTGCTGTTTCACCTCGGTCGACATGGGTCGCTTACCGCAAAGGAGATCTGCGAACGCGGTAGCATCCACAAGACCAAGGTCAGCCGTGCCGTCGCCGCGCTCGAGCAAAAGCGCCTGTTGAGCCGGAAGACTCTTCCTGACGACCGACGCCACGAAATCCTGCAATTGACCAAAAATGGCTCTGCGGTTTTCACCGATCTCTGTGCCTCAGCGCGCGCTTACGATGCTGAACTTGCCGGGCAGTTCACAGCCGAAGAACAGGTGGTTCTGCGCCGTTGCCTATCGCGGATCGCGGCGCTTTAGATTTCAGTCATCCGCCCAGGGGCCGTGCTGGTCCGAGGCACCGGTATCCAGACGCACAAACCCGTGCAGACCGAAGAAATCCCGCTGCCCCTGGATCATATTGGCAGTGCCGCGCGTCTGCCGCATCGTGTCGAAGTAGCCAAGGGCGGCCGAGAGCGCGGGAACCGGCAACCCGGCGGCGATCCCTGCCGTGATCGCGGCGCGCAGGTCTGAAACGCTGCCTCGGAGTATGTCGGCAAAGAAGGGCGCTGCCATCAGGTTCTGGCCGGGATTGGCTTCAAGAGCCTCGGCCATGTCGTCCAGCATCGCCGAGCGGATGATGCAGCCGGCCCGCCAGATCCGCGCGATTTGTGGCGCATTGAGCGACCAATCAAACTTTTCCGACGCGGCGCGGATCATCTCGAATCCCTGCGCATAGCACAGCACCTTGCCGCAGATGAGCGCCTTTTCCAGCGTTCCAAGTGGCAGGATATCGGCGGACAGCCGGTTGATTCCCATCTCGAACTTACTTGCCAAGTCCGCCCGCAATGCTCGCCGTGCCGACATGTTGCGGGCAGCGACGGCGGCTTCGATCACCGGTATTGGCGCGCCAAGGTGCTGGGCTTCGATCGCGGTCCAGCGGCCCGTGCCTTTCTGACCGGCCGCGTCCTCGATCACGTCCAGAAGCGCGCCACCGGTAGCCCGGTCTGTCGCGCCCGCAACCTTTCCGGAGATTTCGATCAGATAGGATTTAAGCGGTCCTTCATTCCACGCGTCGAACACCGATCCGATCTCGGTTGCCTTCATTCCGAGGCCATCCCGCATCAGTCCGTATGCCTCGGCGATCAATTGCATGTCGGCGTATTCGATGCCGTTGTGAACGGCCTTGACAAAATGACCCGCACCTTCCGGGCCAAGCAGCGCCGCGCATGGCGTGCCATCGAATTGTGCCGCGATCTTCGTCAGGATCGGCGCCACGCGATCCCACTGTTCCTGAGTGCCGCCGCCCATGATCGAGGGTCCATGACGCGCACCCTCTTCGCCGCCGGACACGCCAATGCCCATAAACGGCCCGGAACCGGCGCTTATCCGGCGATTGGTGTCGTGGAAATTCGCGTTCCCTGCGTCGATAATGAGGTCGTCTGCGTCAAGCAACGGGCGTAGGGCAGCAATCTGTTCGTCGACCGGGTCGCCAGCTGGCACCATCAGGATTATCGCGCGCGGTTTGCTCAGTGCAGCGATGAGCGCGTTCAGGGATTTGGTCGGCGTGATCCGTTCCGCCAGATCACCAGCGTCTTTCGCAAATGCTTCGGTCACGCTGGTGGTGCGGTTCCAGACGGCAACCGAGAAGCCCTTTTCCGCGATATTCAGCGCCAGCGCCGAACCCATGGTGCCAAGGCCAATCAGGCCGATGTCGGACTTGCTCATTGATGCTGGTCTCCTTGCCTTTCAGCGAACCGCGATTTGGAGCGCCCGCCAACGATATGTAAAGCCGGTCCCGGTCTTGGCCACCCCGGAGGTCTTTATACAAAGCTGATCTGGGCTTTCATGGCGCGACTTCTGTCGCCTGCCGTCTCGAACGCTGCGACAGCATCTGCGATGGGAAACGTCTGTGTTATAAGGGGCTTCACGTCGATCAGACCTTTCTGCATCAGACTGACGCCTGTGGAAAATTCCTCGTGAAAGCGAAACGAACCCTTCAGCGAAAGCTCTTTCGCCGTCATCGCCTGCACCGGCAGCGTCATGTCTCCGCCAAGGCCAAGCTGGACGATCGTGCCGCCGGGTCGCATCGCCGGGATCGCGCCCACCAACGCGGGCGCGGCACCGGAGCATTCAAATAAAACGTCGAAGTGACCCTTGTCCGCGAGGTATGGCGACAGGCCTTTGGGGTTACTTCCCGTGTTTACCGTCAGATCGGTGCCGGCATTTCTTGCCATCTCCAACGTGAAATCGCTCAGGTCAGTCGCAACGATCAGATCAGCGCCAGCGCGGCGCGCCGCAAGGATACAAAGAACGCCAATCGGGCCGCAACCGGTCACAAGAACCGATTTCCCGAGCATTGGGCCGGCCTGTCGCGTGGCGTGGAGGCAGACCGCGAGCGGTTCCGCCATCGCAGCCTCGCCGGGACTGAGGTTATCGGCGGGCGCGCATTGAGCGGCTTCAGCTACAAGCACTTCGCGAAACGCGCCCTGAATGTGCGGGAACGGCATCGCCGATCCGTAAAAGCGCATGTTCAGGCACTGGTTGTACTGGGCGCTGCGGCAATACTTGCAGTCATGACACGGGCGCGAAGGCGAAATGGCGACCAACTGACCTACGATCAAGTCTGAGACGCCGTCGCCCAGCGCCTCAATATGCCCCGAAACTTCGTGACCCAAGATCATAGGTTCGCGCAGCCGAACGCTTCCGAACCCGCCGTGGTTGTAATAATGTAGATCCGACCCGCAGATACCTCCGGCGGCAACGCGAACGCGAACCTCGCCCGGGCCGGGGTTCGCAGCCTCGCGGTCTTCGATGCGAAGGTCACGCGCGGCGTGGATGACAATGGATTTCAAGGCGGCCTCGCGTCGTGCTGGTTGCTTCATCTATGTCCGGATCGTGCGATTGAAGGGCTTGGGATGGCAAGGGCAGAATCGCGGCCGCTTGCCGAGGTGGAAAGCGAAGGCACGAGGAGCAGCAATTGACGCGCATCAAGGCAGCCAGCGCGTATACGTGATCGCTTCGCTGCATGACATGGCTCAACCGCAGATCTTTCTTCGCCGCAAGTGTGGCAGGCGCGGCAGCTCTCGCCGGGGGCGCTGTGACAAACCGGCTCTACGCCAACGCCATCAGCGAAGCCCGGCGGTCCGCGTCAACTGGCAGCGCGGTCTTCCAAAGCAGCGTCGGGTCGATTGAATATGCCGTTGCGGGCGAGGGGCCGGCGCTTCTGGCGCTGCACGGGACAGGTGGCGGGTTCGATCAGGGGCTCGCGATGGCTCAACGGTTGTCCGGGATGGGGCACACCATCGTCGCACCGTCGCGATTCGGTTATCTGCGGAGCGATATTCCCGACGATGCGTCGTCGTTTGCTCAGGCCGATGCGCTGCTCGAACTGCTGGACGAACTTGGCCTTGACCGGGTTCCGGTGATTGGTGCCTCGGCTGGTGCGCGCGCGGCCGTCGCTTTCGCTTTGCGTCATCCGGATCGTTGTTCCGCCGTGGTCGCGCTGGTCCCGGCGACGATTGTGCCGAACCGGCCATTACCTCAGCCAGGCAGGCTGGGCGCGGCAATCATGCAATATGGTTTGCGCTCGGATCTACTGTTCTGGGCCGGAACGCGACTTTCAGAGGACACGATGATCAGAACCTTTCTGGCCACCGATCCTGCGCTGTTTCATGCGGCTGCGCCGGAGGAGCAAGCGCGCGTGCGTTCGATCCTCCGCGGCATCCTTCCCGTCAGTGACCGCGCCGCCGGGTTATTGAACGATACGTGGATAGCGCAGGCTCCCGAGGTGATGGACCTAAACGCGATTGCAGTCCCGACCCTCGCCATTTCCCTTAAAGACGACGGCTTCGACACCTTTGCCGCTGCGCGCCACATCGCATCGACCGTTCCGGGCGCGAAACTTGTCAGCTATCCGTCTGGCGGACACATCTACATTGGCCGAGACGCAGAGATCGCGGGCGAGATTCACGCGTTTCTGGCGGGCCTCTGATGGGGGGTCGACGGTGCGGCCTCCCAAATTTGACCCGTAGATTGCGCGGCCAAGATTGCTTCGCGTCCGTGCTGGGTGTTAGCGTTCCAGCCACAACGCGACATCTGGGGGGCAACCTTTGACGGATACAATCAGAATGCTTTTCGCTGCGGTTCTCTTCGTTTCACTTGCGGCGTCGGTCTTTGCCGAAGGTGACCCCACGCGACGGGCTGAACGACTGGAGCCGCTGGTTCTGGATGCGGCGACGGGGTTCTCGATCACGCGATACGAGGTCGAGACCGGGGTCTATTACCGCTGGCGGATCGAAAGCGACGGGCTTGAGGAATATACGCTGCTTGCACCGGGGCTGTTCCGCGAAAGCTGGATTGATCAGGTTGTCATCGACGACAACAAGGTCAAGCTTTTCGGGCTTCAAGCGGTCGAATTCGATGACGAAGGCGAAGTCGATATCTGGTTCATCCCGCAACGCCCTGGCGACTATCCCTACTATGTCGAAGGATTGGACACCCAAGGGTTCAGCGGAGTTTTTGTCGTCAGATGAACTGGATTAAAGCGACCGCCGTCGTAATCATTGCCGCATTGACCGGACCTGCGACTGCCCAGCCGGTGACGCGGGTTTGCGACGCGCTTGAGACACGCATTGCGCAGTCGCCCGCGAATTTGGAGGGCAGGATCTTGAACGAGGCGCTGTTCGAGGCGGCGGCTCTGGATTGTCCG